>VXNF01000034.1:1587-24500 GCA_009840735.1 Acidimicrobiia bacterium | reverse complement strand
GTTGGCGTTGTCGGGCCAGCTGTTGAGCGGCGCGAAGCGGTGCGTGCCCGAGCCGGCGCCGCCGCGGCCGTCCGCGATTCGGTAGGTGCCGGCGCTGTGCCACGCCATGCGGATGATGAGCGGCCCGTAGTGGCCGTAGTCGGCCGGCCACCAGTCCACCGAGGTGGTCAGAACCTCCTCAATGTCGGCCTTCACTGCGGCGAGGTCGAGGCTGTTGAAGGCGGCGGCGTAATCGAACTCGTCGCCCATCGGGTCAAGCTGCGGCGAGTTCATGTTGAGGGGCCGCAGGTTCAGCTGCTCGGGCCACCAACGCTGGTTGGCGAAGGCGCCCGTCAGTGCGGGCGGCGCCTCGGCCACCACGGGGCACTTACCGGCCGATCCGCTTCCCGCGCTGTGGCTGCTGTCCGCGCTGTTCATCGCCGCTCCCTGATCGCCGTGGCTGCTCGTCAAGACACAAACGTATCCGCAGGATCCCGCGGCGCGGGCCGTCGGGCCGCCTGCCTCGGACGAACGCTCAGAGGGTGGAAGCTGGCCGGCTCCCGTCCGCTTGCGGCCAAGAGCGCGCCGCTGACAGAGGCATCTTCAGTCGCCAGCGACCTGGACAATTTGGCGCTTGCCGCCGGTGCCGTCGGCGGCGATGGCCGCTAAGGCTTCAGGCACGCCCTCCAGCGGCACAGTCGGGCCGATTAGGGGGCGCAGGTCCAGGGCGCCGGACTCATACAGGGCGTTGCCGAGCAGGAAGTCGGCTCGGGTGAAGCCGAAGGTGGCGATGATGTTCAGCTCGCGCTTGATGCAGTCGAACAGGAAGTCGTCGAAGTGCAGCGTGGCGGAACCGTGGACGATGCCCATCAGCAGCACCGTCCCGCCCGGGCGGGCTGCGTGCAGCACGGTGTCCACGCTGGAAGGGTGGCCGGACGCCTCGAAGGCCAGGTCGGCGCCGTGGGGGGCACCCAGGGCTTCCCGCAGCGCTTCGGCCGACTCGGCGGGCGACAGACCCGAGACGTCGACGGTGGCGTCTGCCCAGGGCGCCACGGCGGCCAGATGGTCGGCCGCCACATCCGCGGCCACGATCTTGGTGGCGCCCATCGCCCGAGCCACCTGGCAAACCGTGAAGCCGATGCTGCCGACACCGGAGAGGACCATCCGGGTGCCCGCGCCGACGCCCGAGCGCCGCATCCCGTGGACCGCCGCCGGGAGGGCCGAGGACAGCATCACCGCCTCGTCCAGCGGCGTGTCCGCAGCCAGCGGGAACACGTTGGACTCGGGCACGAGCGCATAGTCGGCGAAGCCGCCGTCGAGGTCGATCCCCAGATGGCGCATCCACGGACAGATGCTCTCGCTGCCGCGCACGCACCATTCGCACACCCCGCAGCCCACCACGGCGTCGGCCACGACGAGTGATCCCGGCGGCGGCGTCGCCGGCGAGTCGGCCTCGACGATCTCGCCCACGACCTCATGGCCGAGGATGCGCGGCAGCCCGCCAGTGTCGATCATGCCCGCCGCCATCTGCTGGTGGAACAGCCCCAGCGCCGAGGCGCGCACCCGCACGAGAGCCCAGTTGGCGGGCCGCTCGGGGATGGCGATGTCGGCCATCTCCAGCCGGTTCTCACCCACCATGAGCAGGGCGCGCATCCTCATTGGTCGGTCCTCAAGAGTTCAACCACGGGAGCGGGTCGGAAGGTTGATCTGCGATGCCTTGCGCCCGCGGCCAAGAGGCAAACCGCACCCCGACCGCACCGCCGACTTGACGCGAGCCGTCAGGCTCAGTTCTCGACGTCGTCGCTGTCGAGCTCCCAGACCAGCTCGCTGTAGTGATCGCCGGCGGGCACCCAGCGCTTGCGGGAATAGCGAATGTTGGGGTTGTACGTGACGGCGATGTGCTCGTCGAGGTCGCAAAAGTTGGAGGAGTACTCCACGTCAGGGGCGTTGTCGCGCAGGTAGTCGCCGATGGGGCAGTTGAGGCGCAGCACATACTTGGCCATGTTGCCGTCGTCTTCGAAGTAGCGCTCGGTGTCCAGCTTGGGCGACCAGGCGAAGTAGCTCCAGAACTCCTTGAAGAAATTGTTGAGGCTGAGGCGGTCGCCCTTGGCGCGGGACCGCTCGGCCATCTGCTTGCCCATCTGCTCGCCCTGGCGCTGGCGGGCGCGCGACACGGCCGCCCGGCCCTCCTCCTTGCCTAGCTCGACCTCCATAGCGTCGGCCAGCACCGAGAAGATGCGGGTCTTGGCGTGGAACTCGTTCTCGTTGGCGTCCCAGCCCTGCTGGATCGGGTCATCGGCAGCGACCTCGTGGTAGCGCTCGAGGTAGCGGCGCTGACCCTCGTGGTCGATGTGGCCGCCCTCCTTGGTGCGTGCCAGCCGGTCGGCGGGCCCGTCCTCGATGGCGTCGGCCAACTCCTTCAACTCCGGGTAGGCAATCTCCGCCTTGTCGTAGTCAACCATCCGGCTTCCTCCTCGCTCGGTCCCGATCCGCGGCGACGGCTGGGCGCCGCCCGCCAGACGCGGCGCAGTCTACGCCCGCTGCTGTGACGGCTCGCAAACTAGGTGAAGGTCTCGCCTGGTTGGAACAGCTCGAGGACTAGGCCGCCGACCTGGCGGGTCTCGAAGTAGGCGAAACGGCCGCCGTCGGAGACCTCCCCGTAGGAGATCACCTCGTGGCCGAGGCCGGTCAGGTCGGCGATGTCGCGGTCGATGTCGTCGGTGTAGGCGCAGAGATGCACGACGCCCTCGCCGTGCCGTTCCAGAAACTCGGCCTGAATGCCCTCGCCGGCCACCGGCTGCAGCAACTCGAACTCAATGTTGCCCATCTGAGCGGTGAGGCCCTTCACCGCCACGTCCGGAGCGTCGACGCCGTAGATCTTGCGCACCGGCGTGTGGGCCGACGGTCCCTCCTCGAACGGGCCGATGCCGAGGCGCTCGTAGAACGCCGCAGCCGCCTCGATGTCGCGCACCACGACGCCGACCTGATACGTGCGAGACCAGAGGTCTGGCCGGACACCGCCGGCCGCTGGCTTCGACTCCTCAGACATGGGGCCTCCCTTCGGATCCCTGACCGCGTGACGATACGCCCTCCCGGCTCCGCCTAGATACCTGCCGCCGACCGGACAAGGGGCCGGGGCGACGATTCTCGACGCCTTTGGCCTGACATGAAGAAGCGAACGACGACCCGCCCGCCGACCGGACAAGCCGACCTCAGGGACGGCGGGCGACGCAGTCGATCTGCACTTTGGCGCCCTTCCACAAGAACGCCACGCCGAAGCTGGTGCGAGCCGGATAGGGCACCGGGAACCGCTCGCCGTAGACGCTGTTCATGGAGTCCAGGTCGTCCTCGTCGATGAACTGCACGCAGGTCTGCACCACGTCGGCCAGGGTGCAGCCCACCTCCGCCAGGATCTCCGAGAGGTTGGTGATGGCCTGATGGAACTCGGGCTCGAAACCGCCGGCCACGAAGTCCCCGCTCGCCGGGTCGCGGCCGATCTGGCCGGTGACCCAGACGTGATTGCCGTCGATGCGGACGTGCGGATACGGCCCACGCGGCTCCGGCGCCGCCTCGGTGGTGACTGTGCTGTCTGACATGGGAGGTCCTTTCGGTCTACCGGGCTACGCGAGCGCTCACGTGAGCCAGCCGCCGTCGACCACGAGGACGTGGCCGGTCACATACGACGCCGCCTCGGAGCTCAAGAAGTCCACCGCCGCGGCGATGTCGGTGACTTTGCCGAGGCGGCCCAACGGGATGCGCTCGGCGGCCTGTCGCTCCAGCACGCCGGGGTCGTCGAGCACGGAGCGGGTGAGCGCAGTGTCCACCGTTCCGGGTGCCACGGCGTTGACCCGGATCCCCAGCGGTGCCAGCTCGCGGGCCGCGGCGATGGTGAGCATCCGCACCGCGCCCTTCGAAGTGTCATAGGGCACCATCGGCGTCGTCGAAGCGGTGAAGGCCGACGTGGAGGCGGTGTTCACGATGCAGCCGCCCCGGTCGGCCATCACCCGGGCAGCGGCCTGGATCCCGAAGAACACGCCCCGCAGGTTGATCGACATGAGGTCGTCGAACTGCTGCGGCGTCACCTCCACGAGGGGCCGGATCCAGCCCACCCCGGCGTTGTTGACCATGGTCGTGAGCGGCGCCGCCTCCTCGACGGCAGCAACCGCAGCGGCCAGCGACCCCGGATCGCGCACGTCCAACTCGACACCGTGGGCCGCTAAGCCCTCGGCGCACAACTCGGCGACCGTGGCTGCCGCGGTCGAGCCCAGATCGCCGATGAACACCACATCGCCGCGCCGCGCCAGCCGCTCCGCGATCGCCCGCCCGATCCCACGCGCCCCGCCAGTGACGAGCGCGCCCGGCGCCGTCATCAGTCGTTGGCCACGAGGTCGGTGGGGTATTCGTTCAGCTTCACACCGCCGGAGGGCGTGCAGACCACGATGTCCTCGACCCGCACGCCCACCCGGCCGGGCCAGAACACCGACGGCTCGATGGTGAAGGTCATGCCCGCTTCCAGCGGCGTGTTGTCCTCGGGCGAGATGAACGGTTCCTCGTGTACGTCCAAGCCGATGCAGTGGCCGGTGCGGTGGCGGAACCAGTCGCCGTAGCCAGCTTCGACGATCACCTTACGCGTGGCCCGGTGTACCGCCGCGGCGGTTGCGCCCGGCCGCACCGCGTCGATGCCAGCCTGCTGGGCGGCCATCACGACTTCGTAGACCCGTCGGTACTCCTCGCCGGGGTCGCCGATGTGGATCGTGCGTCCGAAGTCCGAGCAGTAGCCCTCGATCACGGCACCAAAGTCGAAGGAAATCCCGCTGTCGCCGCGCAGCGCCTGCTGGGAGATGCGCACGTTGGCGTCGCGGTCGTCGCCGGGTCCCATCGACCAGACGGCGGTGTCGAACGACCAGGTGCGCGCCCCGAGGCGCAGCAGGTGGTAGTTCACCTCCTCGCCCAGCTCGAGTTCGGTCACGCCGGCGCGCACACGGTCGCTGACCTCGGCCATGGCGTTGTCTGCCAGCAGGCAGGCCCTCTTCATGAGGGCCAGCTCGTCGGGGGTCTTGATCCGGCGCATGCGGTTCACGAGGCGGCTGGCGTCCACCAACTCCGCCCCGCCGAAGGCCGCCAGCAGGCGCATGATGGCCGATCCCCAGGTTCGGGCGCCGACGGCGATCCGCTCGGCGGGGCCCAGGGCGGCGGCGGCCTGTGCGAACAGGGCGTCGCCGTCGTCCATCTCGTCCACGCTGATGACCTCGCCGGGAACGCCGTCGGGCAGGTCGAACTCCACGAAGTTGCGCGGCAGCAGGAAGATCGGGTCGCGCCCGGGGAGGATAAACGCGCCGGCCACCCAGCCGTGGGTGTAGTTCACGTCGCCGAAAGTGGGCACCCGCCGCTGCAGGCCGGTGAGGTACTCCAGATCGCCGCCGGTGGGGAGCCAGGCCAGGTCCACGCCCTCAGAGGTCAGGATCGCCCCGAGTTCCGCCCGCCGGGCGGCGTAGTCGAACGTCATCTGCGCTGTCATCGCGGCCTCCTATCGGTCTTCAGTGTGCGTGGCCGGTCGCCAGGGCACCGGCCGCTGGGCGGCCGTGGGAGACCACCAGGCGTGGCGACCGGAGGGTGCTCAGGGATTCCATGGGGTTCTCCTCGGTCAGGATCAGGTCGGCCGCCGCCCCCGGCACCGGAGCCGAGGCACCGCCGAAACCGTTGAGCTGGCGCCCCCCCACCGAGGCGGCGTGCAGCACCGAGCGGCGGTCCATGCCGGCCCGCTCCATCATCTCCAGCTCGCGGTGCAGCCGCTCCCCGATGGGGTTCAGGTCGGCGCCGACAGCGATGCGCACACCGGCGGCGATGCACATCTTCAGGGCCTCGGCGTGGCCGGGCATGACCTCCCGAGAGCGCTCGGCGGCGTGCTTCGGCCACTGTTCGGCCTCGATGTATTCCTGGTCATGCGTCACACCGACTGTGGGGACCAGCCAGGTGCCGTTGGCGGCCATGACGGCGGCGGCCTCCTCGTTGAGAAGGTAGCCGTGCTCCACCGATCGTCCGCCCCGCTCGGAGAAGGCGATGGCCACCTCGGCGCCGCCGCAGTGCGCCGCCACCGGAATGCCTCGCAGGTTGGCGACCTCCATGACGGCGTCCAGCTCCGCGACGGTGAACTGCCCGCCGTCGCAGGTCTCGTGCGGGCTGTAGAGGCCGCCGGTGAGCATGACCTTGATCCACTGAGCGCCGCGCTCCAGCTGGCGGCGCACCGCCTTGGCCATGGCGTCGGGTCCGTCGCAAACCAGCTCCATGTTCATGCCGGTGTAGTGCCGCGGGTAGCAGGTTCCGTGGCCGGCGGTGGTGCGCAGCGCTCGGCCCGCGCCGGTGACACGCGGGCCCAGCGAGGTCCCGGCTGCGTACGCCCGACCCCAGGCCAAGTCCAGCTCGTCGGCCTCGTCCAGGCAGCGCACGCCGGTGACTCCCGCCGCCACTGCCCCGGCGAAGTTCTCCCCGGCGCGGATGGTGCGGTCGGCCAGGCCCTCGAAGAAGCCCACTCCGGCGTTGTCGTACATGAGGCCGCCGGGATGGGAGTGGCAGTCCCACAGGCCGAACATGGCCGTTAGGCCGGCGGCGTCGACGGTGACCGCCTCGCGGCCGTCGTCGTGGCAGAGCGTCCCGTCGTCCACCAGCAGGTCGCGTGGCGCCGTCTCGCCTGAGGCCACGTCCAGCCAGTCGGCGCCGCGGATTCGCAGCGCCAAGGCGGCGCTCACGAGCCGTTCCCCCTGGCGCCGTTGCCTGACCCGTTGCCGAGATCGATCTCCATCCCCGGCGGCAGCGCCGTCGTGTAGCCCTCGATCAGGTCGCGCCGGATGTCGTCCTCGGAGCGCTCGGCCGGGTCGCCGTAACCGCCGCCGCCGCCGGTGGCGACCCGCAGGCGGCTGCCTTTGGGAGCGGGGTAGCGGTTCACCTTCATGACCGACTCCGAACGCCCGTCCACGGTCATCACCGCCTCGGTCTTGCTGCCCGGCTCGCCGCCGAACAGCCCCCAGGCGGGCGTTGTCGTGCGCTCGAACCAGGTCGACAGCGTGACACCGTCGGTCAGCACCTCGTACTCTCGCTCCACGCCGCAGCCGCCCCGCCAGCGGCCCCGCCCGCCGGAGTCCGGTGCCAGGGCGTAGCGGTGGACGCGGATCGGGTAGCGGGACTCCAGCACCTCCACGGGGATGTTCTTCAGGTCGCCGCCGCCGTAGTTGATCATGGCGTTTGTCCCGTCGCCGCCGGACCAGGCCCCCCAGCCCACCGCGGTCGCCTCGCCGGTCACAAACGGCTCGCCGGTGGCGGGATCCTTGCCCACGAAGAGCACGTTCATGGGGTCGGCGGGCTGCGCGGCGACCACCGCCTCGGGCATGCTCGGCGCCAGCGCGCTGATGAACAGGTCGATCATCATGCCCAGGTGCGGGTAGTAGTACTGGCACGCCGCCGGCTCGCGGGCGTCGAAGATCGAGGCCTCCGGGGCGACGAGGCGCAGGTTGCGGAACGTGCCGGCGGTGACGGGGACCTCGGGGTTGATGAGCAGCTTGTAGCCCAAGCGGGCCGCGGCGACGGTCTGCGCGAAGCCGCAGTTCATGCAGCCGGGCGTCTGCGGCGAGGAGCCGCTGAGGTCGAGGACCATCTCGTCGCCCGCCACGGTCACCGTCGCCCGCACGTACACAGGTCCGCCGCCGGGGCCCCAGCTGTCCATCTCGCCCTCGGTGACGAAGGTGCCGTCGGGGACCGCCGCCACGACGGCGCGGTCTAGCCTCTCGCACTGCTCGAAGACCACATCGGCCGCTTCCTCGACCGTGGCGCGCCCGAAGCGGTCCATCAGCTCGCCCAACTGGCGCTCGCCGGTTCGGCAGGCGGCGATCTGGGCGTGCAGGTCGCCCCAGATGGAACGCGGCAGGCGGCTGTTGCGGCAGATGAACTGCAGCACGCCGGACTCGGGGCGGCCCTCCCGGTACAGGTGGGTGGGGCCGAGCCGGTAGCCCTCCTCGTAGATCGAGGTGGCGTCGTTGGTCTGGCTGGGATCCTTGGCGCCGATGTCCATCCAGTGCGCCTTGGTGGCGCCGAATCCCACTAGGTCGCCCTCATGGAAGATGGGCGAGAAGACGCTCACGTCGTTGAGGTGGCTGCCCACGAGGTAGCTGTCGTTGACCGCGTAGACGTCGCCGGGCTTGTAGATCTCCGGGCCCCCGAAGTGCTCGGTGGTGGCGTTGATGGCCGCCTCGAGGCTTCCCAGGAAGATCGGCAGGCCGGGCGCTTGGCCCAGCAGTTCGGCGTTCTGGTTGAACAGGCCCACCGAGCAGTCCTTCATCTCGTAGATGATCGGCGTGTAGGCCGAGCGGGCCAAGTTGTTGTTCATCTGCGAGGCGATCGAGATGAAGGCGTTGCGGATCACCTCAGTGGTGACCGGATCGACCTGGGTCATCGGAGTCTCCTTGTTCGTCACGCGAGGGCGGCGAGGCCGATCTCGACGGGCTGCTCCACAGCCCGCCAGCATCGCACCAGATGCCCCGCGGCGGTCTCGCGCAGGGGTTGCGGATCTTCGCAGCGCTGCACCGCGAACGGGCAACGCTGGCTCAGGCGGCAGCCGGGCTTGGCAGCCGCTTCCTCGCTGATCTCACCGACGAGCCGCACCGGCTCGCCGCGGCGCGCTGGTTCGTCCAGCTCGGCGGCCTCCAGCAGGCCCCGCGTGTAGGGATGCCGGGCATCGGCGTACACCTGATCCCGCGAGCCGACCTCCACGAACTGCCCCAGGTACATGACCGCCACCCGCTGCGCCATGGCGTAGACCACGCGCAGGTCGTGGGCGACGAGCAGGTACGCCAAGTCTTTGCGCTCCTGCAGGTCCAACAGCAGGTTGACGATCTGACCGCGGATCGACACGTCCAGCGACGAAGTCGGCTCGTCGAGGAACAGCAGATCGGGCTCGGGCAGCAGCGAGCGGGCGATGCTGAGGCGCTGGAGCTGTCCGCCGCTGACTTGGGAGGGGCGACGGTCGGCGATCTCGGGTTCTAGGCCGACGCTGCGCACCGCTTCGGCGATGGCCTCGTTCTGCGCCGCACGGCTGGCGATGCCGCTAAGCCGGGTGAACTCGCGCAGGCTGGATCGAATCGTCGTCTGCGGGTCGAACGCCGCCAGCGGATCCTGGAACACCATCTGCATGTGCCGGCGTTGCGCCCGGAAGCGCCGCTCGGGGATGTCCAGGATCCCCTCGCCGCGGAAGGTCACCGCGCCGTCGGTGGCCGGGGTGAGCTTCAGCAACACCCGCCCCACCGTCGTCTTGCCCGAGCCGGACTCACCCACGATGGCGAAGGTCTCGCCGGGGGCAATCTCGAAGCTGACGCCGTCGACGGCCCGGGCCGTGTGCTGGCGCAGCCGGGCGTCGCGGGTCACGTAGTCCTTGATGAGCTCGCGCACCTCGACCACGGGGCCGTCGGCGGGGGCGGTGGGGGGGCTCATGCCTTCACGCACGCCACGCGGCGGTCCTCGAGGCGGCGCAGCTCGGGAACGCCGTCACGGCACTCGGGGCCGGCCTGCGGGCACCGGTCGGCGAAGGCGCACTCGGCGAGTTCGCCCAGCAGCGTCGGCACCACGCCGCCAATGGCGTACATCCGCCGCTGATCGACTGTCCCGAACGCCTTGAGCAGGGCGGCGGTGTAGGGATTCTTCGGATCGCCGGTGAGCGAGGCGGTCGGGCCGGACTCCATCACACGGCCGGCGTACATGACCGTGGTCCGCTCGCAGTGGCTGCGGGCCACGGCGATGTCGTGGGTGATCAGCAGCAGGGAGGCGTCCCGCATCGCCACCCGCTCCACGACCAGCTCGAGCACCTGCTGGGCCAGCGTGGCGTCGAGGCCGGTGGTGGGCTCATCGGCTATGAGCAGATCGGGCCGACAGGACAGCGCCATGGCCAGGGCAGCTCGCTGCGCCATCCCGCCGGAGAACTGGTGGACATAGTCCTTGGCCCGGCGCGCTGCGTTGGGGATTCCCATCTCCGCCAGCAGTTCGACCGCCTGGGCCCAACTCTCCTTGCGGCCCGCTGAGCCGTGAACCCGGATGACCTCGGCGATCTGGCCCCCCACGGTGAGCACGGGGTTCAGCGAGGCGCGGGGGTTCTGGAACATAATCGCCATGCTGCCGCCGCGCAGGGCGCGCAGACGCCGCTCGGAGGCGCCGATGAGCTCCTCGCCGTCGAGGCGGATCGAGCCCCGAATCACCTCGGCGCCCTCGGGCAGCAGCCCCAGCACCGCCGCGGCGGTGAGGCTCTTGCCCGAACCGGACTCGCCCACGAGGGCCATCCGCTCGCCGGCGGCGACTTGCAGGTGGATGCCTTGGAGGGGAATCGAGCGACGCTTGGCCGCGCTGCCGAATCCGACGGTCAGGTCGGCCACGTCGAGGACCGGCGCGGCCGCGGCGCCGGGCTGCGCATCCACCGCGGGCGGCGCCGTTGCGTCGGGAGCGGCGGCGGGGCTCATGCGATGTGCCGGACGCGGTCGGAGAGCTGGTTCAGCGTCAGGACAGTCAACAGGATCGCCAGACCGGGGAACAGCGCCACCCACCAGCGGCCGTAGACGAGCTGTTCGTAGCCGTCGCGCACCATGGCGCCCCACTCCGGCGTCGGCACCGGAACGCCGAGGCCGACGAAGCTGAGCGCCGCCAAGATCTGGATGGCCCAAGCCACGTTCACCGAGAACTGCGCCAGGACCACCTGGCGGACGTTGGGCAGGATGTGCCGCAGCAGGATCTTCAGCACCGGCTGGCCGGCGCAGCGGGCCGCCAAGACGAAGTCGGCGTTCACGATAGGCGCCACGGCGCTGCGGGTGAGGCGCAGGTACACCGGCACGTTCACGATGGAGATGATGAAGATGAGGATGGGGATGCTCGGACCCACCGCAGCCACGATGCCCAGCGCCAGCAGCAAGGTCGGGAAGGCCTGGAACGACTCCGAGACGCGCAGCAGCACCGAGTCGAACAGGCCACCGCCGCGGAGGTGCGCCGAGGCGAACACCGACAGCGCCCCCAGCGGCATACCCACCAGCACGGCTAGGGCGGCCGCGCTGAAGCCCACGCCGAGGTCGAGCTGCGCGCCGTGTATCACCCGGGCGAAGATGTCGCGGCCGAACTGGTCGGTGCCGAACCAGAGGTCGCCGCTGGGGCCTGTCAGCGAGGCGCCCACGTCCAGCATGAGCGGATCGCGCGTGAACAGCGGCCCGATGAGGGCGAGCAGGATGAGCCCCAGCATGGCGGCCACCGAGGCGCGGACGGTCCGGGCGGCGGAGTCCCATACCGTGGGCACCACCAGCACGGCCAGCACGGTCAGGACGGCCCGCAGCGAGCGCCACTCCGGCGCCCAGAACAGGGCCACTAGCAGGATCGCCAGCGTGGCGATGGCCACGAGCGCCCGCAGCGGCCGCGCGCCGCCGACGGGGTGACTCTCGCCGGTGGGCGTGGCGGCCCCCGGGGCGCTCGGCAGCGAGATGCTCACGTGCGCGTCCTCGGGTCGATAACGAAGTGCAGAATGTCCATGATGAGGTAGACCAGGATGTAGCTGCAGGCGCTGAGCAGCACGGCGGCCAGCACCGGCGCGTAGTCCGAGGCGGCGATGGAGTCGATGGCGTACTTGCCGATGCCGGGCCAGGCGAACACGAACTCCACCAGCACGGTACCCCCCAGCAAGTAGCCGTACATGAGCGCCGCCATCGTGGACACCGGCAGCAGCACGTTCGGCAGGGCGTGCCGGAGCACGATCGACCGCTCCGGCACGCCCAGCGCCCGCGCCGAACGGATGTGGTGGGAGGCCATGGTCTCGCGCATGAAGCCACGGGTCACCCGTAGCAGCGGCCCGCCGGTGGTGATGGCCAAGGTGATGGCCGGCAGGGCGAGCTGCGCCAGCGACGACCGCAGCGCCCCCCAGTCGCCCGCGATCAGCGAGTCGAGGGTGTACAGACCCGTGACCTCCGGTGGCACTGTCCCCAGCGTCCGCCCGATGGGCGCCGGGGCGAAGTCGAGGTGGAAGAAGAAGACCAGGATCAGGATGATCCCGAGCCAGAACTCGGGGATGGACACCCCGAGCCCCGAGGCCACATTCGCCAGGCGGTCCGACAGCGAGCGACGCCGCAGCGCCGAGACGACGCCGAAGGGCACCGACCAGCCGATAGACAGGATTGCCGCCGCCGACGCCAGTTCGATGGTGGCCGGCCAGCGGTCGGCGATGTCGGTGGTCACGGGGTTCTTCGTGCGCCAGCTGTCGCCGAGATCCCCGGAGAAGACCTGGCGCATGTAGTGCCCGTACTGCGCATGGATCGGCTCGTCGAGGCCGAGGCGCTCGATGACCGCCTCCACCGTGGACTCATCGGCCTGCACGCCGACGATCAGGTAGGCGGGGTTGCCGGGCAGGACTCGGGTCACCACGAAGGTGATGAGCGACACGCCGAACAGCGCCACCAACAGGAACACCAGCCGGCGGCCGATGTAGATGGCCAGCGGCACCTCAGCGCCTCCTACCGGTGGTGCGGACCGGAGGCCTCCTAGAGCTTCCGCCCCGCTCCGGACAGCATCTCGGCGTAGCGGACCGGGGTGATCAGCGGATCCAGCACCGGCACCGGCACCCGGTCGCGCACCGGGTCAAGGAGGCCCGACCAGATCGTGCATGCGAAGAACAGCACCGAAGCGTCGTGGTCACGCCAGGCGGCCTCGGCGGCGTCACCGGCCGGTCCCGAGATGGACGACGCCATCCCGTCCCGAACGGTGGCCCGCAGCTTCCGGGGATCCTCGGCGAGCAGGTCTTCCACCAAGTCGGCGGGCGGGTGCGGGCAGGGCGCCGAGAACACGCCCGCGAAGATCTGGTCGCCGCCGTACGAACTGACGAGGCGACGCGCCCAGTTGGCGTCCTGGGGGAGGTTCTCACCCTCGCCGCTGTCGATGCGCGGCGCCACGACGGCGAGACGCCCGAAAGCGCGGCCGGTGGCGACGGCAGCCTCCATCGGCGCGGTCACCGGGATCGAAACCAGCTCCTTGGCGTCGACGAGCCCCGGGTCGGAGGCGCAGCCGATCACGACCGCGTCGAAGCCGTCGCTCTCACCCTGCTGCACGGCCGAGAGCAGTTGGTTCATGAGCAGGGACGCCGCCGGCAGGAACGCCGTCTCGGGCACACCGGTGCCGGCCAGAGACCGCACTGTCAGCTCGGTGTCGGAGCTGACCGCGGGCCGGACCACCTCATCGACGAGCTCGTCGTAGACGTTCACCCCCAGCGGGTTGATAAGCAGAATGCGCATGATGTTCGCTCCTCGGTTGTCGTTGCTTCGCTGAGCCGTCGCCGCTACGGCCGACGCGCCACCGGCGACTCAGGACCGTCGCAGCACGAGATGGCCGCGCGTCGAGACCGAAGCCGTCCACGACGGGGGCACCAGAGTCGTGCAGGCGTCTTCCAGGACGATCGCCGGGCCCGCGACGGCAGCGCCGGCGCCCAGCGACCCGCGCCGATGTACCGGCGTGGGCAGCCAGGCGCCAGCGAACCAGGTGCGCTCGACGGCGGCGGGTTCGCCGGTGGCGCCGGTCGGCAGCTCGACGGCGTCGGGGCGGCGCAGCGAGCCGCGCGCCGTCATCCGCAGGTTCACGAACTCCACGTCTTCGGCCGGGTTGCTGTGGCCGTAGCGCACCTCGTGCGCCTCGGCGAACCGCTGGGGTAAGTCTGCCAGCACCGGCCCGTCGGGCAGCGGGAGCGTCACGGTGTACTCCTGGCCCACGTAGCGCAGATCCGCCGACGGCTCCAAGGCGATGGCGCGCTCGTCGATGCCGTCCTCCTTCACGAGCAGTCGGGCACGCTCGGCCAGCTCGGCCAGAGTGGCCGCCACCGCCCCCTCGGTGGTTTCAGCGACCGCCGCGTAGAAGCTCTGGACCACGTCGTGGCGGATGTCGGTGTGCAGCATCCCGTAGGCCGACAGGACGCCCGGGTCGGCGGGGACCACCACAGTGTTGATCTCCAGCTCGTCGGCCAGAGCGGCGGCGTGCAGCGGCCCGGCGCCGCCGAAGGCCACCAAGGCGAACGAGCGGGGGTCGATGCCGCGCAGCACGGTGATCTCGCGGATGGCGTTGGCCATGGTGGAGTCGGCCACAGCCACCATGCCCGTTGCCAGAGCGTCGGCGTCGAGGCTCAGGTGCTCGCCCACCGCTGCCAGCGCCGACTTGGCGGCCGCGGCGTCAAGCGCCATGCCTCCGGCCAGACGGGCGATCGACGGCAGCCGGCCCAGGTGCAGGTTGGCGTCGGTGACGGTGGGCTCATGCCCGCCGGCGCCGTAGCACGCCGGACCCGGCTCGGCGCCCGCCGAGCGTGGGCCGACCCGCAGGCCCCCGGCCGAGACGTGGCCCACGCTGCCGCCGCCTGCGCCAATGGTGTGGATCGCCACCGTCGGCGACAGCACCGGATGCCGCTCCAGCTCCGACTCCAGTTCCACGTCGGCCTCGCCGTCCACGACCAGGCTCACATCGAAGGACGTTCCGCCCATGTCCACGCAGATGAGCTGGCTGACGTCCACTTCGTCCTGGAGCTGCTCGGCCACAGCGACACAGGCGATCGTGCCGCCGACGGGACCGGAGAACAAGGTTTGGATGGCTTTGCGACGCGCCATGGAGGCCATCATCACGCCGCCGTTGGACTGCATGACGCGCAGCGGCCCGCGCAGCCCGCGGCGTGTGACCTGCTGCTCCAGCTCGGTCAGGTAGCTCTGCACGATGGGCGCCACGTAGGCGGCTATGGCGGTGGTGCTGGTGCGTTCGTACTCCCGCCACTCCGGGGCGATCTCGTGGCTGCAGACGACCGCCAGCGACGGCGCTGCGTCGGCGAGCAGCTCGGCCACGCGGCGCTCGTGGTCGGGGTTGGCGTAGGAGTGCAGGAAGCAGACGGCCACGGCCTCGAACTCGCCGCCGAGCCTGCGCCCCAGCGCCCGCACCGCCTCGTCGTCGGGCGAGATGAGCACCGAGCCGTCGGCGGCGATCCGCTCGTCGATCTCGAAGATCCAACGCCGGGGCACCAGCGGCTGCGGCTGGCGATAGCGCACGTTGTACATGTCGGGCCGGTTGGCGCGACCCAGCTCGTACACGTCGCGGAAGCCGCGGGTGGTGAGCAGGGCGACCCTGGCGCCCCGGCGCTCGAGGAACGCGTTGAGGCCCGCGGTGGTGCCGTGGGTGATGGATTCCAGGCGGCCCCAGTCCACCTCCAGCCGCTCAAGCGCCGCCAGCACGCCGTCGTGCAGCCGTCTCGGTGTGGTGAGGACCTTGGCGGTGCGGATACGGCCATCGTCGTCGACGGCCACCGCGTCCGTGAAGGTCCCGCCGATGTCAACGCCAACTCGCATCAGGCTCGCCTCCTTCCAGCCGACGGAATCCTAGACGCGCCCGTGCGGGCGGGCAGCGGGCCCGCACGCGCCCTCAAGGAGAGGCCCGCTGACGCCTCAGGGAGAGTCCGTCCGGCGAAGCGGTCGGCTGTTGTGTACCTCGCTGCTTGCATCGGACCGAGCGGCGACGGCGCGCCCAAGCTGCGCCACGAAGGCATCCCGCGAGGTCGGATAGCTCTCGAAGGTCGCACAAGACGGCGCGTCGTCGCCGGCCGCGAGGTTGTCCCGGATGCGCTCGGGGAGGATGACCCTGTTCCTCATCGAGGGAAGGGGCAGCGCCAGGATCCCGTTGCGAGTCCGAGTCGGGCTCGAGATGAGCGACGCCGCTATTTCCCAGTCGACGAACCGCTGGTGCCAGGTCTCCTTGCCGACGAGCACGATCGTGACCGTCGAATCTCCGAGGCATTCCTCGCGCACGCAACTCATGATGTAATGATCGTCGAGGCTGCCGACGAATCTGTCCTGTTCGGTCACGCCGATGCAGCGAGGCACGAACTCGGTGCCGAACTGCCTGATGAATCCCTCCACCTCGCTGAAGTCGGCGTCGTGATAGGAGACGTAGCAGGTAGGCCTCGCCGCGGCGTACACGCTGGTCGACACCAGGTCGGCCTGACGCTGCATGAGCATCGCGAGGTTCCGCGGCTTGATCATGGCGGTTCACTCGGTTCGCTGGTCGGAGATCTCCTGCCGGCAGCCACCTAACCGGCGGCCGGATCGGGCGGTTGGTAGGCCCGCGCGTCGCGCGGCAAGACGTCCTCCGGATAGGCGCCGATGCCGTGTTCGCTGAGGTCGAGGCCCAGCGCCTCCTCCTGCGGCGACACCCGCAGGAGCCCGTAGCGGCGCAGCACCGCGAACAGGGCACCCGTCGTGACCAACACCCAGCCGGCCACGACGGCGACGAGGATGAGCTGCACAACCAGCTGGTAGCCGCCTCCGCCGTAGAACAGCCCGGCGTTGTCCCGGCCGAGGTAGCCGTCGTCGTAGCGGGCGAACAGACCGACCGCCAGCGTGCCCCAGAACCCGCACACCCCGTGGACCGAAACGGCGCCGATCGGGTCGTCGATTCGCTTGCGCTCGATGAAGGACATCGAATACACGCCGAGTGCACCGGCGAGTGAGGCGGTCACGATGGTCCCGAGCACGTTCATGCTGGCGCAGCCGGCGGTGATGCTCACGAGCCCCGCCAGCGTGCCGTTGGAGATGATCGCCATGTCCGGCTGGCCCTGCCGGCGCCACACCACCGCGCCCGCGGCCAGCGTTCCCGCGGCGCCGGCGAGGGCAGTGTTGAAGATGACCCGAGTCACGGGGCTTCCCGCCGTGGCGGCCAGCTGCGAGCCGGCGTTGAAGCCGAACCAGCCCAACCAGAGGATGAACACGCCGAGCACGACCATCGGCGTGGCGTGGCCGGCGATCTGACGGGGCCGCCCGTCCGGGGTGTACTTGCCCAGGCGAGGGCCCAGGAACACCGCGCCGGCGAGAGCGGCGGCGCCACCGGTGCCGTGTACCACCGCCGACCCGGCGAAGTCGCTGAATCTGGCCCCGTTGATCGAGATGTCGGCGATGAACCCGCCTCCCCAGGTCCAGTGGACCACCATCGGGTAGACGAACGCGGTCATCGTGGCGCTGAACAGCAGGTACGCCTTGAAGCGGGTGCGCTCGGCCATGGCACCCGAGGCGATCGTGACCGCGGCGGCGGCGAAGACCGCCTGAAAGAAGAACAACGCGGCCGTGCTGATGTTGCCGCTGCCGCTCGAGCCGGGCGCGACCAGGTCGGTGCCGGCCAGGAAAAACCCCTCCGTGCCCCACCAGGGATTGCCCGCGCCGAAGGCCAGCGCATAGCCCACGGCCAAGAACGCCACCACCCCGATGCACATGTCGGCCAGGTTCTTGGCCAAGATGTTGGTCGTGTTCTTGACCCTGGTCAGGCCGGTCTCCAGGAGGGCGAAGCCCGCCTGCATGACGAAGACCAGCACGCCGGCCAGCACGACCCAGGCGTTGTCCAAGGCGGCCTGCACGGCAGCCGCCGGATCGTCTATCTGCGCATCGACTGGCGACGCGGTAACGGCAAGAACAGCCGCCGCGGCGCCCAAGGTTGCGATCGTCCTCCGCTTCACGCCACCCGTCCTTTCCCTCGGCCCGCCGAGAACATACCGGCGAGCGACCGGTTCGCGCCGCGTTGGAGGGACGCAGACCGCTGCTGGCGGCGCTGGCCGTCGCCTCGCTGGCGGCGGGGCGGAGCGCTGCGGAGCGGAGCGGCGGGCAGATGCTCGTATGCGGGCGTCGATGCCCGTAGCCTCAGCGGCGTGAGCACCGAGCCGTCCCGCTCCGGTCGCCTGGCGGCTGACCGACTCGTGATCGCAGCGGGGCTCGGCCTCGCGCTCATCACCGTCGCGTCCGGCGTGGCCGCGGCGATCACCGGATTTCACAGCACTGCCGCGGTGACCCGGGAGGTGTTCGGCAACATTCCCGGGCCGCTGCGGGCGGCGTTCTACACCGTCGTGCCGATCGCACTGCTGTACGCCTCGGTGCTGTTCGCCCACCGGGTGCGCAACTGGCGGCGGGGCGCCGCCGACGAGCGCCGCACCACCTGGCGCAACCTGCATCGCCGCCTGGCCGACCTGCGCGCCGGCACCTCCATGCGCACGCTGCTGCGCGAGCCGGTCGCCGGGGTGATGCACTCGCTGATCTACTTCAGCTTCCTGGTGCTGCTGGCGGTGACCATCACCTTGGAGATCGAGCACCAACTTCCCGACGGGGCCAAGTTCCTCACCGGTCGCGTCTACCAGGGGTACTCGCTGACCGGCGACCTGGCCGGGGCGGTGTTCCTAGTGGGCGTCGGCTGGGCGATCCTGCGGCGCTGGGGGCCGTGGCGGCTGCGCCCGTACCGGATCCGCCACAAGAGCCGGCCCGAGCACGCCGTCATCCTGACCACGATGCTGCTCATCGGCGTCACCGGCTTCGGCGCCGAAGCGTTCCGCATCGCCGAGGCGGGCACGCCGAGCTTCGAGCGATGGTCGGTCATCGGCTACCCGCTGGCCACCCTGGCCGACGACCTCGCCAACATCGCCGGCTGGCACCAGGTTTGGTGGATCCTCCACGTGGCGGCCTTCGTGGTCTTCGTGCTGCTGATTCCGGTCACGATGCTGCGCCACATGTTCACCTCGCCGGCGAACATGTACCTGCGCGACCGGCAGCGCCCCAAAGGGGCCATGCGGGAGATGCCGAACCTGGCCGAGGCCGACTTGGAATCCGTCGGGGCGGCGGTCGTGGAGGACTTCACGTGGAAGCAGCTCCTGGACCTCGACGCTTGCACGATGTGCGGACGCTGCACAGCGGTCTGTCCGGCCCACGCCACCGGCAAGCCGCTGGACCCCCGCGAGATCGTGCTGAAGGTCGGCCACACAATGGCCGCCAGCGGCACCCCGGCCACCTCGCCGCCCATCGGTCAAGACGCCGAGATCACCGTGCCCAGCGCCAACGTGTTCGAAAGGGTCAGCTCAGAGGAGGTGTGGGCTTGCACCTCCTGTCGGGCGTGCGACGAGGTCTGCCCTGTCAACATCGAGATCCTCGACAAGATCCTGGACATGCGGCGCTACCTCTCGCTCATGGAGAGCGACTTCCCGACCGAGCTGGGCACCGCCTACCGGGCGATGGAGAACTCCGGCAACCCGTGGGGCATGGCCCAATCCGCCCGCGCCGACTGGGCGGGCGACTTCGAGGGCCTCGTCGTACTCGACGGCCGCGACCCCATCGAGGCCGAGTACCTGTACTGGGTGGGCTGCGCCGGCAGCTACGACGACAAGAACCGCAAGGTCACCCGCGCCATGACCGAGCTCATGCGGCGAGCCGGCGTGGACTTCGCCGTGCTGGGCCCCGCCGAGATGTGTACCGGCGACCCGGCCCGGCGATCCGGCAACGAGTACGTGTTCCAGCTCCTCGCCGCACAGAACGTCGAGACCCTCAACGCCATGGGCGTGCGCAAGATCATCACCCAGTGCCCGCACTGCTTCAACACCTTGGGCAACGAGTACCCGCAGCTCGGCGGGCATTACGAGGTGATCCACCACAGCGTGCTGCTGGAAGAGCTCGTCGCTGCCGGGCGGCTGGACCTCTCCGAGGCTCGGCTTCCCGAGCGGCTCGTCTACCACGACTCGTGCTATCTCGGGCGCCACAACGACATCTACCTGGCCCCGCGGCGGGTGGTGGGCGCCATCGGCGGCCTGGAGGTCGTGGAGGCACCCCGCAACGGCACCAAGGGCATGTGCTGCGGCGCCGGCGGGGCGCGCATGTGGATGGAGGAACACGTCGGTGAGCAGGTCAACGCGGTGCGCAGCCGGGAGCTGCTGGCGACCGGCGCCGACCGCATCGCCACCGCCTGCCCGTTCTGCTACGTGATGATCGACGACGGTGTGCGCGGTGAGGGCGCCGAGCACGAGGACGTACACGTGGGCGACATCGCGCTGCACGTCCTCGAGGCCCTCCACCGGGGCGAGGAGGCGACGGCCGAGCGACGCGACGCCGAGACGATCCCGACTGTGTTGGTGGGCGAAGCCGCCCCGACCGGCGTGCCGGCAGCCGATTCGGTCTCCGGCCTGGACCTAGCGCCGATGGCGCGGCTGCGACCCGCGCCCGCGCCGGCCGCCCCGGCGGTGGCAATGGGAGTGGCGGCACCGGAGCCTGCCGCCGTGGCACCGACGCCCACCTCGGAAGCCCCGGCGGCGACCCGGCGCGACGACCTGCGGCTCATCAAGGGCACCGATCCGATGCTGCTGGCCGAGTTGGCCAAGCAGGGAATCACCGGGTACGACCAGATCGCCCGCCTCGACGACGCAGGGGTGGAGGCCCTCGCGGAGGCGATCGGCGCTCCGGGGCGCATCCAGAAGTGGAACTGGGTGGCCCAAGCGGAGGATCTGCTGCGCCGCTTCCCGCCCAGCGACGACCCGGCCTAGAAGTTCTCCCAGTAGCGGCTGGCGATCGGGCCCACCTGGCCCTGGTACTTTGAGCCCACCGCGCCCGACCCGTAGGGGTTGTCCGCCGGTGTGCTCATGGCGATGAAGCTGATCTGGCCGATCTTCATGCCCGGGTAGAGCGTGATCGGCAGGGTCGCCACATTCGAGAGCTCCAGGGTCAGCTGGCCCTGCCAGCCCGCGTCCACGAAGCCGGCCGTGGAGTGAATGAGCAGCCCCAAGCGGCCCAGGCTGGACTTGCCCTCGAGACGACCCACAAGATCGTCCGGGAGGCTGACCCGCTCCAAGGTGCATCCCAGCACGAACTCGCCGGGGTGCAGGACGAACACGCCGTCGGCGGCGATCGCCACGAGCTCGGTCAGGGCGGCCAGATCCTCCTTGACGTCGATGCAACCCATGGTGTGGTTCCTGAACACCCGGAAGTAGCGATCTAAGCGCAGGTCCACCGAGGACGGCTGAACCGCACCGTCGGCCAACGGCTCGATGGCGATCCGCCCGGCGGCGAGATGCTCGGTGATGGTGCGATCGGACAGAATCATTGGCCGGCGACGTTACCCTCGATTGCTGACCGAACGAAAGGAGCCGGCGCATGCCTCGCCCCTTCCTGCACCCGTTCTCCCACCCAGGCCGCGACGACTACATCACCCTCGTCCGCGGCGAGGGCTGCACTCTCTGGGATGACGCCGGCAACAGCTACCTCGACGCCATGGCCAGCCTCTGGTACTGCCAGGCGGGGCACGGCCGCGCCGAGATAATCGACGCAGTGACCGACCAGATGCGCAGCCTGGCGGCCTACAACACGTTCGCGCCATTCACGAACCCGGCGGCGGAGCAGGTGGCCGCCATGATCCTCGAGCGGTCGCCGCTGCCCGACGGCAGGGTGTTCCTGTGCTGCTCGGGCTCAGAGGCGGTGGACACAGCGCTGAAGATCGCCCGCCAGTGGCACCGCCTGCGCGGCGACAACGAGCGCCAGACGGTCATCACGCGCACGAACGGCTACCACGGCACCAACTTCGGCGGCACCGCCGCTCAGGGCATCGCCCCGAACCGCGAGGGCTGGGGCGACCTGGCGCCGCACTTCACCGAGGTGCCCCACGACGACTTGGAGGCCGCCGCGCTGGCGATGGCCGCCGAAGAGGCGCGACCAGCAGCGGTCATCTCCGAGCCGCTGCAAGGCGCCGGCGGAGTGTGGCCGCCGCCGGAGGGCTACCTCGAGGGCCTGCGGCGGCTCTGTGACACCCACGGGGCTCTCCTGCTGCTCGACGAGGTGATCTGCGGCTTTGGACGCACCGGTGCATGGTTCGGGGCGCAGCACTACGGCGTCGCGCCCGACATCATGACTTTCGCCAAAGGCGTCACCTCCGGCTACCAGCCCCTAGCCGGAGTGATCATGTCGCGGCGGGTCAGCGAGACCTTCGAGACCCAGGCCGACGGCTTCCTGCTGCGCACCGGCTACACCTACTCGGGCCACCCCGCCGCCTGCGCCGCCGGCGTGGCCAACTTGGAACTGATGGAGGCCGAGGGCCTGCCGGGGGAGGCGGCACGCATCGGCGAACGCCTCTCGGCCGGCCTGCGGGCGCTGACCGACGACGGGCTGCTGGCCGGCATCCGCGGCGACGGTGCCGTGTGGGCCGCCGAGTTGGGCCGCGACGCCGCGCCCGTGCGCGCCAAGATTCTGGAAGCAGGAGTGATCGTGCGGCCCATCGGCAGCGCCCTGGCCATGTGCCCGCCGCTGGTCATCAGCGACAGCGAGATCGACCGCATCCTCGACACCATGGCCACCGCGCTGCGCTGAGGAGCTCTTCAGGCGGTGATGTTCACAACTGTGCCGAGCGGGGCGGTGCTGGCGATGACCTCGATGATGTTGTTGGGAATGCGGATGCAGCCGTTGGACAGCGCCTCGCCCACACGCTCGGGGATGTGCGTGCCGTGCAGGGCGATCCGCGGCAGGCCGCCGCTGAAGCTCTCGAGCGCCTCGCTGAAGAACGACAGCATCAGGATCCAGTCCCCCAAGACCACGCTGGCGTTCTGCTGGCTGTGGTTCGGCAGCTTCTCCACGATGAAGCCCCGCAGCGCCGGCGTGGGCGAGTTCGACTTGCCGACGATGGCGCGGGTGTAAGTCACCAGATCGTCGCCGTCGAACAGCGCCACGAGCCGATCCGAGAGGTCGATGTGTACGTGGTGGCGCACCGTCGAGCGCGTGAAGTCCTCGGTGCGGACCCAGCCGCGACTGCCGTTGGGGCGGACGGGTAGCTCGACCTCGGCCCATTCGCCGCCCGGCCAAATCTGAAGCAGCCGCACCACGAGGCGGTTGCCGCGGAAGGTGTAGCTCCAGACCTCACCGTCGCGGAACGACACCCGGTCGCCGTCCGGCCCATCGTACACCGGGATGACGCCGTTCACCGTCTCCTTGGCGACGAGCACATTGACGGGGCTCCAGGCGGGCGCGGAGGGCGGCGGCGCTGGCGGAGGTGCGGGCGCGGCAGGCGAACCTGGCTGCGTCGGGGGTGTCGCCGCGGGCGGTGAAGCGGCGGGCGGTGAAGCGGCGGGCGGTGAA
>VXNF01000034.1:0-1487 GCA_009840735.1 Acidimicrobiia bacterium | reverse complement strand
CTGCCGGCGGGGGATCCGCGGGCGGCGCCGTCTGGCTCGCTGCCTCAGCGGGCGCGGGCGCAGGCGGCGGCAGGTCCGAGCTTGCCGCGCGCGGCGGGCTGGGATCGGACCCGGCCTCGCTATCGGGCGAAGAGTCAGGGTCGGGCTCAGGCGGTGCGGCCTCCGGGGGCGCAGGCTCGGGCTCAGGCGGTGCGGGCTCAGACGGCGGCAGGTCCGCCTCAGGCGGTGCAGGCTCGGGCGGCCGCGAAGTTGAGATCTGGCGCGAAGAATCCGAGGACGCTTCGGGAGGCTCCTGGTTCTCGGCCACGCGGGGCTCGTTCGGCGGGTCCTGGGCCCCCGTGGTGCCCTGCGGCCCGACGCTGGGTGCCTCGGTCGGGGCCGCGGCCGTGGCGGATGGGGCCTCGACGACCACTCGCTCGCTGCCGCCGCCGCACGCCGCCGCTATCAGGCTGACCGCAGCCGCTACGCCCGCCAGTTGCGCGGCACGGCTGGCGTTGCGGCACCGACGACCGCCGCGAGCAGGTCGCACAGCTGAGAGACGCGGGAATCGCCGCCGCACGGCCACCTCGCTCTAGGCGACGATGTTGACCACTGTGCCGAGCGGTGCCCGCTCGGCGATCGTCTCCACGATTTCGTTGGGAATGCGAATGCAGCCGTTGGACAGCGCCTCGCCCACCCGCTCGGGGATGTGCGTGCCGTGCAGGGCAATGCGCGGCAGGCCGCCGCCGAAGCTGTTCAGCGCCTCGCTGAAGAACGAGAGCATCAGGATCCAGTCCCCCAGGACGATGCTGGCCTCCTGCTGGTTGTGATTCGGCAGCTTCTCCACCAGGAACCCCGACAGCGCCGGCGTGGGGGTAGTGGGCTTGCCCACGATCGCGCTCGTTGAGACGATCAGGTCGTCGCCCTCATAGAGCGCCACGCTGCGGTCCGACACGTCGATGAGTATGTGGTGGTTGACCGTCGACCAGTCGAAATGCTCGGCGCGCACCCAGCCGCTCGCCCCGTTAGGCCGCACGGGCAGCTCAACGCGCACCCATTCGTCGCCAGGGGCACCCTGCAGAAGACGCGTCACCAGGCGATTTCCGCGGAACGTGTAGCTCCAGACGTCGCGGTCGGGGAACGACAGGCGGGTGCCGTTCGGCGCGTCGTAGACCGGCAGGATGCTGTTCACGTCGTCCTTGGCGGTCAGGATCGTCACGGGGGCCCACGCCGGCGTCGTCGAAAGGGCGGCGGTGGGCGGCGGTGGAGGCGGCAGCTGCTCGGGCGGCAACACCGTGGACTCGGGGTCGTCGAACTCAGCCGGCAGGGGCACGTCCGGCAACAGCGGCGGCGGGAGAGCGACACCGGTCTCGTCCACTTGCGGCGGGGCCGTCACCGGGATCGTCGGCTCCGTCGTGCGACTCAGGGGGACCGCGGTCGTGGGCGGCGGCTCGACCAGCTCCCCCGGCTCGACAGTCGGGTCCAGCGTCCGCTGCGCGGGGGCGGTG
>VXNF01000064.1 GCA_009840735.1 Acidimicrobiia bacterium | reverse complement strand
CGCTCAGTTCATTGGCGCCCAGATGAGCTCGCCGCCCTCGTAGAGCTTGGGTACGACGGTGGCGTCCAGCATGGCGAGCCAGTCGGGCTTGGTCTCATAGACGCCCAAGTCGACCAGGTTCTCAATCTCCTCGCCGAGGCGCGCCACGTTCATCTGGCCGATCACCAGACCGTCGGGCGTCACGTCCTCGATGATCTGCTGATCGGTCGTCCAGCGGTACAGCTCGTGCTCGCGGGCCAGGAACATCTGGTTGCCGGCCGCCTCGATCCGCTCGAAGGCCAAGTCGATGGCCTCTTCCGGGTTGTCCGCGGCGGAGTAGTAGCCGCGCAGGCCGGCCCGCACGAAGTCCTCCACGACCGTCGGGTGCTCCTCATAGAACGACCGGGTCGTCATGTAGATGGCGAAGCTCGCTGGCACCCCGTAGTCCAGCGGGTCGAACGTGACGTAATCGATGCCCGCCAGGTCCAGCCAGCGCGGCTCGTTGGAGCGGTACACCGGCAGGGCCTCAATGCCCAAGGCGAAGTGCTCGACGGGGTTGAAGCCCTCGAGGAGCAGCTCTTCGAAAGTCCCGCGCTGGAGGCCGGCCTCGGCGATCATGGCCTGGATGGCGATGGGGATGTCGCCCTTGATGCCCATCGTCATGCCCTCGAGGTCGCTGAGGTCCGACACCCCCGAGGCAGGGTCGATGAGCAGCTGAGAGATGGCCGTGTGGCCGAGCTGGGCGAAGCCCATCAAGTCGGCGTCGCCCCGAATGTTCGTCGTGACCAGCTCGCCGAAGGTGGCGGTAACGCCGAGTTGTACGGTGCCGGCGGCCAGCGCGGCGCTGTTGCCGGGGGCGAAACCGGGCTGGATCGTCACGTCGAGGCACATGTCTTCGAAGTAGCCCTTGTCCTTGGCCACGACGACTTCGATGATGCCCGCCGCGGCCGCTAGGTCGAAGCCGGTCATGAAGGTCAGCGGCCCGGCGGCCCGGTTGGCTTCGCAGCGCTCGGGCGTGCCGAAGCGGGGCAGCCCGTCAGGGCCGATCGCGGCCTGTGCGGCCACCTCCGCCGCCACGGCCTCTGCCGCCTCTGCGGCTGCGGCCGCCGCCTCCTCGGCCTGGCTGATCATCTCTTCCGCCTCGGCTTGGGCGGCTGCGGCCGCCGCCGGGGCGGCCGCAGCGTCGGCTTGGGCGCCGGCAGCCTCGGCCTGTGCGGCGGCGAGAGCCTCTTCCGCGGCGGCCAGATCGGCCTCGTTGCCTTCGGCGGCTGCCCGCGCCACATCCGCGGCGGCGATTGCCTCATTGGCTAGCGCGGCGGCGGCGGCCGCTTCGGCTCCGGCCGCTTCGGCGGCGGCGGTCGCCGCGGACGCCTCGGCTTCGGCGGCGGAGGCTTCGGCGCGCGCCGTCTGGGCCTCGCTCAAGGCAGTGCCTGCGTCGCTCTGAGCCGTCGATGCGGCCCCGGCTGCGGCGTCGACCGCGGCCATCGTGTCGCTGTCGTCGTCCTCGGCGCACGAGGCAGCGACGAGCGCCAGCACACAGGCCACGCCAACAGATGTCCACCAGACGCGGTGCCGGAGAGAGCGGGGTCGTGAAGAGCGGTTCGACATCGTTCGAGATCCCCCTTGTGATCGTTTGCCGATTGGCTTGTCGGCGAATCCTGCCACAATTCCGGCGCCGTCGCCGCTCAGAGCGCTGCGGCGGACCCTCCCGGCAGGTCCTGCGAACTGTGCCAGCGCAACACCCGTGTCTCGACCGCCGCCAGCAGCAGGTTGGCGATCACGCCGATGCAGGCCAAGACGAAGATTGAGCCCCACAGTTGGTCGATGAGCAGCCGCGTCTGCCCCACGCGGGCCGTGTTGCCGAGACCTTCGGTGGACCCGCCGAACATCTCGCCGATCACGGCGCCGACGAGCGCCAGCCCGACGCAGAGGCGACCCGCCGAGAAGAGGTAGGGGAGCGACTGGGGGAAGCGAAGCTTGGCGAAGATCTCCACTTTGCCGGCGGACACCGAACGCAGTAGCTCGTAGGCGTTCGGGTCGACCGAGCGAAGTCCGGTGAATTGGTTGATCGTGAACGGGATGTAGCAAAACACGCTGGCGACCAGCACCTTGGGCCAGTAGGTGAACCCGAACCAGATAAGGAACACCGGCGCCAGGACGGCGACCGGGGTGCTCTGCAGCAGGACGATGACCGGCATGGAGGCGCGCTCCACGAAGCGCGAGTGCGCCATGAAGGTCGCCACGACGAGCGACGCCCCCAAGGCGATGCCGTACCCCAGCGCCGCCTCATACAGCGTGACCTGCGCATGGCGCCAGTAGAAGCCCGGCTCGTCCACGAGGTGTACCAGGATGCTCGTCGGGGTCGGCAGCGTCAGACGCGAGATGTCGAAGACCCGAACGTAGAACTCCCAGATGCCGAACACCACGACGAGCCCCACGATGGGGGCGACGGTCATGGCCGAGCGGCGGAGGTGCTGCGGGCGCTCTGGGGGCGGCTGCCGGGTCGCGCCGAGCGAGCGGGGTGGGGCGGCGTCGGG
>VXNF01000001.1 GCA_009840735.1 Acidimicrobiia bacterium | reverse complement strand
CGCACACCCCCCAGGCCCTTTGTTCCGGGGGCGGGTCTTTTTTTTAAACCACGTGCGCCCCACCCCGCGCCCCCCCGGCCCACCCCCCCCCCCCCCCCGCAGAGATGGGCGGATATGCGTCGAGGACATCGAACTCGTTGGACAGGACAACCGTCGTGGCGCCGAGTTCGGTGGCTGTAAGCCGGACGATCGCCGCCAGGCCGCCGCCTTCGAGCAACGCCCGCCCGAGCGTCTGCTGGAACGATCGCGCCCCCTGGATCGCGGAGAGCTGATCCTGCAGGGTGAACCGCGCTTCGCTCAGCTCTCGCACGTCTTCCTGCTGCCGCTCGAACTCGCGGGCATTGTTGATGGCGATGGAGACGAACTTCGCCACTTCCACGATGCGCCTCTCGTGGCTCTCGGCGAAGACCGAGCGCCGCCTGGCCCACACCTCCAGCACGCCGATGATGTCGCCGTCGATCTCCAGGGGAGCAGCGAGCGCGGCGAAGGCGCCCTCCTTCTCTGCCAGGGTGTCGAACTCGTGCGTGATCTCGGCGCTGGCGAAGTAGTCTTCAATGGCGTGGGGTCGCCCGGTGGCGAGGACCTGCCCGGCCAGCCCCTGCCCCTTGTGCATTCTCAGGTGCGCCGTCTGCGCAGTCCTGTGCCCGACGCAACTCCGCATCACCAGCTCACCGTCCTCGAGCAGGAAGACCCCGGCCATGTCCGCCTCGACGATCTGGAGCGCGGCGTTGACGCTGGAGAGCAACAGCTGGTCGATCTCTCGCACAGAGAGAATCTCCAAGGGAACGATCGGCCCGTCGGAGACCTCATCGATCAGGAACCGAAGGTTCTCGATGCGCTCGGCATCCCGCACGAGAATGTCGCACATCTCCGCAGCGATGCTCGTCGTGGTGGCGACCTCGGATTGGGGATCCAGGCGCTTGGGAACGATAGCGGCCAGTGCGCCGGCGCGGAGCGGCACGAACGTCATCCCCAGATCAGGGATCTCTCGACGCGTGTCCCATTCCCGCGACCCGGCGGGCAGGCGCTCAATGGCGGCGGCCGCCTCGGTCGGCGGGTCATCCTGCAGGGCGTTCTGCCAGGAGTCTCCGACGTTCTCGATGATCACCGCGTAGTCGCTGCCGGAGAGTTGGCCCAATACGGCGGAGGCCGCCCGCAGGACCTCGTCTGTGCCGCGGAGTGTCGCCTCTCGCAGCAAAGAGAGATGTCTCTCGTCGGCGTTCCCGTCCTCAGCCATGATTCGACTCGGTGGACCTGCCACCCCCCTTCGACACCGACACGGCGCAGCTGCCCTCAGACCGCCGTCGCAGCAGCGGGGACCTCGACGTCGCAGGCCTGCTGGAGTGCCGCCTTGCCGAGTTCAACGATCGCGACCCACAGGTCCTCCGGTTCCAGGATGAAGATGCGGGCCCCGGCCCGATAGTACGCGCCGAGGAGCTCCGGTGACTGTGCGCGTCCGATGCGCACGCCGATCTGACAGTCGGGAACGCCGGCTCGAACTGACCCGAGCGATGCGAAGATCCTCTGCTGCCAGGTGTCCTGGCCCAGCCGCGGGTCTTCGGCCAGCCGCCCCTTGCGCATGTACTCATCGAGGGGCTCAGCCGAGGTAAACACGCCCGCCGGATAGCCCGAAGAACTGACCATCAGACGGTGCGCATCGAGCCACAGGACTCGAGAGCACTGGGCCAGCTCCGCCGCCTTCTCGACGCCGAGCGGCGTGCTCACGAGCGCTCCGACGTCCAACGCGCCGCGCCCCTGCTGGGCGAGTTCGGCGACCTGCTTGAGGGCGGCCAGCTCCCGCGGATCTGCGATGTGGCGCACGACGAAATGCGGCGGCGGCATGTCGCGGATCCGCCCGGCGGCATGAGCGAGGGCCGCCATCTGGAAGCGCAGCAGTTCGTCGAGGCCGACCGGCAGGCCCACGCCGGGTTGGGGGACCAACAGCGACTCCAGGTCCAGGAACTCGCCCGCATCACCGTCGATCAAGTCCAGGGCGCGGACGACGGTGGGGACTCCGCCGGCCGCCTCGAACACGGGGATCAGCAACTCGGCCAGGACCGAGTCCAGCCGGCTGAGATCCACGCGGTCGCGGTGACGCTGAGCACTCAGCTCGTCGGTGAGCAGTTTGATCGCGCCGCTGGCCACCAACAGGTCGATCAGCCGGATGCCGATGCCGTCGGCGCCGCGCGCAAGCGTCTGGGCGGCCTGATCAGGCGTGGTACACAGCCCCAGGATTCTGCACCCCTCGGCTGCCTCCCGAGCGATTCGCAATAGGTCACCGAGCCCGGTGCTCGACGAGGCGGGCTGCGTGAGGGGCACGATCCCCTCGAAGACGTCTCCGGTGCCGCCGTCCACCGAGAGACCCGTGCCCTCGGCAAACCGCCTGCTCCCCACGGTGAAGGTGTGCCCCTCCGAATCGATGTCGAGGTCGGCGCAACCGACCACGGCCGGTCGCCCCAACGCCCGCGCCACGACCGCGGCGTGGCTCGTGGCGCCGCCGCGCGCCGTCACGATGCCCGTCGACGCGATCATGCCGTGCAGGTCGAACGGGCTCGTCGTCTCCCGCAGCAGGATCACGTTCTGGCCGCCGCCGGCGACTGCCTCGGCGCGGTCGGGATCCAGCACCGCCGCCCCGTGGGCGTGACCCAGCGAGGCGGCGATCCCCCGCACCAGCAGCCTCCCGCTCGCCTTGGCATCGGCGAGCGCCGCCGGGGCGAAACGGGGACGCTCCACGTCGCGGATCTGCTCGGGCGTCACACCGCGCAGGGCCGCCAGCGGGCTCGCCATGCCCTCTGCGAGGAGATCCGCGGCGATGCGCACCGAGGCGTTCGGTGTCCGCTTGGCGCTGCGCACCTGCAGCAGGTACAGCCTGCCCCGCTCGACGGTGAACTCCAGATCCAACACGTCCCTGCGCTGCTGCTCAAGCTGGAGCGCCATCCGTTCGAAGTCTCCGAAGAGCTCCGGAAGCCGGCGCGCCGCCTCCTCCAGCGGTTCGGGCGTCCTCGTGCCCGCCACGACCTCCTCGCCCTGGCCGCCTTCGAGGTACTCCCCGTACAGACCCGGCTCGCCGGTGGTGGGATTGCGGGTGAACGCCACGCCGCTGCCCGACGGCGAGCCCAGATTGCCGAAGACCATGGCCTGCACGACGACGGCGGTTCCGAGCGAATCGGATATGCCGTTGACGCGGCGGTAGGTGGCGGCGCGTCGGGTGTTCCAGGAACCGAATACCGCGGCCACAGCGCCGCGCAGCTGCTCCATGGGATCCTCCGGGACGGCTGCACCCACGTCGGCAATCTCGGCGTCAGCCATTGCGGACCAGAGACCGTCGAAGGAGACCGCCTCAGACCTCGCCGCGCAGCTGTCCGCCACGAACTCCGAGCCGCGCTCTGCAACCTCATCCCCGTCGGCGTCGAGCACGATCTCCGCGTACATGCGGTGGAACCGGATCATCACCTCGGCTGCGAAGTGCGGCGAGCCGGAAGCCGCGGCCAGGGCGAGCGCCCGCCGCGGGTTGATTCCCAGGTTCAGAACCGTGTCCATCATTCCAGGCATCGACACGGGCGCCCCTGAGCGGACCGACACCAGCAGAGGAGCAGCGCCCTCGGCCAACTCCTCGGTGGCCCGGAAACTAGCGAATGTCACCTCCTCCAGAGCCTCGACGTAGCGCTCGAGATGACTGTCGAGGGCGGTCGGCAGGCTGCCGGCCTGCATGAACTCCCGGCACGCGGCCGTCGTGATGATGAAGCCGGGAGGAACCGGGTAGCCCCCCTCGACCAGTTGCGCCAGCCCGCTGCCCTTGCCGCCGAAGAGTGCGACATCGGATGGATCGGCTTCGCCAAACGAGTAGACGAGCTTTGACGAATCCACACGCTCTCCCGGGTCGCTCGCCTCAATCCTCCAGAGACTCTCGAGGCCGGCCAAGGACCGCGAGGAGGTCTTCGTGGAACTCGAACCAGATGTTGTGGAGTGAATCCACCATCGGGCTGCTCACGTAGTCGGACCGGCCGGAATCGACGTGTTCCAGACTGCGCTCGAAGCGCGCCGCGTAGTGGCTGTAGCGAGGAATCCAACGAGCCGCGCCGGCGAGAGCCTCGACGTGGCGCTCCACGATGCGCGCCAGCCGTGCGTAGGTTCGTTCCTTCGCCTCGTCCGCCTCGGTCTGCCAGGCGCTCATCAGCTCCAGGAAACGGGCGTTGTAGCCCTCGAAGCGCTCGTACCACGCCAGGAGTTCCGGGTCGCCGCGCAAACTGGCAAACTCGCTGTCGTAGTGGTCGAGGACGGCGCGTCGCCCCGAGTCGGTGAGGACGTAGTAGTCACCCATCACGCGCACCAGCTGGTGGTCCGCAGCGGATCGGAGGCAAGACTCGGCTGCAGCGGCAGAGAGGCCGGCGTTCTCCTCCATCGTCCCGCGGGTCGCCATCTTCCGCAGCCAGAGTGCGTTCAACAGGAGGAACTGCTCGTCGGGGAGCGCAGTCATCTCCGCTGTCACCTCACCGGACCCCGACAGCGGGGCAGCCTCGCGACCGCACGCCGTCCAGCGTCCGGCGGGCGGTCGCGAGCATCGAGCAGGCTAGGCCCAGAGGTACTTGGAGGCGCGCAGGTCGGCCTCGTCGGAGAAGGGGAGGTAGCCCTCGCCGGAGAAGATCTTCTGCGGAACGACCACCTGCACGAAGTTGCGCTTCGTGATCTCGTAGTAGTAGTTCATGACCCGCTGGTCGATCTCCCAGAAGTCCCTCTTGGCGCAGACTTCCTCGTACATCCCCGCCTTGCGGAGGTGCGGGAGGATCATCTCGATGTAGTAGCTGTAGATGCCGTTGAGGCACAGGGTGTGCCGGGACATCTTGGCGGTCTTCTTGTACATCCGGTAGGTGGAGTCGCGCAGCTTCTCCATGTGCGGCTCAAGTTCGTTGAGCGGCACCGAGTACACGTCGCTCATCGGCGTGTCCCACTTGTCGCGCACGAACACCGCCCCGCCGGTGAGGTGGGGGACGTAGTTCTTGGGGATGGTGAACGACGTGGAGATGTCGTTCACGCGGATCTCCTTGAGCCCCATCAGCTCGGGGTCGAGCACGACCGCGAGGGTGTAGCAGTGCGGCAGGCCCTCGCAGACGTCGCTCCAGTGGAAGACTTCCTCGTTCACGAAGAGGTCCCGCACGATCAGGATCCGCCCGTCGGGCAGCGGGTACGGCCCGGTGTCGCCCAGCCCCAAGCGGCAGTCGTAGTGGTCGAAGAAGGCCAGCAGCTCGGCCGTGGCGTTGAACTGCTCGAAGGTGTGCTGGTCGGGCGATCCGGGATCGAAGTTCTGGACCTGACCCATCAGCTGGTCGATGAGTGCCGGCTCGTGGATCTTGCAGCGGTAGCGATCCTGCGAGTTGAGGATGTAGCCGTCCTGGCGCTTGCCCCAGAGGACGCGCTGCATGAACTTGAGGATGATGTTGCTCTCCTCGACGTAGTCGTCGGCGCGGATCCACTCCCCCGCCAGCAGGCCGCACCGGCCCATGCCGAAAGCCACCGCGCCGAGGCACCAGTCGTGCACGCAGTTGATCTTGGTGCCGATCTCGCTGCGGGCGCTCTCGCCGATGTCGATGACACCTTGCGCCCCGATCTGGTCCGTGACCATCCGCATGAACTCCGGGTACCGGTAGAACTCGTTCATGAACGCCAGGATCTCGTACTCTTGGCGGGGAATCATGCCCGAGACACCCTCGGTGGCCCGCATCACCAGCACGTCCCAGATGTTCCAAGCCAGGTAGTTGTTCAGGTCGTTCAGCTCGTCCAAGCTGAACTGGTCGTTGAGGACTTCCTCGTGGGTGACCTTCTCGAGCACTCCCGACTTGGCTCGGCTGCGCATGATCTTGTCGCCGAGGATGCCGTCGGGAACAGGTTCCATGTCCTTGAAGTTCCCAACGTACTCCAGCGGCTGGAACCGCAACCCGTCGTCCCCGGGCTCGTAGCGCTTCGCGTACTCCGAAGTGGCCGTTTCGGCGATCGTCATCGCATTTCTCCTTCGTGGGATTGAGATTCAGTTCTGTCGGTTCTGCGAGTCAAGATTCTGGAAGTGCGACCGTGACGTCCCGAGGTGACCCGCGGTGCGGGAGCTCAGGCCGGTCGCCGGGTCTCGAGGTCGCCTGGGACCTCAGTCGAGCAGGACCACTTTGCCGACGTCGTGGTCTGAGCAGTCCAGCTTGACGTTCTTGCCGTTGAGCGCCTCGACGATCTCCTCGAAGTGCGAGTCATCGGTCTCGCCGGGTACGTAGCGGGATCCGCTCCCCCCGGTGAGGTGGGCAGTCATCACGCATGGCGTCTGGAACTCGCGCGAGAGGATCCCGAGGTGAGACTCCGGCGCCCCCGACATGGTGATCACGCCGATCGCTCCCATCGTCAGAGCGGGCGCCAGGAAGGTGGTGGTGCCGCCACGCACGAGCAGGATGTGATCGCGCAGCTTGCCGCTGTCGATCAGGGCGATGACCGACTGGGGGTCCGCCAAGTAATGCACAGTCCCTGAAGGCTGCTTGCTGGTTTCGAAGACGTTCATGCCTTCAGCGATCACAGTCACCTCGTATTCCTCCTGCTAGGTCTGTTGGGTCTCGCGACTCTCGGTACGCGCGCCGAGGACACCTCGGCACCGACCAACTCAGCATCCCCCATCGCTGTGCATCAGAATGATGTCCACGTGAGACAAAACGAGGTTGAGTCGCTGTCGGCAATGGAGTGCATAAGACCGCAGACCGGTCGGCGCGGGAGTGGACTCGCTACCTTGTCTGTCTCCCGCGGAGATGCGCTTCACCGCGGCGCTCAGTCGCCGATGGCCACCAAGGCGCGCCGGAACAGAGCGGCCGACCGATCCGCCCGACGACCCCCGCCGCCGGGCGACTGGGGGGGCTCTGGCGCGGCGGCGCAGGCATCGCAGCAGCCCGCCACATCGGACCCGCAGGCCTCGCAGTCGGTCTCGCAGGATCCGGCAGCCGCCGCCCGCTGCGTACCGGAGGCCGCCGGAGCCTCACCGGGGGCATCCAGACGCGTCGCCGGAGGTGCCCGCCGCTGTCGGCGGACCGCCGCGGCCGCGACGGCCGCGGCCCGGGTGCCGCCGCCGGGCGCAGCGCAAGCACCTGCCGGCGGACCCTCGCCGGCGGACCCGGCGGAACTCCGACCGTCGCGCAGGTACACCAGCAGTTCCTCGGGCCAGACGCAGACGAACTCGGCCCCGGAAGCCTCCAGACGATCGGCGCTGTGCATGCCCCACGCCACCCCGCAGGCCCGGATGCCGGCCTTCAACGCTTCCTCCACGTCGCCCACGGTGTCGGTGATCAGCATGACCTCGGTGACCGCGTGCCGATGGGGCGCGGCCGACTCGTTGTAGTAGGGGACGCACTGCCGGCCGCAGGCGTAGCTGGGATCGGCCAGAACGTGGGCGATGGCGTCCCTCTTGCTCGGTGCCACCTCCCCGGAGAACACATGCGCGAAGCAGTCCGCCAAGCCGTTGTTCTCCAGCACTCGCCGCACCGACTCCATCGTGTTGGAGGAGACGATCATCAACGTGTACGACGAAGCCAGCTGGCGGACGATGGCAGCGATGCCGGGCACGATCTCGGGCAGATAGTCCGAGCGGAGATTCTGCTGAAAGTGCTTCTTGACGAGCGCCGGGTCGGCCACGCCGCGACTGCGGGCCAGCGCCTCGAGCGAGTCGAAGAAGTTCTCCTCGAACAGTTCGAAGAACTCGCCGGGTGCCTCGACGCCTAGTCCGAACTCTGCGTTCGTCTCCCGGAAAACCTGCCAGGAACTGTTGCGCGTCTGGACGAGCGTGCCGTCGAGGTCAAAGAGCAGCGCCCGGAGTTCGGACATCCATCAGCTCTCTTAGCCGCCGAGCGCCGTCACCGTCGACAAGCCGAGGAAGTCCTGCGTCTCCCCCTTGCCGAGGTTGCCGTCCTGGTCGTGCCAGTCCATAAGGGAGTTGAAGCCGATGACGCCTGGCCATGCCTGCCACGGGAAGGTGGTAAGGCCGGTGCCGTAGAACTTGTACGTGCGACCGCGCCGGTCCTCCACCTCGAGGTGCTTGGCCGTCGGGTAGAAGCCATCTCGCACCGTGCGGCCGCTGCCGCCCCGGAGTCCGTACACCTCGCCGTGGTCCATGATGTAGCCGTGCGTCAACCGCAGACCCTCGAGTTCGTGGGGGTCGTAGTCGAAGATGGCGTGGAGGGCGTAGTCCTCGGAGAAGTGGGCGTGCAGCCAGCTCATGGAGTGGGCGTGGCGCTCAGCCCGCACGCCCCAGCTGTGGTCCATCGTTGAGACGCACCGGAACGGGATCTTCGAGCCCCGCAGCACGATTTCGCCCTCGAAGAGGCCGGTCTCGTCGAAGTGGCCGCTGTAGGCCGTGCCCCACTGGAAGTCTGAGCCCGCCACCTTCGCCGCCAGCATCGGGTCCTGCTCGGGGTCGTTGATGTCGTAGGGCGCCATGAGCGAGCGGTAGGCGAAGTGGATCTCGGTTCCCTCACCGTCGTCGTAGTCGACCTCCCAGTCCATGTTCGGCTTGGTGCAGCGGACCGCCAAGCCGTTGTCCAGCTTGTAGTCCTGCAGGTCGAAGTCGGGGCCCATCGGGAGATGCATCTGCATGTCGCAGTACTCCGCCTCCCAGTGGGCGTAGGCACGCCGCGAACACATGTGGATCGTCGACAGCGCAACTCCCAGATTGGTCCGGCACAGGACGTAGACCCCGCAGTTGAGATTCAGCTGCGGCACGTAGAAGCCGAAGAAGTTCGTCTCGGCCCAGTGCGGGCTGTCCGACGTGGGATCGTGCAGTGCCGCATCGCTGTCCAGTATCATGATTGCCTCCCTGCGCGTCTCTGCTGTGCCCGCGCGGCCGGAACCGAGTTCTAGTCGTCCCCAAGCGCCGCGTTGTCCGATTCTCGGGACAGCAACCGACGCTAAGAGTTATCCACAGGGGAGTAATCCGGCCAAGATTGGCGGGCTTATTTTGCTGTCATGGTGTATTGGCAACTCGACTCCGAGGCGGGACCGGCGTGCCCGGACCACCCGACTGCACCCGACTCTCCCAAGGCGTAGCGGCATGCAACTCGCCAGAGTCATCGGACAGGTCGTCGCAACGGTCAAGGAGCCCGGACTGGACTCCTTCAAGATTCTGATCGTGCAGAACATCGATCCGGCACTGCCGGACGGCGAATCGACAGGATCCCCATACGCCGCCGTCGATCTCGTCGGCGCGGGCGAAGGCGAGATCGTCACCGTGGCACAAGGAAGCGCCGCCCGAATCCCTGACGCCGCTGCGAACACGGCCACCGACAGCGCGGTCGTGGCGATCGTCGACACGTTGAGCGTCGACGGCGCCGTGACCTTCAAGAAGTGAGCCCGCGCACCGACACCCCACTGGCCGCAAACAACCGCACAGGAAAGAACCGAAACCACCCATCGATGGAGGTAGGACCAAATGGCGACCACAGGATCAGGAATCTCCTTGACGGCGCTCGGGCTGATTGAGACCCGCGGGCTCGTCGGGGCGATCGAAGCCGCAGACGCGATGGTCAAGGCAGCCAACGTGCAACTCGTCTCGCGCGAGCAGATCGGCGGCGGACTCGTGACCGTGATGGTGCGGGGAGACGTCGGCGCCGTGAAGGCCGCGACCGACGCGGGCGCCGTGGCGGCCGGAAAGGTGGGCGAGGTCATCTCCGTTCACGTCATCCCGCGGCCCCACGACGAGGTCGAGACGATCCTCGGGGACGCCGCCGCCTCGTAGCGACCGCCGCCTGAGCAGATCACCGCAGCGAGCCCGGCGGCGACATGACTGGCCGCGTTGATGCCGATCTGGCGGCGCTGGCGGAGGCCCGCGCCAAAGCGATTGAGGCGCGGGCGGCTTTCGAGGAGCTGGCCGGGGCGCCCCAGGAGCGCCTCGACGCCATCCTTCGGCAGATGGCCCGCGCCGGCACCGCCGCCGCGGAGGAGTTGGCGCGTCTGGCCGTGGAGGAGACCGGCTACGGCGTCTACGAGCACAAGATCCTCAAGAACCGCTACAACACGACCTTCGTCGCCAAGTACATGCTCCGCCAGCGCGCGGTGGGCGTGCTCTGGGTGGACGAGGCCAGCAGGATGACCGCCGTGGGGTGTCCCATGGGGGTGATCGCCGGTCTCATCCCGCGCACCAACCCCACCTCGACGGTGCTCTTCAAGGCGCTGGCGGCGGTCAAGTCCGGCAACGCCATCGTGTTCTCCCCCCATCCCCGCGCCGTTCAGTGCTGCGTGCGCACGACCGAGGTCGTGGCCGAGGCCGCTGTCAAGGCGGGCGCGCCGCGGGGCCTCATCTCCTGCCTCCAGACCCCGACCCTGGCGAGCACGCAGGAACTCATGGGCCACCCCGCGGTGTCCTTGGTCCTCGCAACCGGCAGCGGAGAGATGGTCCGGGTTTGCTACTCCTCCGGCAAGCCCACGATCGCCGTCGGAGCGGGCAACGTCCCCGTCTACATCCACCGCAGCGCCCCGGACCTGCGCGAGGCCGCGCTCATGGTCGTGGAATCGAAGTCCTTCGACAACGGCACCGCCTGCGTCGCCGAGCAAGCCATCATCCTGGACGAGCCGATCGCCGATCAGTGCTTCGAGGCGCTGGCCGAAGCTGGCATGGCCATGCTCGAGCCGTCCGAGCACGACGCGCTGCGGCGGGTGATCTTCGACGAACGCGGCGGGCTCCGCGCTGACCCGGTCGGCCAGTCAGCCATCACCCTCGGGCGGCTCTGCGGCATCGCGGTCCCCGCCGGCACGCGTGTGCTCGGCGTCCAACTCGACACCGTGGGCGCCCACGAACCGCTGTCGGCGGAGATCCTCGGTCCTGTGCTAAAGCTCTACCGTTCGCCCACGCCCGAGGCCGCCTACGACCGCTGCCTGGAAGTGCTCCGATTCGGCGGGGAGGGCCACACGCTGGGCCTGCACGCAGCCGACGTGGACGTCATCGAGCGGTTCTCCTCGCTCCCTGCGTCGCGCTTCCCGGTGAACACGCCGACGCTGTTCGGCGGCATGGGCTACAGCGCCGACATCGACCCTTCGTTCATGCTCGGGACGGGAACCTGGAGCGGCTCGATCAGTTCGGACAACATCACGCCGCTGCACCTCGTCAACATCAAGCGCATCGCCCACGAGGTGCGCCCCTGGCGCCAACTCGCCGCCGACACGGCGTTGCCGCCATGACCACTGTCGCCATGCGCCGCGCCCGCAGCGCCGACCGCTGCCTCGAGCAGGTGGCCCGCTGCCTCGAGGTCGCGCCCTCCCCGCTGACGGGGGATTTCGGCGCCGGAATCGACCTGGGCACCTCCACGGTCGTTCTGGTGCTCGTGGACGCCGACGGGCTACCGGCCTTCGCCGCCTCCACGCCGTGCGACGCGCTGCGCGACGGAGTGGTCGTGGACTTCGCCGGAGCTGTCGAAGCCGTGGAGCGACTTGTGGAGGCCGTGGCCGCCCAAGCCGGCTATGAGGTCAGCGAGGCGGTCGCCGGCTACCCCCCGGGTGTCGGGCAGGCTGAGAGCCGGGCGTGCCGCTTCGTGCTGGAGCGCGCGGGGCTGGCGTGTACCGCGCTGACCGACGAGGTGACCGCGGCGAACGCAGTGCTGCAGGTCAGCGACGGGGTCCTCGTGGACGTGGGCGCCGGCTCCACCGGCGTGGGCGTCTACCGCCACGGCGAACTCGTCCGAGTGGGCGACCTCCCCGGCGGCGGCCACCATCTGAACTTGATCCTGGCCGGGGCGCTCGGTGTCTCCGCTGAGGAGGCCGAGCAACGCAAGCGGCAGAACGGCGCCGACTGCCTGGCGATCCTGCGGCCCGGATTCGAGCGGATCGCCGTCTCCGTCGAGCGGCTGTCCGCCGGCTACGGGTCGCTGCCCCTCCACCTCGCAGGCGGCGGGCTGATGTGCCCCGGCGCCGCCGGCGTCATCTCGGAGTACTTGGAGCGCACCGTCGTGGAGTACCCGCACGCCCTCTACATCACGCCCCTCGGTTTGGCATGGAGTTCGCAATGGCAGACGTAAGCCTCCGCACCTACAGCTTTATCGACCGGCTCCAGCCCCAATGCGCCGCCCACATCGCCGCGACGTGCCAGGGCGACGTGCCAGTGGCCGGGATGGCGGAGCTGTTCGTGGAGATGTCGCCGGGAAACGAGATCTTCCATGTGGCCGACGTGGCCCTCAAGGCGGCGAACGTGCGCCCGGCCCTGCAGATCATCGAGCGGGAGTTCGGCCTCCTGGAGCTCCACTCCGAGAGCCAGGCCGAGGTGCTGGCCGCGGGCGCGGCCATCCTGTCGGACCTGGACCTGCAGGAATCGAGCCGGCTGGCGCCGACGATCGCCTCGACGCAGTTCATTACCAACGTCCACCCCTATCAGGCGCAGCTCCTGAACAAGTTCCGCAAGGGTGCCCTGCTCATCGCCGGCGAGAGCCTCTTCGTCCTCGAGGTGGCACCCGCGGCCTACGCCGGTCTGGCCGCCAACGAGGCGGAGAAGGCGGCCAACGTCAAGGTAGTGGAGATTCGCGCCGTGGGACGATTCGGCCGCACGTTCCTCTCGGGCAGCGAGAGCGAGGTCGCCACCGCCCGGGACGCCGCCGTCAGAGCGCTGGCGAGCCTCGAGGGTCGGACATGACGGCGCCCCGACCATGAAAGTGATCGGCGTCGGTGACGTCGAGCGGAACGCTGGGGGGCAGCTCCGTGTCGAAGTCGGCGACACCGTCACGCCGCTGGCGCGAGACCGGGCCCGCGAGCTGAATGTCACCTTCGTGGCCGCGCCCGCAGCCGGCGGAAGGCCGGATTACATCGGCACCCCCGCGGCTGCGTTCGAGGAGGCCGTTCCGACGGCGCCCAACGACCCGCCGGCTGGGTCCCTCTACCGGCGAGGCGCCCCGGTCGTGTCGGCCAGCACCGACCCCCAGTCGGTCGGCCCGGGTCCGCGCCCGGGCGGGCGGGTGGCCGTCGTGGGCGCCGGACATGTGGGCGTCACGACCGCCATGCGCCTCGCAGAGTGCGACCTGTTCGGCGAGATCGTGATGATCGACCCCGTGGCCGGGTTGGCCGAGGGCCTGGCACTGGACCTGACCCACAGCTCCAGCCTGCAGCGCTTCGGGACGGCGCTGGCGGGCAGCAGCGATCCCGCAGAGGCCGCGGGCGCCGACTACGCAGTCGTCACCGCGGGGCGGCCCCGACAACCCGGCATGTCCCGCAGCGATCTGCTCCGGGTGAACGCCGAGATCATCAGCGCCGTCTCGGCGGACATCCGGGCGCACTCTCCCGACGCCACGGTGCTCGTCGTCACCAACCCGCTCGACGAGATGACCGCCTTAGCCCAGCGCGAGACCGGGTTCCCTCCCGAGCGCGTTGTGGGCATGGCCGGCGTGCTGGACGCCGCCCGCTTCTGCGCGCTCGTGGCCCTCGCCGCCGGCGGGCGCGCCGAGGACGTCTCCGCCCTAGCCCTCGGCAGCCACGGCGCCGAGATGGTGATACCCCTCAGTCAGGCCCGCGTCGCCGGCCAGCCGATCACCTCGGTGCTCGACGGGGCGACGCTGGCGCAGATCACCGAACGCGCTCGCAACTCGGGCGCCGAGGTGGTGGGATTGCTGCAGAAGGGCAGCGCCTACTACGCCCCCGCAGCCTCGGTGGCGAAGATGGTGCTGGCAATGGCTCAAGGCTCAGACGAAGTGCTCGGCGCCTGCGTGCAGGCGGATGGCAGCTACGGCATCAGCGGCACCTACCTGGGACTTCCGGTCCGCTTAGGCGCCGGCGGGGTGGCCGAGGTCGTAAACCTCGACCTGACCGGACCGGAGCTTGCCGAGCTGAGAGTCGCCGCAGAGAGGATCGAAGAACGGTTCAGTACACTGGCAGGCGGCTGATGCGCGCCGTCGTGTTCGACTCTCCCGGCAAGGTCGCCCTGGCCGACGTGCCAGAACCTCGACTCGAGCACCCCACCGACGCCCTCGTGGCCATCGAGGTCGCCGCCATCTGCGGCACCGACCTGCATGCCCTCCACGGCGTCGCCGGCATTCCCCCCGGCACGGTGCTGGGCCACGAGTTCACCGGCGAGATCATCGCCGTCGGTGCGGCCGTGCAGCAGCGCAAGGTCGGGGAGCTGGTCAACGCCAGCGACTTCACGGCCTGCGGGCGCTGCTGGTGGTGCCGCAACGGTGACCACTGGGAGTGCGAGGACCGCAGCTTCTTCGGTTTCGGTTCGGTCTTCGGCGCACCGCTTCGGGGCGCGCAGACAGAGATGATCCGAGTGCCCCACGCTGACACGGTGCTCTGTCCAGTGCCCGCATACTGCTCCTCGGAGGCCGCCGTTTTCGTGGGCGACACGCTGGCCTGCGGTTTCGCCGCGGCCGAAAGGGGGGGCCTGCGCCCGGGAGAGACTGTGGCCATCGTGGGCGGCGGCGCCGTCGGGCAGATGGCCAGCCTGGCTTGTCAGACTGTCGGCGCCGCAGCAGTGGTCGTCAGCGACCGACTTCCCACACGCCTGCAGGCAGCGGCGGCCAACGGAGCGATCCCCGCATCGCCGGAGGATGTCGGGGCCATCGTCGCCGAGCTGACCGATGGGCGCGGCGCCGATCTGGCGATTGACGCGGTCGGCGGACAGGCACCCCTGCTGGCCGCCTGCGAGTCGGTGCGACGGCGCGGGCGGATCGTCTCGGTGGGTGCGCACTTCGACGCCACCTTCCCCCTTTCGGTCGCCAAGGCGTTCGCGGAGGAGTTGACGCTGAGCTTCGCCATCGGAGACTCCATCCGACTGCGCGACCGGATCTTCCCGCTGCTGTCGGCGGGCATCCTCGACCCGACCGCAGTCGTCACCGACACGGTCGCACTCGAAGGGGTGCCCGAGGCCTATCAGCGGATGGCCTCCCACGAGGAGCTGAAGGTCCTGATCCACCCGTGAGGACGCGCCTAGCCCTCCGCGCTAGGGAGTCAGGCTGCCGATCGACTCGCTCAGGATGTGCGTGTACTTGAGGATCGACACGCACACCGCGACGACGACAGCGCCGAGCCCTATCGTCGCCAGACTGAGGCGCGGCACTGTCAGCAGCCGAGGCCGTCCGGCAGGCCGCTGAGACGACTTCGGCGCCGCGGAGTCCCAACGCCGGCGTCGGATCCCGGCCCAGCGGTCGCGGCGCGCCGAGCCACCGGCGGACCGACGAGCGGCTCGGCTGAGCGGTATCAGCAGCAGCGTCATGACCGAGTACATGGCGATCTTGAGGTAGAGCGAGATCGTGTAGGGCTGCGCGTACGGGAGCGTGAAGAGGGCGCGCGCCTCGCTGGGCGACAGCGGCGGCGGGTAGGCCACGAGGAAGTTCAAGTTGAGGATCCCGGTCAGCCACATGACGAAGGTCACCGCGATGGCGGCTCGCACGAGCCGGTTCACGTTCCGCTCCAAGACGTCGTTGGCGCGCACCGAGAACCACTTGGCGCGGTTGGGAGAGCTGACGCATACGAGCGCCAGCGCCAGCGCGAACCAAAGCACGCCGAAGATCGCGTGCAGCGTCAGCAGGATGACTTCGCCGGGGTTGGCCTCGGGGAGCTCGGTCACCTCGCCGAACTCGGCGGCGCTCAGCAGCGTGTTCGCCTCGGGCACGTCGATGGTCAACTCGGCTTGGCCGAGCGCGGTGGGGATCTCGCTCTCTGCCTCGTCGATGGGATCGAACACGTTCGCCACCACCGTCCATCGGCCGGGCGCCGGCACGATCACCGTTCCCTTGTAGACGCCGCGCGGTTCGGTGTCGGGATAGTTCAGGTGCGGGTAGCTGAACGAGTAGATGGCGGTGCCCCGCCGGCCGGCCAGGTCTCTCAGGCTGGCCAGGATGACGTAGTCCAAGCCGACCGGTTCATTCGTGTCGGGGTCATATAGGCGCGCGATCAGAGGCACGAAGTTCGGCGACAGCGCCTCGTAGCCGTCCGGGTCCTCTTCCAGCACGACGGTGACCGGTCGCCGCGGCTCGTAGAACCCGCCGATGCCGCGGTTCACTTCGTCGTCTTGGGCGGCCACGCCGCTGGAGGCGACCACTGCCAGGACCGCCAGCAGCAGCGAACCGGCGACCAGATGCCGCGGGCGCACCGACCTTCGGGCGCAGATTCGCCTATCGATAGGGGTCATCGGGGCGCCTTACGGGCTGGCGGCAGGGCCGGCGGCTGCGGGTTCGCCCGGCTCGGCCTCGGCAGCCGCCTCGTCGCCGTCTACCAGCCGCCGGCGGCGCACTCCGATCAGAACGAGGAGCGCCAACGCCGCGCCGATCGGCAACACAATGGCCAGGATGGTCCCGGTCCCTAACCCGTCATCGTCGTCGGTCAGCACCCGTCCCGTGGCGTCGATTTCCAGGGTTGTGCGCTGTGCCGATTCGATGGCGGGAAGCGAGGAGCTGCCCTGGTGGGCGGTCGCCCGAATCTCCCATCGGCCCGGGCCCAGCGGCAGCACCGCCGTGTAGACCGCGAAGCCCGACTCCTGAAGCTCGATGGGGCCGACGGCGGTCCCGTGGCCGCTGGCCGCAACGCGCACGCCGAAGCCCGAGACCGACTCGCCGTATTCCCGCTCGAGCAGCTCCACGGTGACCAGGACACCGCCGGGTGCCTGCTGGAAGCTCATCTTCGACACCCACAGCTGCACCTCTCCGGTGAAGTGGTGCGCCAGCGCCGGCGTGGGGAACAGCGCCGAGCCCGCCACCAGCCCGCCCGCGAGCGCCACGAGTAGGCCGCACCTGACCGCGAGGCGGGCGGGCGCGCCGCTGAGGGCCGGAGCGCTACGCCGCGGCCCGCTCACGGTCGTCTTCTTCGGTGTCATGATCCTCGTCCCGGTCGTCTCCTCGCTCTGGGGGGCGGACGGTGCCGGACGGCGCGTTCCACTGACCGTAGAAGGCGTCGACCTCCACGTCGGCCTGCGTCAGCCGCTCCTGGAACCACTCGTCGAAGAGCCTCTGGCGCTCCCGGTCGGCGAGCACGGCCCGAATCTGCTCACGCGCCACCTCGTCGGGCGTCGCGCCGATCTCCTCGCGAGACTCAACGAAGAACAGCAGCCAGCCGATCGAGGCCTGGATCGTCTCGCTGACCGCCCCGGGCGCCAGCGAGCCGATCGCCTCGAGGATCTCTGGGGGCAACGGGCTAGTCGAGGTGACCACTCCCATGCTCCCGGACTCCAGCGCACCGAGGGACTGCGCCGTTTTGAGGAACGGCGCGCCCTGCTCGGTGGCCGTCCGGAGGCTCTCAGCGTCGGTCAGCGAACCAAAGAACGCGGTGTGTACCACTGCCGACCACCCGGATTCGTACCGGAACGACTCCTCCTGGTAGATCCGCCCCAGCTCGTCCTCGGCGATGGCCACCTCCGGGAAGAGCGCCAGGGCGACGCGCCGAGAGATGTCACCGGCGCGCTCGGCCACACGAAGATCGTCCGCGGTCAAAGGCGACTGGGCGAACTCCTCCGGCGCCACGGACTCCAGGGCGAGTTCCAACTCGGGGTCTATCTCCACCTCGAGGTCGAACTCTGCGGCCACGACTTCCAGCATCGTGAGCCTGATGAGGTAGTTGAGGACGAAACGCAACGCCAAGGGCCGCTCCAGCGGGGGGATCGTGGCACCGGTCTGCCCACGCGAGGCGGGGGCCGCCAGGTAGCGGTCGGTCAGGGCGTTGACCTCAACGGCGGATATGTCCCGCCCTTCCACGACCGCCGCCACCTCGCCCGGCCCCGAGACCTCCTCACCGCCGCATGCGGCCGCAAGCACCGCCAGCGCCGCCAGCGCCGCCAAGGGCCCGGAGATCAGGCGACTCATGGGCCTTCGTGGTCCAGAACCTGCGCGAGCCACGGGTTCAGGTCCTCCTCCTCAACGGTCACAAGCTGCAGCTCGTTGAGGGCCGCGGCGAACCGCGGATCAATGCCTCGATCCACCCGCTCCCCCAGCGCCACCGACTTCAGGCTGTCGATGACTTTCGGGATGACCGTGTAGACGTGCGGGTCGCCGTCGAGACGCGCGTAGTGGCCACCGCCGCTGAACGTCTCGGCGCCGAACATCACTCGCCAAGAGTCGCCCGCGGGCGTCCGCGCCGCGACGCCGAGGGTCGAGTCGCGCAACCCGAACGCCGGGTTGTCGCCATCGATAGACAGGCGGCGATACGACAGCAGCGGAAAGAGCACGCGCTCCAAGTCGAACATCAGCGACTGAATCACGGGGTCGTCCTCGGCGGTGACCCAGCGCCGCGGCCCGGCCTGACGCACCTCCACCGTGCGGCCCTCGAACTGCACGACCACGCTGTCGACCTGCTCGGGGCTCAGCGGCACAACCTCCCAAATGGTCTGGGACTCCTCGGACAGCTGCGCCTGAAGTTCCCGGTACTCGGCAGCCCGGTCGATGTCCGAGCAGCCCAAAGCCACCGCGGCCGCCGCAGCCGCCACAGTCACCGCCACGGGCAGGTGCCGGACCCGGAGGCTCATCCGGCGCGCGACCTTCGCAGCGTGAACAGCAACAGAGCGAACGCGGCCAACGCCGGAAACACGATGGCGTTGCGGATGTAGCCCCCGCGATCATCCTCGGTCAGCACGAGGCGGGGCACGCCCCGGACCGGGCGCATGGCGGAGATGAGGTCGTCCTGTCGAGCCACCCAGGAGACGAGACGCGTGGAGAACTCGCCGTTGCCCAGCCGGTCGAAGTGGCCGTTGGCGGCGACTTCGACGGTACCGACGACGCCGATGCGCGTCCGGGCGATCTCCAGTCCCTGCGGTTGCTGTTCGACGCTGCTCCAGTCGGTGATCAGGGCGAGGACGAAGGGGCCTTCGTCCCCGTCGGCCAGCCTGCTCTGGGAACTCGACTGCACGAGCGGCGTGATCCAGGCCTGGTCCTCGAACGCCAACCCCACGAGCGCCGACTCCACCGGCTGAGCGGCCACGAGCAGCACGGGGATGTTGTCCCGCGCCAGGCTGACCGTGACCGGGCTGGCGCTCGGGAACCGATAGGCCACGATGGACTCGGGATCGTCCTTGAGCGAACTCCGGTCCGCCACGACGGCGTCGCGGACCGCCACGCCCCAGGGTCGGAGGAGGTCGTTGAGCTGCGCTGTCGCGGCGGCGCCCTTCGAGTCGGCGAAGACCAAGAGCCGCCCGTTCGCCTCGGTGTACTGCCGCAAGAGTTCGATCTCTTCGGGCAGGAAGTTCACCTTGGCACCAGCGATGACCACCACCGAGCACGCGCCCAGCCGCTCGAGGCCGCCGGCGGCGCCCAAGGCCAAGGGCTCCACCACGAACCCGAGTTTGCGGAGCTCCTCGGCGAACTGCAGGAACCCCCCGGGGAGAATGTCGCCCACGTCGCGCTCGCCGTGTCCGACGGTGAAGCACGCCAATGGAGGGTCGATCTGGGCGAGGCGCTGCAGCGCGCTCGTGACTTCGATCTCCAAGATGTCGTCCACGAGCTCCCGCCGCCCGTCCATCTCCACCATCATCTGGCCGTAGGTGCGGGCGCCGACCGACTTGGTGAGAGCCGGCTGGGCGTCGGGGTCCACGAACTCCAGGGCGATGTTGTGGTTCTCCAGCTGGTACCGCCGGATCAGCGAGCGCATCTCGACCTGTTGCGCGGAGCCCGGCTCCACGAATCCGTAGATCGTGGTCGGGGAGGTGACCGCAGCCAGCACGAAGACCGAATGGTCGGTGAGTGTGAAGCGCTTCTCCGGCGTGAGGTCTACCTGGCCCCGAGCGACCGTCGAGGCGCCGCCGACGCCGGCAGTCACCACGAGGCCGAGCAGAACGCCCGCGAAGCGCCCCCGGATCGCACCCTCCAACGACCGCGGGCGCGGCTCCTTCAGCCACAGCACGGCCAAGCTCAGGCCGAGGATCATGCCCGCCACGAAGTAGAGGCCGTCGCCGAGGTCCAGGATGCCTCGACCGCTGTTGGCGACATGGTTGGTGGGCGCCACGAACGAGATTACGGCCTCGAAGCGCCCGCCCAGCCAGCCAGGCACGAAGTCCAGCACCCACAGGGCGATAAGCACCCCGAAGCCCACGAACGCCGCAGTCGCCGGCGAGCGGGAGCGGGCCGAGACGGCCAAGGCGATGGCGTTGAACATCAACAGGATCATCAGCAGACCGATGAAGCCTGCGCCGTTCTTGCCGACCTCGACGTCCACTTCCCGGTTCAAGAGCCAGATGTAGAGCCAGACGACGCTGACGATCAGCCAGGTAAGCAGCGTGTTGGCCACGAACTTCGTGGCCACCAACCACCAGCGCGAGGTGGGCCACGAGAGAGTTATGTCCAGCGCCCCGGTTCGGCGCTCCTCGGCGAAGGAGCGCATGGCGACGATCGGCGCTAGCACCACGAGGGTGGTCTCGATGTTGGAGTAGTAGCTCTCCAGATCGGCAATGCCGCGGCTGAACAGCAACACGACGAAGAAGATGCCCGAGAAGATTACGTAGCCCGTCGCCATCGCCCAGGTCACAGGCGAGATGAGCAGCGCCCTCAGCTCGTGGCGGATGCTTGTCATGGCCGCGGCGGCGAGCTCATGGCGCGCGCTGCTCGGCCGGGATCAGCCCGGCGCGCTCGAAGGCGGCACCGATGAGGTCGGTGAGCGGCTCGAGGTGCGCCACCGACCAGCCCCGGTCGATTGTGGCTCGCACCAGGGCGCTGATCGACTGAGGGTCCTCGGCGTCGACGACCAGGTTGTTGCTGGTATCGCCGCCGGCTTGGTAGACGATCGAGGCGCCGACCGCGGCGACCTCGGAGCGGAGCTCGTCCAGGCTCGGGCCCAGAACTCCGATCCGCCAGCGCCGCGCCACTCGGCCGCTCAGCTCGGCGCCGATGAGCGAACCGTCGAACACCAGACGACCATCGGCGACCACCAGAACGCGGTCGCAGAGGACCCGCGCCTCGGGGATCATGTGGGTCGAGAGCAGGATGGTGTGCTCGGAGGCGTAGGAGGTCAACACGTCGCGGAAGTCCCAGATGTGCAGCGGATCGATGCCGGCCAACGGCTCGTCCAGGACGAGCACCGGCGGCTTGCCGACCAGCGCCTGCGCCAGCCCGACGCGCTGGCGGTAGCCCTTGGAGAGGTTGCCCACCAGGCGCCTCGCCACCGGCTTCAGGTCCATGTCTTCGAGCGCAGCCTCCACGGCGTCGGCGCGCTCGGCGCGGGACACCTTCTTCATGTGGGCGGCGTAGCCGAGGTAGTCGGCCACCCTCAGGTCGTTGGGAAAGGCGGCGCGTTCGGGCAAGTAGCCGATCTTCGAGCGGGCGAGTTGCGGGTCGAGGCGACCGTTCACCCCGCCCACGGTTATGTCGCCCTGGTTCCAATCGATCAGCCCGCTGACGCAGCGGATGATCGTGGACTTTCCGGCGCCGTTGGGGCCCAAGAGTGCGGTGACTCCCTTGCCGAGCTCGAAGCTGACGTTCTGCACGGCGGGCCGTTTGCCATACAGCTTGGTCAGTCCCGCTACGGCGAGACCTGGGTGCTGGACAGTCGACTCGTTCATGATGGTTCGCCTTGCGCCATCGGACCGTGCTGGGACAGCCTGAACCCAGCGGCCCTAGGCATCACCACCGGTGGACGCGGTGAGCGAGACGATGCGGCCCTTCTCAATGACGCAGACCCGGTCGGCGGCAGAGATCGCCTCGGTGGACCGCTCGTCCACCACGACGATGCCGATGCCGTCCTCGGCCAGCTTGTGCAGAGCCTGGTACAGCTCCGCCACGATCAGCGGCGCCAAACCCATGGAGGGCTCATCGATGAGCAGCATCCTCGGCGCGGAGATGAGCGCCCGACCGATAGCCAGCATCTGCTGCTCGCCGCCGCTGAGCGACCCCGCCTCTTGGGCGGTGCGCTCAGAGAGGATCGGGAACAGCGTGTAGATCCGTTGCAGCTGCTGCTCGACGACGTTGATAGGGGTCCGCGCCGCGCCGGCGAGGAGGTTCTCCCGCACGCTCAGGCTGGCGAAGATCCGCCTCCCCTCAGGCGACAGCGCCATCCCCCGCTCGACCCGCAAGTGCGGAGGCTCATGGGTGACCCGGGAACCGTCGAAGACGATGCGGCCCGCGGTGGGCGTCACAACGCCGATGATGGACTTGAGGAGAGTCGACTTGCCCGCACCGTTCGGCCCGACGATCGCCAGCACCTCGCCCTCGTCCACAGCTAGGTCGATGTCGAACAGGACCGGGAGGCGTCCGTAACCGGCCCGCAGGCTCTCGATCTCAAGCACGCCGGACTCCCTACTGTTCGCCCAGATAGTGCTCTTGGGCGGCCTTGGAGCTGCTCACTTCGTCGGGGGTGCCTTCCGCGATGACCTTGCCTTCGGCGAGGGCGTAGACGATTGCGCAGTTGTCGAACACGATCCGCACGAAGTGCTCGATCAGACACACGCCGAAACCCAGGTCGGACTGCAGGCGAGTCACGAGGCGGAGCAGGTCGCCGGCCTCGTTGGAGTCCATCCCGGCGCTGGGTTCGTCCAGCAGCAGCAGCCTCGGCCGGCTCATGATGCTGCGCCCGATCTCGGCTCGGCGTTGCCCGCCGAAGGACAGCACGCCGGCCCGCACGTCCAAGACCCTCTCAAGGCCCATCAAACGGGCGACCGCGCGGGTCAACTCGGCGGCCTGGCGCTGATCCCGGCGGGGCTTGGGGAACTGAAGAACCGAGGCGAACACCCCGCCGCCGATGCTGCCGAACGCACCCGTGATGAGATTCTCGAAGACCGTGAGATTGGGGTCGATGTGGTTGGCTTGAAACGTCCGGCACATGCCCAGCCGCGCCCGGTGCCATGGGTTCCGATCGGTGATGTCGGCGCCGAAGGCCCGCACGCGCCCCGAGTCCGGGACGGTGAAGCCGTTGATCACATCGAAGAGAGTCGACTTCCCTGAGCCGTTCGGGCCGATCAGCCCGACGATGGTGCCGGCGGGGATCCGCAGCGAAGCCCCTTGCAGTGCCCGGACACCCCCGAAGGCGACGTGGATGTCCTCTGCCTCCAGAACTAGGCCCTCGACCACCGGCGGCGGCAGCGCTGCCTCGACCACTTCGAGCGCGGCCAGCTGACCCTCAGTCCAGGACTCCTGGCCGTTGCGGGCGGCCGCGGCGGTCACGGCGACTCCCTGGACTCCGCCGGGCGGGACGGAGCCTCGGTCTCCTCGTCAGCGCCGGCGACCTGCCGCAACCGAGCCACGTCGCGGCGCTGCTGCAGCACGTCGAGCAGCGTCCCCGCCATGCCGCGGGGTCCTAGCAGCGTGCCGCCGATCAGCCCGGCCCCACCAAGCAGGTACACCGACAGCCGGTGGCTCTGCAGGGCCGCGGGAAGGATCTGGAAGGCGACCGCCACGCTGGCGAGCCCGACGATGGTCTGGGTGCCGGCCACGACGGGAATCGCCAGCAGGAACAGCGACTGGAACAGGATGTACTGGGTCAGGGCGGGAGGAGACTCATACAGCGGCGCGGTGAACGCCCCGGCGATCCCGATGAGGAAGCCGCCCACGGCGAAGGCGATCACGCGGTAGCGCCACGGCGAGATGCCCACGGCTGCTGCCGCCTGCCTGTCGGTACGCACGAGGTGGATGGCGCGGCCGTGCCGCGATCTCCGTAGCGAGTGCATCAGCACGCCGGCGATGACCATCACGACGAAGGAGAGATAGAAGTACCGGGTGTCGGTATTGAAATGGAAGCCGAACACCTTCGGGCGAGGAACCCGCACGTCCGCGCCGGCGCCGCCGGTGATCCAGGTGTACGTGAACAAGGTGCGTTCCATGGTCACTTGTAGGCCCATGGTGAGCACCATGACGTAGATGCCCGAGAACTTGGCTGTGGGGATCGCCACCAGCGCCGACAGCACGGTGGCGCAGGCCACGCCGCCGATCATGGCGGGGATGAACGGCCAAGGCGCGGAACCTGCCAGGCCCTCCCGCAGCAGGTAGCCCGTGATGTAGACCGACGTGCCCAGGAGGGCCGCCCCGGCGAGGGTCACCTGACCGGCCCAGCCGATGATCACGGCGAGTCCCATGACGGTGATCGCCGTCAGGAAGCCCGCCGTGGACAGGAAGATCCAGTACTCCCTCACGAAATGCGGGACGATCCCGATGGCCAGCGCCAGCACGACCACGCCCATGACTTGGGGCGTGGGGCGATAGCCCGACAGACCAGCCGGAAGACGCAACGATGTCGGAGAAGAGCTCATCGACTGTGCCTCACGTCTCCGCGAGGCGGAACTGCGAGCGCTTGCGCCGCACCACCAAGAGGACGCCCAAGAAGAGCACCGCCATGAGGATTACCTCTCGCCACCCGGAACTGATCTTGCCGAACGTGCCGCCGGCGGTGTGCGCTTCGACTTGGCCGAACAGCATCGCCCCGAGAAGGGCCAGCGGGAGGCTTCTGAACCCGCCGAGGACGGCCCCCGCCAGCGACCGGATCAGCACGAACAGCACCACGCTGGCCCCGAGGCGGGTCATGGGCGTCAGCAGCACGCCGCCGAGGCCGGCCAGGGCCCCGGACAGGCACCACACGCCCATGGAGACCTTCCTCACGGGAATGCCGACGATCTCCGCGGCCTCCACGTCGTCGGAGATGGCGCGCATCTGCACACCGGTCTTGGTCCGCGTCACGACGAAGTGCAGCACGATGACGAGGAACACCAGGATCCCGATCACGGCGATCTGGTGATGCGAGACGTTGGCACCCCAGATCGTCACCCGGCCCCGACCGAACGGGCTGGGAACGATCTCGAAGGCGCCAGGCCAGATCTCCTGGGTGATGCCGGTGAAGATGAGCATCCCGCCGAGGGCGAAGGTCGTCACGGTGACCCGCGGCCAGTTGGCCATGCGTCCTGTCGCAACCCAGGCGAACAGCGCGGCCAAGCCGACGCCCAGCAGCATGGCGAGGATGACCGCGGGCGCCTTGGGCCATTCCTTGGTGGCGTAGGCCAGGTTGGTGCCGTGGCCGGACGTGCGTGCCGGGTCCGCCGTGAGGTACCAGTAGAGAAACGCGGAGCACAGCGCGATGCCGCCGTGGACGAACGCCACCATCCGGCTCATGCGGAAGGAAAGCACGAGGCCCACAGCGAGAATGCCGTAGAGCGCGCCGAGGGCGACACCGGTGACGAGCGACGCCTTGACGATGAAAGGATCGAACACGCAGATCCCTACGCTTCAGCGAGCGGTGTCCCGCCAGAGCGAACTCCGGCGGGACACCGCGAGGCTTCTCGTGGCGAGGCGTGGCGCTTGGCCAGTCAAGCCCGCTTCACCTAGCTGTCATAGGTGGCGCAGGCTTCGTACCCTTCGGGCGCCGGGATCCAGACCGCGAAGTCAGTGGAAGCCGCCGCCTGGTTGTACTTGAACTGGTACTCGCAGCGGAGCGTGTCGTGCGCCGTCGTCTCGGCGATGCCGTTCTCCCGCTCGTAGCTGGCGTCGCCCCAGGTAAAGGTGATGCCCATGCCCGGACCGGCGTCCCACGGCTGGGCCTCCCAGGCCTCCATCATGTTCTCCCGAGTGAGGTTCGGGCCCACCTGCTTGGCAGTCTCGATGAAGATTCGAGCACCCGCGTAGCCGGACTGGGTGATGTGGTGGATCTTGAGCAGCTGGTCCGGGTTGTACTTCTCGAGGGCCGCGAGGTACTCGGTGTTGTCGTTCCAGACCTTGAACGTGGTGATCGTCCACATTCCTTTCAGCGGCCAGTCGCCCACGAACTCGCCGAGTGCCTCCGCAGCGAAGTGGTTGCCGCTGACGCCCAGCGGGGGCCAGTAGCCCTGCTGCTCGGCTGCGATCATCCAGCCGGCCATGGGCGCCGCCCAGGCGAAGTGAATGACGTGATCCGGGTTGGCGGCCTGCATCTCAATGACCGCTGGCGTGTGGTCCGGGGTCTCGATCTCGATCGGCTGCTCGAGCACGATGTCGATGCCCGCGGGTTCGTAGACGGCGCGCATGGATTCCACCGCTAGGCGATCCTCGGGAATGTTGAGGTAGATGATGCCCACCGACTCGGGCTGCAGGATGTCCCGCACCCAGATGGAGTTGGCGGTCGCCTCGTGGATGGTTGCCATGTGGGCCGGGAACATCCAGGGGTCCCGCCACTCGCTGGTGAAGAAGCCCCAGGAGCCGAACCACGGGACCTGGTCGCGGGCCAAGTCCTGGTGCAACTCGCCGGTGCCCCAGGTGATGCTGGTGATGAAACCGAAGACCTGATCCTCGTCCACCAGTTTGCGGAAGCAGGCGCGAGCACGGGCCACGTCGCCGGCGGCATCGCAGTTGGTCACGCTGATCTTGCGACCGTGGACGCCGCCTTCGTCGTTGACGGAGTCGAACATGGCGACGGCCGACGCCACGACCGGAATCGTCACGATCTCCGGCAGCGGCAGGCCGTCGTCGCTGATGGCACCCAGCTTGATCTCGGTGTCGCTCACGCCGGGGGCCGTGGCACCGCCGGAGGCTGCGTCAGGCGCCGCGTCGTCGGCCGCTGGTGGCGGTGGCGGGGGTTCGGGCGCCGCTGCCGGGGGTTCGGCCGCGGCTGGCGGGGGCTCGGGCGC
>VXNF01000040.1 GCA_009840735.1 Acidimicrobiia bacterium | reverse complement strand
CCGATTGCCGATCGGGGACGTCTCCAGCCACAGCCGCAGTTCGCGCCTCACCACCGTTACCGAGGTCGGTTTGCTGGCTGCCGCGCGCACCGCCTGCAACTCTTCATGCCGAGCCGCCGCTTCGATAGCGGCGCTCCCACCCAGCGAAGCAAGTTCTACATGCAGTTCGTCGGTGGCGTCGTAGGTAGGGATCGGCAGTCGCCATAGATGCCTGTGCAAGTGTCTGGCCCCGAACTGACCCTTGGGCATCAATCGCTTGACGGCGTTCTCCAGTGTGCGGCTGTTGATGACTGCCGCAAGAAAGTGAGCCTCCTGCACGGTCTCGCAGGCCACGCAATAGAGTGAGTTCTCAGCGAGCGGATCAGGGTCGGTGAGCACCGCTGCTGTCGGACGTCCCGAGGACGTGTAGAGGAGACGGGACTCCACCGGCGATGAGAGCTGAATACTGAGATTGCGCATGTAGTCGAGTCGCTGCAGCAGGTCGAGTTGGTTGTTGGCGCCCTTGTGTGCCTCCCAGAGTTCGCTGACAGCGCGCCAGCGGCCGCGCATCCGATGATCGAGCGAAGTTGGGTCGACACCGCAGATGGCGTCGTCAGACGTGGAGTAGGCGACACGTCCACCGCCCCGCCTTACGGGGAGCACCGCTTGACGGGGCTCCAGCAACACGTAGGGCGCCACAGTTGCCCCGAGTTGCACGTCCCAGACGTGACTCTCCTCGATGTGTCCGTCGACCAGTTCTTCGAGCGGAAGCTCTCTCCATGGCTTGTGCTCGTGTGCGCTGCGCCATGGCGACACGCTGACGATCCCGCCCGCGATTGCCGTCGTCGACTCGCTCACATGCACGAAGAAGAGAGGTCGCGGAAAGACAGTGGCGCCATTTCGGGCTCGCTCGCCGTACGGGGACACGAGCTCATCACCGCCGGTGTCTGTAAGCGGGATCACCTTGTCGGTGAACGGCCCTCCCGCACGACCGCACAGACGCCGTGCCTCGTTCCCAAGTTTGCGGGGTGCCTCATCGCCGACCTTCCGCGCGAACGCGACGCAGGCAGGCACAGGGAAGAACGTGTTCGGTTCGATTCGCTCAAGGTCCCAGGGAACGACCTCGGCCAGGTCGGCCCGAGTCTGCTGCCACGACCCGGAACGCCATTTCTGGTACTGGCCGGCTTGGAGGGCGCTGTGGGGCAAGACCATGGCTGCCACCCCTCCGTCGCGCAGGTACAGGTCGACGCAACGCGTGTAGAACAGCCCGGCGATGTCTTGCTGGGTCGCGAAGTGCCGGCCAACCCATATTCCGTAGATTTCCTTGCTCTGGCGTTCGAGTTCGCTGCGCAGCGTGGCGTCGACTCGGTTGTAGGTCAGCCAGGGCGGGTTGCCGACGATCACGTCCACCTGCCCGTCCGGGCTCGACAACCAAACGGGCCGTACCAGGTTGCGGGTGTAGTAGGCCCAGACGTGGTTCCGACCCTCTTCATGCAGCGCGACGAGTCGGGAAACTGTGGCTTCGAGGATGTGCCGCTCATGCCCCGGATCAATCCCGGCGTCATCGAGCGCCGTGCGCGGGTCGTACCCGCCTTCGATGGCTTCGCTCACGCCGAGCATTACACGGTCGAACCAGTCGGCCTGCTCGACGAGCGCTCTCGGAAACTCCAGTCGCCGGCGCGAGGTCGCTGTCCCGGTGCCGTCCTCGACATCGATCGTGACGAGGCCGCTGCCGAAGAGGCTCGAGTCGTCGGTCCGAAGCTGCAGAGAGTCGCCCAAGTAGACGGGGATCGTCAGGTCTTCGGCGCCGCGGTCCACTTCAGTGATTACGTCGCGTGCGGCAAGGGTCCACGTCGCACGGGCCAGATGCACCGCCACGGGATGCACATCGACCCCCGTCACCGAATTCTGCAGACCCGACAGGATGCGACGCGGCGGATGACCCGCGGCGCGGGCCGCTCCGACGTACTTGCGGATCGCCGCGTGGAGAAAGGTTCCTGCGCCGCAGGCGGGATCGAGCACCCGCTGCCTCAACGGATCTGTCACCGCGGCATCCACGATCATCTGCGCCAACCAGTGGGGCGTGTAGTACTCGCCGAGGCGTCTCCGATCCTCGGCGGGCACGACCGACTGGTAGAGGATGCGTGCAATGTCGTGCTCGGTGTCACGCCAGTCGAAGCGTGACACCCGACCGGCAATGTCGGTGAGCCAGCGCTCACCACCAACCTCGGCTGGCCAGGCGAAGAAGTCCGACTCGATGACGCCCCGGATGCCGGTCGCAGCGAAAAACGCGTCGCCGGTCAGCAGCCTGGACGGGTCCAACACCACCTGCTTCCGTACATCGATGCCGAACGCCGCCTGCACGGCAGTGCCGACGACGACGGATAGGTACGTGTGACGGATGAACTGACGATCTAGATCGCCCTCTTCGTCCACGGCGACCCCCAGCGCGGCGGTGAGCAGTTGACGCCAGAGTTCCCGCTTGACGGCGACCGTCGGATGCTCCCGCTCTTGCCGGTACAAGCGCTCTAGTCCCGCAAGTTCCATCTCGAGGCGCGGACCCTCTCCAAACGACCTTCGCACCTCCTCCTCAGTGGGCGGCAAGCCGCTCGCCTCGAACGCACCGGACTCG
>VXNF01000121.1 GCA_009840735.1 Acidimicrobiia bacterium | reverse complement strand
AAGGGCAAGAGCCTCTCCTCGGAGGCGGAGATCGCGCTCGAGGACGTGATGCGCCTGCGCGACGAGGTGCAGCGCGGCCGCGAGCGTCTCTTCCACGCCTCGCTCTCCCTCACCCTCCACGCCCCCGACGAGGAGTCCCTCGCGGAGATCACCCAGACCGCGAAGGCGCACTTCGCCTCGACGCTGGGGAAGCTCGATACGCTCCCGTTCCGCCAGAGAGAGGGACTGCTCTCCACCCTGCCGCTCGGCCTCAACGCCGTGGCCTCGTGGCGCACGCTCGACACGACCTCGCTGGCGTTCCTGTACCCCTTCTCGCCGCCCGACCTCGACACGCGCGGGGGCGACCTGCGCGGCATCGACCTGCGGGCGTCGTCGCCCGTCGTCTACGACCCCTGGGACGGCACCCACCTCAACGCCAACACCGCCGTGCTCGCGCGCTCGGGCTCGGGCAAGTCGTTCGCGACCAAGCTGGGCGTGCTGCGCGGCCTCTGCCGCGGCGTCGTCGCCTACGTGATCGACCCCGAGGGCGAGTACGCCGACATGGCGCGCGCGGCGGGCGGGCGCGTGCTCTCCCCGGGCGTAGCCGGCCAGGGCATGAACCCCTTCGTGATCGACCGCGCCGACCCCGAGGAGCTGCTGCTGCGCATCGGCAGCCTCCGCCGTCTCATCGAGGTGATGGTGGGGGAACCGCTCGGCGCGGAGCGCCGGGCCGCGCTCGACCACGCCCTCGCCGCCTACTACGCGCAGCCGCGCGAGCGCACCGGCTTCGCCGACTTCTTCGCCTACCTCAGGGACGACGCCGAGGGCGACGCCGCGCTGGCCAGGCTGCTGCGGCCCTTCGCCACGGGCAGCCTGCGCCACCTGCTCACCGACGAGGGCGACGACCTGCTCGCCAACGAGGCGCTCGTCACCGTCTTCGACCTGCACCTGCTGGAGCCGGAGCTGCGCCCCGCCGCGACGATGGTCTGCACGGAGACGGTCTGGGCCGCCGCCGCGCGCGACCCCCGCCCCCGCCTGCTCGTCGTCGACGAGGTCTGGTCGATCATGCAGCACCCCGAGGGCGCGGCCTTCATGGTCTCGATGGCGAAGCGGGCCAGAAAGCACCGACTGGGGTTGCAGTTCATCACCCAGGACGTGCAGGACCTGCTCTCCGAGGACTCCTCGCGCGCCATCACCGGGCACTCGGGGCGCGCCCTGCTCCAGAACGCGGCCTTCAAGCTCCTGCTCCAGCAGGACGCCGCCGCCATCAGCACGGTGGGCGACGCCTTCGACCTGCCTCAGGACCTGCAGCGCTGGATGCTGTCCTGCCCGCGCGGCGACGGGCTGCTGCTCGCGCGCGGCAACCGCTTCCCGATCCGCATCGAGGCCACCCCCGAGGAGACGGAGCTGGTCGAGTGGCGGCCGGGTTCGCAGCGGCGGCAGCCCGAGAACGACGACGCATAGCGGAACCCGAGGAGGCGCACCGATGAACACCGCAGCCCGCTCCTGACGCCACCCACGACGAACCACACACCAACCCGAAAGGAACACACCAATGCGATTCAACCCCTTCAAGACCACCCGCGAGGCGCCCGTCCTGCTGGCGATCACGCCGCCCCGCAACGCCGAGCGGACCGTGCTCGGCGTCGAGAACCTGCTCTCCTCGATCGCCGTGCCCGAGCCCTTCTCGCTCGAGCTCACGGGCGACGCCGACGGCGTCACGCTCATGGCCCGCTGCCTCGACCAGGAGGTCGTGCGCCAGCAGCTCTCCGCCCACTACCCGCAGGCCCGCATCCACCAGCTGGAGCCCACCGAGGACCCGCTGCGTCTCGCCGAGGGCGAGCAGGCCTGGCACATGCGCCTGCGCGCGAGCGGCCCCGAGTACGTGCCCCTGCGCGTCTTCCGCGACGACGACCTGCTCGACCCCGGCTCCGATCCGCTGATCGCCCTGCTCGGGGCGCTCTCGGCGCTGCGCCCCGGCGAACGCGTCGTGGCGCGGCTGCTGCTGCGCTCGCTCGGCCCCGACTGGTCGCAGCGCCACCAGGAGCGGGCGCACCGCCCGGCGGTCGAGCGCCCCCACCACGACGCGCAGACGGGCGACGTGCGCCGCCACACCCAGGACGGCGTGGCGATGGCGGCGCTCGCCCTGGGCGGCCTCGGCGCCTTCCAGGGTTACCGCTGGTGGCAGGCGGGCGAGGAGTGGAAGACGATCGCGCTCGGCGCGGGCGTCGCCCTCGGGCTGGGCGTGGCCGGCTGGGCTTGGGCGCGCTGGAACCGCTCCCGCAACCGCGTCTACGACCCCCTCCTGATCAAGGAGAAGGTCTCGCGCATCGCCTTCGAGGCGGAACTGCAGGTCACGGCCGTGCTGCCGGAGGGCGACCGCCGCCAGCGCGCGAAGGAGCTGCTCGGCCAGGTCGCCGCCGCCTACCGCCACTACGACCACCCCGCGGGGGCGCGCTTCCGGGTGGGCAAGGTGCGGGCGGGGCTGCCCGACCCCGCCGCCATGCACCCTCCCGGCCCCGGCCTCCTCGGCGCCCGCAGCGTGTTGGGGGTGCGCGAGGCGGCCTGCCTCTGGCACCCACCGGGGGCCAGGGACGAGACGCCGCTCGTGGCCCGCTCGGGCGCGCGCGTGCTCATCC
>VXNF01000050.1 GCA_009840735.1 Acidimicrobiia bacterium | reverse complement strand
GCGGGCGCCGCTGCGGGCTCGGGCGCGGGGGCTTGCTCGGGGGGCGTCTCGACGACGCGGAGCGTCGGCCCGTCGTCCGCTGCGGCTCGCTGGCCCGACGCGCCCGGTTCCGGTTTGGCGTACGGCAGCAACTCGGCGGCCACCTCTTCGAGGCTGAGCCGCCAGCGCTTGGACTTCCGCTTGTTGCGGTTCAGGAAAGCCGCCAGGTCGCCGGACACGTCCGGGAACTGCTTGATGGCGCCCGCGAAGGCGAGGTCGCACTGCTCGGCCCACTCCTCGGCACTCAGCGCCGAATCGCCCACCGTCACCGCGCTGCGATGCACCCCAGCGCCGCACGCCTCAGCCGACAGCAAAGCGCCGAGGTGCTGCAGGGTGGTGGGCGAACTGTCACCGCGGGCCACCACCACCACCCCGGCGGCGTGAGCCGACAGGGCGGCCGAGGCGGAGTCGGCGGTGATCCGCCCGGCGTCGATGATGACCGCCATCTCGGTCTCGGCCACCTCGCGCAGCGCCCGGGCCTGGCCCTCCCAGCAGCGGGCGATCTCCCGTGCCCCGGCGGGGCTGGAAGTGGCGGGCATCACGTGCAGGTTGTTGTACAGCACGTCCTGGGAGTGCTCGATGAGGTTCCCGCCCCGCACCGGCAAGCCCGAGGCCACGAACGAGGCGGCGCCGGGCGTGAACTGGATGCCCAGATGGTGGCTGAGCGACCCGCCGCCGGGGTCGGCCTCGATCAGCAGCACCTCGGTGTCCGTCGAAGCCCACTGAGCGGCCAGATACATCGCCGTGGTGGAGGCGCCCGGCGAGCCGTGCGCGCTGTAGACGGTCAGCATGTCGCTCGATACACAGCGCGGCGGGCGCTCGCTGAATCAGGTCTGGGGTTGGTCATGGTCACGGACCCTCGCCGACGAAGGCGTCGCTGGCTCCCGGCGCGTCGCCACCACTGTACAACTCCGCAAGCTGCGCGCTCGACAACTCGACGCCCAGCTTCCAGATGCGCCGGTCCGACGCCGCGTTGAATCGGTCCACCACGTCGGTGATGGCGACAGCGTCGGCGGGCGACACGAGATAGGTGAGGGTGCCGCCGCTCACTAGATCCAGCTCGAGGACCCCGATCAGCGCCACCGTCGGCTCGCCGATGTCCTCGTTGGACTCGGCCCCGAACAGGGCGATGCGGTCGCCGGGCGACAGCGTCCCGCCTGGGGCCTGATCTGCCGGCAGGTTCACCTCCATGAGGACCATGCCCGCCTCCTCGCCGCTGGACAGCGGCACCGAGGAGAACATGCCGGGCGTGACGATCGTGCCCGCCGGGACGGTGCCGGTAGACCACTGCCCGAAGAACACGTTGGCGAACTGCGGGGGCACGCCCGCGGCTTCGCCCAGGTTCGCCTCGATGACCGTGAGGTCGCCCGGACTCACGATGTCCCAACGCTGGAGCGTGCGGGCGGCCACGAGGTACTCCTGGCGCTCGTCCACGCCCCGAAGCACGTACCAGAAAGCGCCGCCGGAGACCACGACGAGCAGCAGGCCAAGCAGCAGCAGCCCGCCGCGGACGCCGCCCTTGTCCTTCTGCTTGGCAGCGCCGGGAAGAGCGACCGAGCGCGAGCCGCCGCGCGCCGGCTGTTGAGGTTCTCGTGGATGTGCGGCGTTGGACATCGGCCTCTGAGCACTCGCAGGGGTCGCGGATCGGGGGGGGGGTGATAAGCCCCGACGCTCCGGCGGACCGGCTGCAAGCGGAGAATTGAGCTTCGCTAGCCTACCGGCTCGTTCGGTCAATGCAACCGGTCGGTGATCTGGCGGGGAACTGGCCCGACGCGTCGAGACGACCGACGATTGACGGGGCGAGAGGCTACCGGGCCAGGAGGCGAACGCGGTGCCAGCAAGGTGACAAATGTCTCAGCGAGACGTGGGGGGCGCGCGGGTCGCCGGGCGCCGCTGCCCTTCGCGTTCGCCCGGCGCGGCCCCGCGAGGCACCTCCGGCGGCAGCCGAGACCGCTCCCTGGAGCGCAGCTAGCCGCGTTGGCCCCGGCCGTCCCGGTATCGCCGCGCTCGAAGAGGCACCGATGACGGCGGCGCTCGTCTTGACGGCGCTGGCGGTGTGGGGCGCCGCGGCGATCTGGCTGGCGGTGGTGGATCTGCGCACCCGCACCCTGCCGACGAGGATCATCTGGAGCACCGCGGGCGCAGTGTGGCTGCTGTACGCGGTGGCGGCGATCCTGGAGGTGGCGCCGCGGGGCCTCCTCGGCGCCGCGCTCGGCGCCGCGGTCTGCGGCGGCGCCTTGGCAGTGGTGCATTTCGCCCATCCGCCGTCGCTGGGCTTCGGCGACGTGCGACTCGCCGTCCTCAACGGGATGCTCTGCGGCTGGTGGGGCTGGCAGACCGCGCTAGCGGGCCTCGCCGCCGGCTTCCTGCTGGCGTTCCCCGAGGCCGTCGTGAACCTGATCCGCCGCCGGTTCCGAGCCACCCGCCCCCTCGGCCCCTACCTAATCGCCGGCGCAGCCGCCACAGCAATCTACAGCGCCACAACAACCGGCCTAACCCCCAACACCGCCACCCCTGTCTGTAAAACACAGCT
>VXNF01000068.1 GCA_009840735.1 Acidimicrobiia bacterium | reverse complement strand
CGAGGCCGCCGTGGGTGCTGAATGGTGGGCTTTGGAGATCGGGCGGAGCGATCGCAAGACTCCCCGCAAGGTGGTCGCGGACGAGGCGGAGGTAGGCGATCTGTTCGTCGGTCAGGGTGCACCCGGCGTTTCGTTGCTGCTGCAGCCAAGCCTCGAAGCGCTCGTTGACGAGATCTGGGTAGGCGACCAGTTCGTCGGTCTGGCCGAGGGCATAGCGGACGAGACTGACGAGGTCGGTGTTCACTCGGTGCACGGACCCTCGAACCTTCCTGGCGTCGAGAATCTCGTAGGCGGCCCAGAGTTCCTCGGTGGTCCAGCGGTGGGGTGGACGGGCGATGGCGTTGACCAGTTCTCTGACGTCGTCGTAGGTGAACCCGCCGCGGGGTTGGTCGTAGAGCACCTGCAGGGCGGTGATCTGGTCGCGGTTCTCTTCGATGAACTTCCGGAACGACTCGGTCTGGCGGCGGGCTCGGTCGGTGGCGTCGACGGAGAACCCTTCGGAGATGACCGTGTCGGCGGAGGCGGAGTCGATCATCTGCTCGTAGCTGCGGCGGACCTCGATCAGCTTCTCGCGTAGTTCGGAGTTGCCGGCGAGGGGTTGGACGGCTTCGCGGACGATCTGCTCGCGGGCGGCAGCTATCTGCTCGTCGGTGGGGTCATCGGTCCCCGCGGCCTCGGCGGCGGCCTCCACGTGGCGGTCGGGGTCGAGCGCTTCGGCGAGTTGGTGGGCGAGCGCGCTGAGGCTCATGCCGGCGATCTTCTTCACCTCGGCGCGGTCCTCGACGGTCATGCGCTGGTCGAGTCGGGCCAGACGCGACGCCACCGACGACACCGTGGCCTCGTCGGTGGAGCCGAGGCCGATGCGGTTCAGGAGCTGGTCGAAGCTCTCGTGGCGCTTGCGCTCGAGCGGCACGGTCTCGGGCAGGTCGTCGTCGGTCACGCCGACGGCGTCGACGAGGACGAAGCGGTCCTTCACGGTGGCGTCGGGCGTGACGGCCCGCAGGTCGTTGGGGTCGATGACCCGCACACCGCGGCCCTTCATCTGCTCGAAGTAGTTGCGGCTGCGCACCCGCCGCATGAACACCACGCACTCGATGGGCTTCACGTCGGTGCCGGTGGCGATGAGGTCCACGGTCACCGCGATGCGGGGGTTGTAGGCGTTGCGGAACTGCTGCAGCAACTGCTCGGGGCGGTGGCCGGCATCGCCGGAACGGTAGGTGATCTTCACCGCAGCCTCATTGCCGAGGCCGAACTCCTCCCGGATGATCTGCACGATGTCATCCGCGTGGCTGTCGTCCTTGGCGAAGATCAGTGTCTTGGGGACGTTCACCAGCAGGCCGTCGGAGCGCCGCTCCCGGTCGGGGAACATCGTCGGCAACGAATCCCGCAGCGTCTTCACGATCGTTCGGATTTGGTCGGGCGCCACCACCCTGCGGTCCAACTCGGCGGCGTCGTACGGCACGTCCTCGTCCACCAGTTCGAGGCGCTGCTGGCGCGTGAGACGGTCGCGGAACTCCGTGACGAACCCAGCGCGCACGGTGCCGCCGCCCTCGGTGATCTCAGTGCGGCTGCGGAACACGTCGTAGTCCACGTTCACCCGGTCCGCCACCGCCTCGGCGTGGCCGTACTCGGTGACCAGGTTCTGATCGAAGAACGCGAAGGTCTGGACGCCCGGCGTGGCGGTCAGGCCTACGAGGAACGCGTCGAAGTACTCCAGCACACCCCGCCACACTCCGTAGATGGACCGGTGGCACTCGTCGACGACGATCACGTCGTAGGACTCGACAGGCACCGCCGGGTTGTAGACCACCTCCACCGGCTGCTCGGGTGCCACCTCGAAGCCGGACTGCTCATCCAGCGCGTCGTCCAACTCCTCGCCCCGCAACAGCGAGTACAACCGCTGAATGGTGGACACATGCACCTTCGTGGCCCCCTCGGCGGCCATGTCGAGATGCGAAGAGGTGAGCCGGCGCACGTTGTACAGCTCGGTGAACTTGCGACCGTCATCAGGCGTGTCGAACCCCTCGAACTCCCGCACGGCCTGGCGGCCCAGATTCGCCCGATCCACCAGGAACAGCACACGCTGAGCCCCCGCATCACGCACCAGCCGATACGCGGCGTTGACCGCCGTGAACGTCTTCCCCGCACCCGTGGCCATCTGGATCAGCGCCCGCGGCCGGTTCTCCCGCAGCGACGCCTCCAGGCCCCGGATCGCTCTGGCCTGGGCATCCCAGAGGCCTCGGGGATCGAGATCGGGCAGCAACCGGAGGCCGGCGCGCAACGTGCCAGCGCCGGTCTCCACGTGGTCGGTGACCCACCGCGCCAGCGTCTCGGGACGGTGGAAGCTGAACACCCGCCGGGACGTCGGCACGGGATCCAACCCGCAGGTGAACCGCGTCTCGACGCCCGTGGACTCGTAGCCGAACGGCAGCACCCCGCCGACATCGGCCGCCGGCAACTCACCGGGATAGGACTGCCGGTAGCCCAGCGTCTGCGGTTCCACACCCGTCAGCGTCGTTCCCACCGGCTTGGCCTCGACCACCCCCACGGCCTGGCGGTCCACGAACAGCACATAGTCGGCCCGCCCCGCACCGACCGGCACCTCCCGCACCGCCACCCCCCGAG
>VXNF01000024.1 GCA_009840735.1 Acidimicrobiia bacterium | reverse complement strand
TGGAGGACCGAGGGGCCAGCCACGATGACGGCGTCGAGTCCCTGCGCGAGGGCGTCACGGTAGTCCTCTGAGGCGTGCGCGAACCCGAACCGGTCCTGCACGAACGCCAGAGCATCGGCCCCCTTGCGCACCACCGACACCAACTCGACGTCGTCACGTCCCGCCAGCACCGGGATGTGGTTGCTGACCGCCCACGAGCCCGCACCTATAACCCCGACCCTTACCTTGCCCGATGCGCCCATGGGGCAACCTCCCACCTGCCAGCCGGCGATCTCGTCACTCCGGCGTCTCGATCGGGGCCGGACGCCGCCCGATCCCCGACGGCACACAGTAGGCGGTGGCTGAACGTTGGGTACCGCCGTCGCCGCGCCCGCCGTTCCCGGACGGTCGCTGGGGCGCCCGGGGCGTCGACCGAACGGCGAGGGCTAACGTGCCTGTGGCCCGGAGGCGACCCCGGACGGTTCCCATGAGCGCAGACAGCACCGACACCTCAGCCGCGACCCGCTGGCCCGCCCCCTCCTTCGGCGGCTTCGAGGGGCGGGTGGCGGCGGTCCCCGGCGCCGGGAGGGGCATCGGGCGGGCGGTCGCCGCCGCTCTCGTCGCCAAGGGCGCCCGCGCGGGGTACCTCGACGGGAACGCCCCCGAGCCGCCCCTCGACAGCGGTGAGCGCGGCGTGTTCGTCCACTGCGACGTCACCGACGAGGCTTCCGTCGACGCCGCCTTCACGACCGTCGAGGAAACCTGGGGCACGGTATCGATCCTCGTCAACAACGCCGGGATCTTCTGGATCAGGCCGCTGGCGGAGACCACCCTCGAGGCTTGGAACCAGATGATGGCCGTCAACACCACGGGCGCCTTCCTCTGCGCCCGCCGGGTGCTTCCGGGCATGCGCGCCCAGGGTTACGGGCGCCTCATCGCCCTGGGCTCGTCAGCCGGCAAGACCGGCGGAGCCAAGGAGACGGCCGCCTACGGCGCCTCGAAAGCGGCCATCATGGCGCTCGCCAAGTCCATCGCCACCGAGTACGCCGCCGACGGCATCACGTCGAACGCGCTGGCACCCGCGCTCATCAACACCGACATGGTCGCCGGCATCGCCGACCTGGCCGGCCGCATCCCCGTCGGGCGCCTCGGCGAGCCGGCCGACATCGCCGCCGCGGTGGTGTTCCTGGCCAGCGAGGAGGCAGGCTTCATCACCGGCGAGGTGATGGACATCAACGGAGGCTTCCTCATCGACTGACCTTGCCGACGGCTTCGTATCACGAAATGTGATACGTTGGCTGCATGGCACGCGCCATCTCCGTTCGCCTCGACGAAGAGACCCACAGGGCCTTGCGCCGGCTGGAGGCGACGGGCATGACCCGCTCGCAGGCCATCCGTGCCGCCGTCGTGGCCGCAGCGGCTCGCCTCACCGAGAATCGCGCGCTCGCCGCGGAGGTGGCGGCCCTGGAAGCCGACGAAGCGGACCGCCGGGAGATGCTCGCCGTCGCCGAGTTGATGGAGGATCTGCGTGCGCCGGGGTGACATCGTCCCCTTGCGCCTGCCCAAGGGGACCGGCCACGAGCAGCACGGTCGCCGCTTCGGTGTCGTCGTGCAGTCCGACGCGTTCCTGCCCCGCTCGGTGATCCTGGTCGCGCCGACCTCCCGCAGCGCCAGACCCGCCACCTTCCGCCCCGAGATCACCGTGGGCGACACCTCTACACGAGTCCTGGTCGAGCAACTCGGCGCAGTGGATGTCAGCCGCCTCGGCGATCCCGCGGGTCACCTCACCGCCGACGAGCAGTGGGCCATCGACGCCGCGCTGCTCACCGTCTTGGGCCTCACCTGAGCCAACCGCCGATCGCACCACCGGGTTCACCGGTCGCCACAGAGATCGGGCGGTGCCCGCGCTGGGACGGTGAGTAGCATGTCGGATGTGGATCTCAGTGCGATGATCGAGACACGCCCGGGCGTGCGGAGTGGCAAGCCGTGCTTTGAAGGCACGCGGATCGCCGTCTACGACGTGCTGGACTACCTCGCCTCGGGCATGACGCCCGCCGAGATCGTCGACGACTTCCCCGAACTGACCGAGGAGCACGTCCGCGCCGCGATCCAGTTCGCGGCGATGCGTGAACGTCGTCTGGCGACGACCGCGTGAGGCTGCTGTTCGACCAGAACCTGTCGCGCCGCCTCGTCCGCCTACTCGAGACCGAGTTCCCCGGTAGTCGCCACGTCTCGGATCTCGGGCTGGAAACAGCAACCGATCAGGCGATCTGGGACTACGCCGCCGACCACGGATACGTGATCGTCTCGAAGGACTCCGACTTCCGCCAACTGGCGTTCCTGCGCGGGCCGCCACCGAAGGCGATCTGGGTGCGGCTCGGGAACGCCTCAACACGCGACATCCTCAGAGTGCTGAGCGACCACAGCAGCGTCATCTCGAACTTCGGAGACCGTGACGAGGAGGCCCTCCTCGTCATCCCCTAGTCAATCAAGGGGATGACCACCGGTCGGGGATTGACAGGGCGTAGGCCGGATCACGCGGCGGGTGGCTTTGTGCGGCCGATTCGGATGTAGGTGTCCTCGGGGATGGCTTCGAGGGACTTGTAGACGGTCCAGGTGCAGGGCTTGGGGTTGTCGCCGGTGGTGTCGTCGGGGAACAGGGGCGGGTCGAC
>VXNF01000005.1 GCA_009840735.1 Acidimicrobiia bacterium | reverse complement strand
CAAGGCGGCGGCGGAGGACGCGGCGGGCGGCGAGACTGGGACGACGACCGCGGCCACGGCGGGCGCGGCGGCCAAGGCGGCGGCGGAGGACGCGGCGGGCGGCGAGACTGGGACGACGACCGCGGCCCCGGCAAAGGTTACGGCGGGCGCGGCGGCCAAGGCGGTGGTGGGCGAGGCCCACAGAACCGCGGCGACTACCGCGGACCGAAGGGCAGGGGCGGCGGACCCAGGGGTCGCGGCGGGCCCGGCGGCGGTCAGCGGGGCACCACGCCGGTGCGCCAACGGGATCGGGACCACGGCGAGACCCGCGGTCTCGGCGGCGACAGGGTGGAAGGTCGGCAGGCGGTCAAGGAGCTGCTCCTCGCGGGCACGCGACCCGTCCGGCAGGTGGTCCTCGCTGCCGATCAGGATTCTTCGCCGATTCTCGACGACATCATCGATCTGGCCGACGAGGCTGGCGTGGACATCCGCGAACTGCCGCGCGGCCGCTTCGAGCAGATGGCCGCCACCGACGCTCCGCAAGGGGTGGTGGCGTTCGCCGCCCCGCTGCGCGAGTACGCCATCGAAGAACTCCTGTCCGAACCGCCCGCAGGACCGCCCAACAGCCTGTACCTCTCGGCTGGCGCTGAGCACGTCGAAGAGCGCACGCCGGCGGCCTCAGCCGACGCTGGGGAAGAAGAATCCGAGCGAGAAGAAAATCCCGAGGGTGCTGAGGAAACCGACGCCGGAGAATCCGCCGATGCCGCCGAGGAGACCACCGACGCCGTCGAGATGGAGTCAGAGCCAGCGGAGAGGGATGACGTTGCGGACGAGGAGGAACCGTCCGATGCAGCCGCGCAGGCGGACCCGGCGGACGCTGACGGCACCGCGGATCGCCGAGCGGCCAGTGCGGCGACCCTGCTGTTAGTGCTGGACGGCATCGTGGACCCCGGCAACCTGGGCGCCATCCTGCGCACCGCCGAGTGCGCCGGTGTCACCGGCGTGGTGCTGCCGCGCCATCGCGCCGCCCGGATCACCCCGACGGTCGCCAAACGGGCCGCAGGCGCTATCGAGCACCTGCGGTTCGCGCCGGTCAGCGGAATCCCCACGGCGCTGGCGACCCTCGCCGAACAGGGCGTCTGGTCGGTGGGCCTCGACGTGACGGCAGACCAGACCATCTGGCAGCTCGACCTGGCCGACGCCCCGTTGGCGCTAGTGCTCGGCGCCGAGGGACGCGGCCTGTCGCGCCTGGTCCGGCGGCGCTGCGACGTGACCACCCGCATCCCGACCGCCGGCAAGCTCGACTCGCTGAACGCCGCCGCCGCCGGGTCCATCGCGCTCTTCGAGGTCATGCGCCGCCGCGCCGCGCCCTGAGAGACGACGAACCTCCCGGCGGCCCCGCTGGGCCGGACTCAGGCAGGCTCGAGTCGGGGGAGATGCAACAGCAGGTTCTGCAGCAGCAGCTTCTCGTCGGGGTTGCGCACCAGCGCCTCGCTGGCGCTGCGCAGCAAGTCAAGCGCCTCAGCCACCGTGGCGACCGCCGTGGCGGGAAGCTCGCCAGTCGAGCCGTGCCGATCGCCGGCCGATCCGTCCAGCAGCTCGCGATAGCGCTCCGCCAGCACGGCGAGACCGAACCGCAGCTCGGCGTCGCGAGCTCGGCGACGGCGGCGGTCGCTTCGCTGACGATCGGCCTTTGCGCTGGCGGCGGAGCCACCCCGACCTCCAGAGTCCGCTAGGGCCGGCTCCGCCGCGGTCGATCCCTTCGAATCGCCGGCTGCGACCGAAGCGGCGGACGAGGCCGCCTCTACGGAGTCGATGAGCCCCCGCAGCCGGTCCACCAACTCGGCGGCACGTGCCCCGGTGCCGTCGAGACGCGCCGGGATCGACAACCAGGCGTCGAGGCGCTCGGCTAGATCGCCTGCCGCGACGAGCTCGCCGGCACGGCCCGGATCGCAGCCGAGAGCGCGCGCCGCCCGGTCGGCCACCTCGGGCGGCACGCCGGACTCGACGAGCCAGTCGCACATCTCCTCGGGAGCGGGGGTCGGAAAACGGACAGTCACGCAGCGGGAGGCCACGGTGATGTGGCCGGGCGGGACCTCATCGGCCAACAACACGATGGTGGTGCCCGGCGGCGGCTCCTCAATCGTCTTCAGGAGGCTCGCCGCCACGTCCGGCGCCGCCGTGTGGAACCGATCGCAGATAATCACCTTGCCCGCCCCCTCCACGGGGCGGCGAGCCGCCTCGGTGATGATCGTGGCGGCCTCCGATGCCAGCAGTGCCCGACCCTCCGGCTCCACGACGACGACGTCGGGATGGACGGCCCGGCGCGCCCTGTCGCGGTGCCGCTCGGGGTCCTGCGGCGACACCGACGCCGCCGCGGCGCTGACCAGCAGCTCGCCGGCGAACGCACGGGCCAGGGCGCGTTTGTCGCCGGCCACCGTGCCGACCAGAAGGTAGGCGTGAACGGGCGCTGCCAGTGCGGCTTCGAGTTGGCGCAGACCCGGGCCGGCACCGACGAGCGGAGGCCAGTCGATCACGTCCAACCCAGCCGGTCGGCCACCAGCGCGGCGATGTCGACGCGCACCTCAACGGCGGGCCGGTCTGCGTCGAGAACTGCCCAGCGCTCCGGGTCGGAGGCAGCGAGCTCCAAGTACCCGGCACGCACCCGCAGGTGAAAGCCCATGTCCAGCGCCTCGAAACGGTCCGCCCCGGCGGCGCTTCGGTCATGAGCCCGCTGGGGATCCATGTCCAGCAGCAAGATCAGGTCGGGCCAAAGACCCCCGGCGGCCACCTCCGACAGCGTCCGGACCGTGCCAACGTCGAGCCCGCGCCCGTACCCCTGGTAGGCCAGCGACGAGCCGATATACCGGTCGCAGACGACGTCGCGGCCGGCCTCGAGGGCGGGGCGGATGCTCTCTGCGACGTGCTGAGCCCGGTCGGCGGCCATCAGCAGCGCCTCGCTGCGGGCATCGAGGCGAATCCCAGCCTCGCCCAGCAGCAACCGGCGCAACTCCTGACCCAACCGAGTGCCGCCGGGCTCGAAGGTCAGATCCGCACCTCGGTGCGCCGCCAGCCAGGCGGCCTGGGTTGACTTGCCGACCGACTCGCCGCCCTCGAAGACGACGAAGGCGCCCCGCCCGGTCGCTGTCGCCATTGCCCGTCAGTCTTCCAGAGAACTGTCGGGTTCAGCGCCTGCGAGAGACCCGGCGGCACCGTCAGCGCCGGCGGCAGCCACCGCCCGCTGGGTGCGACGGGCGAGCAGGCCGGCCACGATCACCGTCAGCCCCGCCAGCCACAGCGTCAAACGCACACCCGGCAGCTCCACGACGACGCTGCCGATGTGGATCGAGCGGTCGAACAGCAACTCGGAGATCCGGTCGAAGGCCGCCGCCAGCAGCGGGCCCACCACCAGCGCCAGCACCACGCAGAGACGGACGATGGAGTAGAGCCCGGCGAAGACCCGTCCCCGCACCTCGTCCGCGGTGTGCTCGTGCAGCAGCGTGAAACCCAGCACGTACATCCCGCCGGCGCACATCCCCACCGCGCCGGCCACCAGCATCACCCACGGAAGCGACCCCAGCGACGCGGCCACCAACAGGCACAGGCCCGCCCCGGTGACCGAGCGGGCGAATACCCGGTGCTTGTGGACGCGCCGCTGCAGGAGCGACAACACCACGACGCCCACGCCCACCCCGGCGCTGAGCGCGGTGACGATGTCGGCAAAGCCGCCCTCGCCGACCCGCAGCACCTCGATGGCGTACACCAGCGCTAGGGGGATCAGCATTCCCCCGCCGATGAGAGCGGTCGCCAGACCGATGTTCACCGAGCGCACCGTGGGGTTCACCACCACGTAGCGCCACCCTTGGCGGTACTCGCGGACGACGCCCTCCCAGCGCAACGCGGCACGCGCCGACCGGTCCGGGTGGCGGTGGTGGCGAAGCGGCAGCGAGAACACCAACGCGGCGGACGCCACGAAGGTGAGCGCGTCGAGATAGAAGACAGGCCCCTGCTTGTCCGGGTAGAGCAGACCGAGCCAGCCGTCCCGGGAGGCACCCTCCAGCGCGCCGGCGACCCGGGCGTAGATCAGCGAAGCGACCGGGAACGTGGCGTAGGTCGCCAGCATCGACAGCGAGTTGGCCGCGGTCAGATGCTTCGCCGGCAGCAAGTTCGGCACCGACGCCTCCTTGGCGGGGATCCACAGCAGCGTGAACGCCTCCAAGGCCAGCGACACCAAGACGAGCTGCCAGACGCTGTTCACCAGCGGCACGATCAGCAGGATTCCCGCTCGCGCCAAGTCGCAGACGACCATGAGCCGCCGCCGGTCGAAACGGTCGGCCAGCACGCCCGCCACCTGGGAGAAGAAGATTCCCGGCACCAGCCGGGCGGCCAGCACCAAGCCGATGGCGGCCTCAGGCGTGCCCGAACCGAGGCGCGCCGCCACAACCGATATGGCCAGAAAGCCGAGCCAGTCGCCGGTGGAGGTGACGACCTGCGCCGACCAGAGCCGGAAGAACTGCGGAGTGGCGAAGATTCGCCGCTGGAATCCCGCCCAACTGCGGCGGCCCTCTCTCGTCGCCTCCTCAGCGGTCACCGGCGGAAGGTCCCTTCCGGCGCCGGGATCCTCCGGAACTTCTCTTCCCGCGGGCGCGCGGCGGTGCGTCGCGGCGGGCCGTCAGCAACTCCGAGGCGCGCTCGGGAGTCAGCGCCTCCGGGGTGTCACCGGCGCGCAGCGACGCGTTCGTCTCACCGTCGGTGACGTACGGGCCGTAGCGGCCGTCGCGGACCACGAGGGGACGACCGGTGACCGGATCGTCGCCTAGTTCCCGCAGCGGCGGCTTGGGCCCCCCACCTCGCCCGCGGCGCGGCTGCGCCAGCAGCGTGAGGCACTCCTCGAGGCCGATCTCGAAGATCTGCTCCTCGGTTTCCAGCGAACGGGTCTCGGACCCCTTCTTGACGTAGGGACCGAACCGCCCCGCCTGCGTCGTGACCTCCATGCCGTCGGCGGGGTCAGCCCCGACGGTGCGCGGCAGGCTCAGCAGCCGCAGCGCATCAGCCAGCGTGACGTCCTCGAGGGACATGGAGCTGAACAGCGAGGAGAACTTCTCGGCCTTGGCGTCGGGCGTCTCGGGGGACGGGCCGAGTTGCACATAGGGGCCGTAGCGGCCCTCGCGCGCGGTGACCGGCAAGCCCGAAGCGGGATCGGTGCCCAGCGAGCGCCCAGTGGACGGCCGGTTGAGCAGCTCGAGAGCGAACTCCACGGTGACCTCGTCCGGTGAGGTGTCCTCGGGGAGCTGGGCACGTTCGTCCCCGCACGTGATGTACGGACCGTACCGCCCGAGCCTCGCCTCGATGGGTCGCCCGTCGGGATGGGCGCCGATCGCCACGGCGTTGACCGCCCGCACGTCGATCCCGTCGAGATTGTCCGAGACCCGGCTCTTCAGGCCGGGACGGTCCCCCGCGCCGAAGTAGAACAGCGACAGCCACGGCAGCGACTCTTGGCGGCCGCGGGCGATGTCGTCGAGGTCCTCCTCCATCCGGGCCGTGAAGGCGTAGTCCACGTAGTCGCCGAAGTGGCCCTCGAGCAGGCGCACCACGCTGAAGGCTGTGAACGTTGGGACCAGCGCGGTGCCCTTCTTGCGGACGTAGCCGCGGTCGCTGATCGTCGTCATGATCGATGCGTAGGTGGAGGGACGACCCACACCCAGTTCCTCGAGGCGGCGAATGAGGCTGGCCTCGGTGAAGCGCGCCGGCGGCTGGGTCTGGTGGCTGGCGCACTCCGGCGCCGACAGCGCCAACGGCTCGCCCTCGGCCACCTTCGGCAGGCGACGCTGCCCGTCTTCGCCGCCGCGTGCCCCACCCGCGGCCTCCGCCCCGGCGTCGGCACCCGGCTCGGCGGCGGCACCCGGCTCGCCGGCGCCCTGGGCGGCGGCGCCCGGCTCGGCGTCCTCTTGCGGGGCGGTCGCCCAGACTCGGCGGAAACCCTCGTGGTTGATCACCGTGCCCGAGGCCGCCAGCGTCACCGCGGCGCCGCCCGCGGTCTCTGTCAGCGCCTCGACGGTGACGGTCTCGCCGGTGGCATCGGTCATCTGCGAGGCCAGGGTGCGCCGCCAGATCAGCTCGTAGAGCTTGGCCTCGGCGGGCGAGAGCTTCGCCCGCAGCGACTCGGGCGGCGCGAACTCCTCGCCTGCCGGGCGGATGGCCTCATGCGCCTCCTGGGCGTTGCGCACCTTGCTGGCGTAGCGGCGGGGATCGGCGGGCAGGAACTCCTCGCCGAAGCGCCGGGCCACCTCGGCGCGCGCCGCCGCCAAAGCCACGTCCGCCATGGTGACCGAATCGGTCCGCATGTAGGTGATGAACCCCTTCTCATAGAGCGACTGCGCCACCTGCATGACCGCCGAGGCCGACAGGCGAAGGCGCCGCCCCGCCACCTGCTGCAAGGTGGAGGTGATGAACGGCGGCGACGGCCGGCTGCGGTACGGCTTGGAGGCCACCGAGACCACCTCGGCCGCAGCCCCATCCAAGTCGGCCGCGAGCCGCCGCGCCGAAGCCTCATCGAGAACCACCACGCCCGGCGCGGCGAGCTTCCCGTCGGCGCCGAAGTCCCGCCCCACGGCGAGGCGCTCGCCATCGACCTTCGTGGCAGCCATGACGAAGCTCTCCCCGCTGCCCGCCGCGGCGGTTACGTCCAACGACCAGTACGCGGCGGACACGAACGCCATCCGCTCGCGCTCCCGCTCGACGACGATCCGGGTGGCCACGCTCTGCACCCGCCCGGCGGACAGGCGCGGCGCAACCTTCTTCCAGAGAACGGGCGAGACCTCATAGCCGTACAGGCGGTCCAGCAGGCGCCGGGACTCTTGCGCGTCCACCAGGCGGCGGTCCAAGTCCCGCGGGTTCGCCAACGCCGCCCGGATGGCGTCGGAGGTGATCTCGTGGAAGACGAGCCGACGCACCGTCACCTTCGACGGCGGCGAGAGCACCTCCAGCAGGTGCCAGGCGATGGCCTCACCCTCGCGGTCCTCGTCGGTCGCCAGATACAGCTCATCGGCCTTGGCGACAAGCTTCTTGAGCGAGGCGACCGTCGGCTTCTTGTCGCTGTTAAGCACATACAGCGGCTTGAAGTCGTTCTCGACATCGATTCCCAGGCGCGCCCAAGGCTCGGCCTGGTACGCCTTGGGGACCTCCGAGGCGTTGTTCGGGAGGTCGCGGATGTGACCGCGGGACGACTCGACGGTGTAGCTGTCGTCCAGGAACCGTGCGATCGTCGCCGCCTTGGTGGGCGACTCGACGATGACGACCCGCTTGGGCCCGGCGGCGGTTGCCATGGGCAGAAGATACGGGCTAGGCGCGGCGGGCCGGTGCCAGCGCCGCCAAGGACCGCAGTCCCGCGAGACGCAGCACGATGAGGCCGGCCACCGCGGCCACGAAGGAGGCGGCCAGGACACCGATCTTGGCTTCGTCGCCCGCGGCGGAGCCGTCGAAGGCCAACGCGGTCACGAACAGCGCGACCGTGAAGCCGATTCCCGCCACGATCGCCGCCCCCACGACGTGCAGCCTGCTGACCCCGGCCGGCAACGAACTGAGACCGAGTCTCGTGGCTAGCAGCGTGAAGCCGGACACACCGGCGGTCTTGCCCAGCAGGAGCCCCAGCGCCACACCGATGGTGACCGGCGAGGTGGCTGCTGCGCGCAGCGAGTCTCCACTGAGCACCACACCGGCGTTCGCCAAGGCGAAGACCGGCACGATGAGATAGCTGACATACGGATGCAGCGCCACCTCGAGGCGCTCGGCGACCGAGCGTGACTCGGAAATGCCGAAGTTGGCTCGGCGGATGTCGGTGACCGAAATGCTGGGCTTCTCGTTCAACCAAAGGGCCATCGCACGGGCATCGAAATCCCGCTGCAGCGGTCTGGCCGGTGTCAGCAAGCCCAGCGCCACGCCCGCGATGGTGGCGTGAATGCCGGAGTTGAGAGTTGCCCACCAAACGACGACGCCGATAATCATGTAGACGGGCCACTGCCACACGCGGATCCGCGTCAAGGCGGCGATCAGGACGCACAGGAGCGCCGCCAAGCCGAGCCATCCCAGCGAGATGTCGGAGCTGTAGAAGACAGCAATGACGAGGATCGCAAAGATGTCGTCCACGATCGCCAGGGTCAGCAGGTACAGCCGCAGCCAGCCGGGAATCCACTTGGCGACGAGCGACACCACACCCATGGCAAAGGCGATATCAGTGGCCATCGGCACGCCCCAGCCGTTGAGGTTGTCACCACCCAGGTTGAAGCCCACATAGATCAACGCCGGAACCGCCATGCCGCCCAGCGCGGCGACCGCCGGCAGCATCGCGTCGCGTGGCCGCCGGAGCCGGCCGGTCACCATCTCTCGCTTGATCTCCAAGCCCACCACGAAGAAGAACAGCGCCATGAGCGCGTCGTTCACGAACCCGTGCAGGTCTTCGTCGAAGATGACGAAATCGCTCACCGCAATCTCGATGGGGGCGTGCCAGAAGTGGCTGTAGCTGTCGCCGATGGGCGAGTTGACCCAGATGAGGGCGGCGGCGGTGGCCACCAGCAGCAGGATCCCCGCGGACGTCTCGATGTGCAGGAAATGCAGCAGCGGGCGGCCCACCGTGCGGGCCAAGGCACTGTTGCGCCCGATGAAGGTCAGACCGCTGTCGGGCGGTGAGCCCGCCTTGCGGTGCTCGCCAGCTTCTTGGGCATGCGCGTCGAGAGCCGGCGGTGCCGGGTCCGCGTCGCCCTCGATGTTCAGGTCATTCGACATGACTGTCCCCGACAGAGTGTCCCGACGACTCTGGCACGCTAGCGGCTCGCCCGCCGCACTGACCGCACGGCCGAGGCACCGACAGCGGCGTGGGTGGGGTCGGCCCGCCCGCTAGCCCGCCGAGGTGTGTACCACGAGCCGCACTTCGGTGCCGCGGCGGCGCGAGGCGATGGAAGCGTCGTCGGCCATGACCCGCATCAGCCACAGCCCCATGCCCTTCTCGACCTCCAGCCTGCGAGGATCGTCCGGTTCGGGGGGCTCGGGCACGGCCGCCGGATCGAATCCCCCGCCCCGGTCATAGACGCCGATCTCGACGCGTCCCGGACCGCGCACGCACCTGATTCTGATCGTCTCGGCGCCGCGGCGGGCAGCGTGCGCGGCGATGGCGTTGGTGACGGCCTCGGAGACGGCGACCCGCAGATCCTCCAGCCGCTGCACATCCACTCCGGCCTGGCGGGCCACGACCTCGCTGACGACGCGCCGCACCATCGCCACGTACTCGGTGCGCGGCGGGATCGTGATCTCGACCGCGTCGGCGCGGTCGTTGGCTGCGGCCACCATGTTTCCCCGGTCCGAAGAAGCGAGCGTCTCTGCGGTTCACAGTACCGGGGCGGCGTGCTCGGGCCGCGGCGCGTCCGGTGCGCCGCCGATCAGCGTTCGCTTCGCATGACCGCCTCGCCGGACAGGACCACATCGTCCAGCACGATTCCCAACAGGGGGAAGCGAACCGGTGAGCGGTACTCCAAGCGGACGGCGACGTTGCCGGTCCCGGCTCGCTCTTCGACGTGGACCCGCAGACGCTGGGGGTCGAGGCGGGCGGCCGCCAGCGCCGCCGACCGCGCCAGGTCGGCGTCGTTGCTGACAGCCACAGCGCGGGCCGCCTCGCGGGCGCTGTGGGTGACCATGATCTGGTCGCGCGCCGCCAGCGCCAGCTGCGCCAAGAAGAGGGCCGCGACCATCAGCACCGGCATCAACAGCGCCAGCTCGACGGTCGCCTGGCCCCGCGGGGCGCGCCGGCGGGCCACGTCAGGTGATGAGCTTGCTGATTGATCGGAAGACTGCGTTGAGCAGACGGCTGATCATGTTGGTGTTGCGCGCCCAGTCCAAGACGAGCACGGCGATGAACGCCACGCCGAGCAGCACGAGGGCGTACTCGGCGGTGGCCTGGCCCGACTGGGCGGCCCGCCGCAGCAGCCCGCGCCCGAACGAAGGCCGCGCCGCCTTGATGCTGGTTGAAGCTGTCGCCATGATGGGTCCTCCTCGTTGTGGGGTTGTCAGCGGTTGGTGGTCGAGGTTTCGGGTCTCGGGATTGGGGGTTTCGGGGTTCGGAGTCGGGGCCTCCTCAGAGACGGACGAGTTCCAGCGACTGCGCCACCGTCGGCACGATCGTCAGCAGCACGAACGCCGGCAGGACGCAGAAGGTCAACGGGAACAGCAGCCGCAGCGGGATCCGCCGGGCGGCCGCCTCGGCCTGCCGGCGGCGCTCGGCGCGGGCCAGCGAGGCGGCCTTCTCCAGGGCCGGTCCGACCGCGGCGCCGTAGCGCAGCGAGTCGATGAGAGGACGCACCAGCAGTCGCAGCGCCTCGCCGGCAGGCACGCGGATGAGCGCTTCGAGAGCCTCCGCCGCCTCCACGCCCAGCCGCATCTGCTGCACCGCCCGCCGCAGCGCCCCACCGATCGGCCCCGCGAGACGCGGCGCCACCGCCTCAGCAGCGAGACGCACGCTCAGACCGGCGCTGGCTGCGAGGGCGAACAGGTCCACCGCCTCGGGCAGTTCCGCCAAGACCTCTGCCGCCTCGCGCCGCCGGCGCCGCTCCGCCCGCCGCCGCAGCACGAACCACGCCACCGCCGCGGCGGCCAAGCCGAAAGAGACGTCCAAGGCGGCCCCCGCCAACAGCACCAGCGCCACCGACCCGGCTCGGCGGTCGGACTCGGGATCCGCGGATCGGCCGGCGAGCGAGCGCAGAACCCGCCCCAGCCGCGCCGCCAGATCAACCCGGCGGCGGGAGGTGGCGGGCGAACCCACGCCCAGGCGCGCCCGCGCCGAGGGGGACGCGGGTCGACGCAGCGAGGCGCCCCACAGCACCGCGAGGACCCACGCCATCGCCAAGGCCGTCATGGCAGCCGCGTGATCCTGTGCATCCAGACGAACGCCACGACATTCAAAGTGCCGCCCGCCAGCAGGCACACGAATCCCAGCGGTGTGCCGTAGAGGGCGGACACCGAGTCGCGGTCGATCATCGCCGACAGCCCGAGGAAGCACACCGGCAGCAGGGCGACCAGCAGCCCCGACATGCGCCCCTGCTGGGCAAGCGAGGCCACCTCGCGGCGGGTCGCTCGGGTGCCGCGCAGCGTGGCTGCCACGCCGTCGACCGCCGGCGCCCGCCTGCCGCCGGTGCTGGCGCCGATGGCGAGCGCCGCGGACGCCAGGTTCACCTCCGGGAGGGCGCAGCGGGAACACCAACGGTCCAGCGCCGCGGCCAGGGTGCTGCCCGCCAGCACGTCGGCCAGCACCCGGCGGAGATCCTCACTCAGCGGTCCGGTCGCCGGGAGCGCCTCCTCCAACGCGGCCACCGTGGAGACGCCTGCCCGCAGCGAGCGGGCGACCCGCTCCAGGAAGTCCGGCAGCGCCTCCACCACCAGCCGCGCCCGACGGCGCCGTGCCGCCCACAACGCCGCCGCCGGTCCGACCAGCCCGGCACCCGCGCCGATCACGGCACCCGGCGTGGCCGCCAAGAGCATGCCTCCCACACACCCCACCGCCACAGCGGTCGCCCAGACGGTGACCGCCTGGGAGTCTCCGCAGTCGACCGCCGCGTCGTGCAGGGCGCGCCGCAACCGCCGCCGCAGGGGACCGGCCGAACGACTCGGCGCCGGTCGCCGCTTGCGGTCAGCCCGCGGGCCGGGGGTGCCTTCTGCGTCACCGCGGCCGCCGGCGAGCAGCCGGCTGCGCCTCTGTAGACGCCAGCGGGACAACTCGACCGGCAGGCGGCGCAACGCCAGCGCCGCTATCAGAATCGCCGCCGCGTAGCCGAAGGCGCCGGTCACGACCCCTGCCCCACCTGCAGGTCGAACCACGCCGGATCGGCCGGCGGCGCGTCGAAGGCACGCGGCTCCGCCTCGGGCAGGGCGCGCAGCGCTGAGGAGTCGGCCAGCGTGGCGAGCCGGTCGGGGCCGTCGCGCACCTCGGCCACACCGACGACCCGGCGGCGGCCCACCGGTCCCCGGGCCAGATGCACGATGAAGTCCACGGCCGCGTTGATCTGATCTCGCACGGCCTGAAGCGGCAGCCCGGCGCCGGCCATGAGGACCATCGCCTCCAAGCGGCCCAAAGCGTCGGGCGGACTGTTGGCGTGGCAGGTGGACAGGCAGCCGTCGTGGCCGGTGTTCATGGCCTGCAACATGTCGAACGCCTCCGCCCCCCGGACCTCGCCGACGAGGATCCGGTCGGGACGCATGCGCAGCGCGTTGCGCACCAGGTCGCGCACGGTGACCGCCGCCAGACCTTCGATGCTGCGAGGCCGCGCTTCGAGGCGAACGACGTGGGCGGCCTGCAAGTCCAGCTCGGCGGCGTCCTCGACGGTCACGATCCGCTGATCCGTCGGGATGTGCGCGGCCATGGTGTTCAAGAGGGTCGTCTTGCCGGCACCGGTCCCGCCGCTCACCACGATGTTCGCCCGTGCCGAGACCATCCAGCGCAGCAGCTCGGCGACCGCCGGCGGGGCGAAGTCCTCCAGCCGCAGGAGGCAGGCTCGGAAGCGGCGGATAATCAGGTACGGCCCGTCGACGGCCACCGGCGGCATGACCACGTTCACCCGCGACCCGTCGGGAAGCCGTGCGTCGGTGAGCGGCGAGGTGCGGTCGGCCCGCAACCCCAGCGGCGCCACGACCCGCTCGATGAGTTGGCCCAGCGTGGACTCGCCCACCGTCACCGCGGTGCGGCGCAGCGTTCCGCCCTCCTCCACCCACACGGCGCCTGGGCCGTTGACCATGACGTCGCTCACCGCTTCGAGGCCGATCAGCGCCTCCAGCGGACCCAGGCCGCCGAGGCGGGCCTCCACGCGCTGGGCCAGATCGGACTGGGATTCGGGGCTCAGCAGCGGCGCGCGCTGGCGCACCATCTCGCCGATCTGCTCGAGGCCGACCGGCTCGCCGGCGAGACACGCCTCCACGACGCGACCATGCAGATCGCTTTCGACGGCGGCGATGAACTCGCTGCCGGCGCCCTCGGGGGCTTCGGGCGACAACCTTCTCGCGCGAGCCCCCGAGGCGACGCCACCCGCCGCGCCGGCGCTCATGCCGGGGCGGCCTGGGTCAGCACCCGGTCCAGCGCCGCAGGGACGCGGCTGGCCAACAGCCCGGCATCGGTCGCCCGGGCCACCGCCGGGTCGACGTCGATGCGGAGCACCACCGGCGCGCCCACGACGTCCTCCACGTCTCCGGCGGTGAGGGGCCGGCCAGGCTCGTTGAGCAGCACCACCCCGGTCGGCTGCAGCGGCGCCCGCGCCGCCCGGCGCAACGCCAGGAAGCAGGCGCGGGTCACCAGCCAGGACCTGTCGGCAGCGGCGACGATCCGGCGGCGGACGTCGATGTCGTCGGGATCGCCACCCGCGCCGGCGCCGCCGGCCTCCTCGCCCCCGGCACGCCAGAGGCAGCCCCCGTCCACGACCGTCACCCGATGGTCGGCGGCCAGCTCGCGCGCCATCACCTCCGCCCGGTCGATCCGGCAGAGCGGCCCAGCGCCGCGGTGCAGCAGCGAGAGGCCCGCGGCGACCTCGCGTTCCAAGCGACGAAGCGCATCGATCTGCACCTCGTCGCCCACGTTCAACCAATCCGCCACGCCGGGGGTGGCGGGCTCGGGCACCCCGAGCAGCCCCGCGGCGTCGCCGCAGAGGTCAACCAGCAGAGCACCGGTGTCGCTGGTGTCGGCCCAGCGCCGCGCCGCGAGGGCCGCGGTGACCGAAGTCCCCGAGCCCCCTTTCACCGACCAGCACGCAATGTTCATGACTTCCTCCTTGCCGGCGCGCCCATCGGGGGCGCGCCTGTTGGTCTCAAGGGGGAAGCCGGGTTGAAGACCGCTGTCGGGTGCCGGCCCCGGATCGGAACCGAGGTCGAGTCGCACCTCAGCAACGGTGGATTGTGACCGGTGGTTGGCCGAGCGCGTCAGCCCAAGAACCACCAAGCCGAGGGCCGTCGGAGTCGGCGGGCGCCCGGGGCGCCGAATCAGATACGTGCCCCGCCGAGCGGGGCCGCCTATCAGGGGGTCAGACTTCGCGGACCTTCTTAGCCACCCAGGCCACGAGCACCGCCACCAAGACGAAGAGGAAGAACTTCTTCATTGCGCCGAAGTATACGGGCAAGTTCCAAAATTGCAAGCCCCCACCACGAAGGGCTTCGCTGCCTGCGGATCGGCCGCGCGGGGCGGGGCTACTGGCGGAGGTGGACGGGAATCGAACCCGCCGGACGGGGATCGCCCGTCCCGCCCGCTTTGAAGGCGGGGGAGCCCACCAGGCGCTCGGACACCTCCGCCTGCGACCCTACCCGGCGCCGAGACGGGCAACTCCCCGCCGGGGTTCAGACCGCCAGCAGGTCCCGGGCGCCGGTGTCCGAGGACGGGTGGCGTAGCTTCGACATGGCCCGGGCCTCGATCTGGCGGATGCGCTCACGGGTCAGGTTGAAGTGCTCGCCGACCTCCTCCAGTGTGCGCGGCTCGCCGCGGTCCAAGCCGTAGCGCAGGGTGAGGATCTCCTGCTCACGCTCGTCCAGCGGCGACAGCAGGCGCTTGATCTCATCCGGCAGCAGCGCGGTGGCGGCAACCTCGAACGGCGACTCCGCGGAGCGGTCCTCCACGACGTCGCCCAGCTCGGCGTCCCCGTCCTCCCGCAGCGGCTCTGAGAGCGACAGCGGCTCGGCGGCGAACCGCAGCGCCTCGGTCACCTTCTGCTCGGGCATCTCCACCTCTGCCGCCAGCTCGACGAGCGTCGCCGGCCGGCCGTAGCGCAGCTCGAGCCGGGCTCGGGCCTTCTGGAGGCGGGTGAGGGTGTCGCCGGCGTGGACCGGCAGTCGGATCGTGCGTCCGGTGTTGGCGATGCCGCGGGTGATGGCCTGGCGAATCCACCAGGTGGCGTAGGTGGAGAACTTGAACCCCTTGCGCCAGTCGAACTTCTCAACTGCGTGCATGAGGCCCAGGTTCCCCTCCTGCACGAGGTCCAGCAGCGGCAGTCCCGAGGCCTGGTACTTCTTGGCGATCGACACCACGAGACGCAGGTTCGACTGCACGAACTGCCGCTCGGCCGCCTCGCCTTCGGAGACCAGCCGGCGCAGCTCGATGCGCCGCCGGGCGCTGAGCGATCGGCCCGTCGCTAGGTTCTCGCGGGCTTCGGCGCCAGCCTCGATCTTCTGGGCTAGATCGACTTCGTCGTCCTTGGTGAGCAACGTGTACTGACCGATGTCGGTCAGGTAGAGCCGGACGAGATCTTCTTCGTCCCTCTCGACCCGCTCTCTCGCCACGAACGAAATCTCCCCAGAATCAGATGGTGGACGAGTGCCCGCCGCCGAGGTCGCCCCTGACCCAACGCCGTCGGCTCACGATACCGAGAGCGGGGCCCGGTTCAACCGCGCAGGCCTCAGCACGACAGGCCGGCGAGGCGCTGAGCCAGCGTCTCCGCCGCCTCGCGCTGGGCCGACTCGGGCATCTGTCGGTTCAGCAGAGCCATCCCGCGGTCGCCCAGATCACGCAGATCCGCCGCCGCGATGGCGCAGAAGCGTGCCTCGGCAGCCTCGGCCACGTCGTTGAGGCCGCCGGCGAAGCGCTCCAGCGACGCCGACAGACGGGGCAGGACGACTCGAACGAGGACCGCCAGACGATCCGAGGCGCTAAGTGCGGCGTCCAACTCTTCCCAGCCCGGCGAGGGGGCGCGCACCCGCTCTTTTGCCGCCAGAGCCGGAGAGTCAGCAAGCAGCGCCTCCCAACCCGCGCTGTGGGCGGCGAAACGACGAGCCGCCCCGTGCAGATACACGAGCACCGCGGCCCTCTGAGCCCCGTCGCTGGCGTCGTCGCATCCCGCGGCCGTGGCCCCGCTGCCGTCCGGAGCACCCAGCCACTCCGCCAGCCGGCGCTGCAGCCAGACGTATCGCCCGACGGCGTCGCTGAGATCCTCGATCAGCACTCGGCCACCCGAGGCCCGGCGAGCCCGCCCGAACTTGACGCCCGGCTCTTACGAGGGGCCTCAGTCACGAGCCTCGCCCCGGTAGCGGTTGGTGATCGGGATGCGCCGGTCGCGCCCGAAGGCCTTCGAGGTGACTCGGGCGCGGGGCGGTCCCTGGCGGCGCTTGTACTCGGCGGCGTCCAGCAGCCTGCCCAGGCGGCGCACCAGGTCGGGATCCGCCTCGGCGGCGATGAGCTCGGCGACCGTCTTGTCTCCCTCCACCAGGGCTCGAGCGATCTGGTCCAGCGTCTCGTACGGCGGCAGGCTGTCGGAGTCGCGCTGATCGGGCCGCAGCTCAGCCGACGGCGCCTTTTCCAGCACACGCTGGGGTATCAGCGGCCGGCCGGCGGCCTCGTTGCGACGCCGGGCGAGCGCGTAGACTTGGGTCTTCCAGACGTCGGCAATCGGCGCGAAAGCACCCGCCGAGTCGCCGTAGAGCGTGGAGTAGCCCACCGCCGCCTCGGACTTGTTGCCCGTGGCGAGCAGCAACCAGTCGAACTTGTTGGCCAGAGCCATGAGCACCACGGCGCGGACGCGCGACTGCACGTTCTCCTCGGCCAGGCCCGGCGGAAGGCCCGCGAACGCCGGCGCCAGCATTTCCTCGAACGCCCGGTGCGCCGGTTCGATGCCGATTCGACGCGCCTCGATGCCGAGGCTCTCACTGAGCGCTTCGGCGTCGGCCAGCGAATGCTCCGAGGAGAAGCGCGACGGCATCATCACTCCGTGGACCCGCCCCGGGCCGAGCGCGTCGGCGGCGATGACCGCCACCAGCGAGGAGTCCACGCCACCGGACAGCCCTAGGCACACGTCGCTGAAGCCGTTCTTGGTGACGTAGTCGCGGGTGGCGGCAACCAGCGCCTCGTAGACCTCGTCGAGCGGATGCAGCGGCGCAGGCAGCGCCGGCGGGGGCAGCGCCTGAGGCCCGGCCGCGGCAGGATCGTTCACCCAGAGGCGCGCCAGCGGAGCCGCCGCGGGCACCGGCCCGGCGGCTTCGAGCGCCACGTCCACGAGGAGCACCTCCTCGGCGAACGCCGCCGCCTGCGCCAGCACCGCCCCCTCGGCGTCCAGCACCAGCGACCGGCCGTCGAAGACCAGCTCGTCCTGGCCACCGACCAGGTTCACATACACGACCGGGCGTCGGATCCGGTCTATACGTCGCCGCAGCACGGCGAGGCGCTCGTCCAGTTTGCCGACGCAGTAGGGCGAGGCGTTGAGGTTGACGATCAACTCGGCGCCGCCAGCTGCAAGCCGCTCCACAGCGCCGCCGTCGATCCAGATGTCCTCGCAGATGGAGATCCCCACCGCTGTGCCGGCGATCTCGAACAGCGCCTCAGGCGCCCCGGCGGTGAAGTGGCGCTTCTCGTCGAAGACGCCGTAGTTGGGCAGGTGGGCCTTGCGGGCCGTGCCCACCACAGCGCCGTTGGCACAGACCGCGGCGGCGTTGTACAACGTCCCGTCCGCGTCGGCCGACGGCAGCCCCACGACCGCGGCGCAGCGGTCCCCGGCGGCGGCCAGCTTCTCCAGCGCCGCCTGGCAGTCCTGCGCGAAGCGCGGCTTGGCCAGCAGGTCCTCCGGCGGGTACCCGCAAACGGCCAACTCGGGGAAAACCGCCACGTCGCCGCCGCGCCCGGACACCTCCGCCAGCGCTGCGAGCATCCGTTCGACGTTGCCGTCGAGGTCCCCCACAGTGAGGTTCAGCTGGCAGACGCCGACCCGCAGCATCTGCTCAGGCTACCGACGCCGCTGTTGGGTCAAGCTCCCCGGTCGGTGGGCCAGACCGGCGGGAAGCCCCGAGCCAGCCACGTCGCCGCCGCGGTGGCCACGAACACCGCGTCCGAACCGTTGACCGGCTCGCAGTCGCTGTGCCGGACGGTCACCTCGACGGGCGGAGTGCGCGTTGCCGGCACCACGCCGAAGGATCGCACCGTCAGGTCCGCCACCGCCCCGCCAGCGTCGGTGGCGATGGCCTCGGAGGTGACAAGGCTGTAGCCCATGTGGGCGGCGCCGATGCAGTACGAGCGCAGCACGGCTTCGTCGAGGGGGTGCCCGCAGTCCACCTCCACGGCGATGATGTCGCCGACCTGCGCGGTCGCGGCCCCGCCGCCGGGCAAGCGGACCGGTCCGACCGCGCCCCGCGCGCCAGCCAGAAGAGCCAGCGCTTCGAGGGTGCCGGCGCCCCGCAGATCCGCAGAGGTTGCCGGCCCGGCCACGTCTGTCTCGGTGACCTCCAGGCCCGGCGCCACCGCGGCTACCGCCTCGGCGATCCCCGGCGTTCGGGCGACGGCCAGCCGCCCGCGGCCGTCGGCGTTGGCGCCGCCGGCGACCGGCGGGCGCTTAAGTCCTAGTCGGGTGGCGTCAGCTCGGGAGTACAGCACCCGCACCGGCCGGCCCGTCTGGTCGGCCAGGCGACGGGCCGCCGCCGGCGCCTCGGATCGGACCTTGGCGCCGAAGGCCCCGCCGTTGGCCAGCGGGTCGGTCGGCTCGCCGCCGGGAACGCACCAGGCGGCGTCGAGCTCGAGGTAGGCCGGCTCGGTCCAGCAGGTGCGCAGGGTGCAGTCCCAGTCGCCCGGCGGCACCTCCAGCGGCGGGACGGCGCGCAGCGTGCTGCGCCTGCCCATGACTGTTCCCGCGGCCCGGCGCGCCTCGGCGGGCGTCTCCCCCAGCGCCCAGCCGCCGTCGGCTGCGGGCACCGCCACCAGCGCGTCCGCCGGTGCCGAATCGTCGGCGAAGCCCCCCTCGCCGCAGGCCACATGCGGGCCGACGACCTGTGGGCGCCCGCCCTCGATCGTCGCCCGGCGCGCCGCGGCCTCATAGTCGCGGGAGCGGCGGCCCGGGGCGGTGTTTCCGTCTCGCACCGCACGGGCTGCCTCCAAAATCGTCTGCCAGCCGGTGCAGCGGCAGAGGTGGGCGGCCAGCGCTCCGGTGGGATCGGCCTCCGGTGAGCGTCGAGCCAGGCTCTCGAGCCGCAGAATGATGCCGGGCGTGCAGAACCCGCACTGGCTGGCGCCGGTGGCACAGAAGGCGTCAGACCAGGTCGCCCGGCGGGCGGAATCCAGCCCCGCCAGCGTGGTGACCTGCCGACCCGCCACGCGGCGCGCCGGTGTCACGCAGGCCACCCTGGCGGCGCCGTCGACCAGCACCGTGCAGGCGCCGCACTGCCCCTGCGGGCTGCAGCCGTCCTTGACCTCGCGGATACCGAGTTGCTCGCGGAGCAGCGTCAGCAGCGAGATATCGCCGACGGGCGCGCTGAGGAGACGACCGTCGACGGTGAGGCTGATGCAGTCGCCGGCAGCCGCCGGCTCAGAGGTCAGCTGAAGGACTGCCCGCAGCCGCAGGTCCGCTGGGCGTTGGGGTTGTCGATGGAGAAGCCAGCGTTCTGCAGGCTGTCGCTGTAGTCGAGCGTCGCGCCTTGCAGCAGCATGGCACTGGAGGCGTCCACGACGACGGCGACGCCCTCGAAGTTGGCGCTCTTGTCGTTGTCATCCACCTCGGTGTCGAAGTACATCTCATAGCTGAACCCCGAGCAGCCGCCCGGACGGACGGCCACCCGCAGCGCCAGACCGTCTTCGCCCTCCTGGGTCAGCAGTTCGCCGACCTTGCTCGCTGCGGCGGGAGTGAGCGTGATCATTTTGGGCGCTCCTTGGTCGTTCGCGTGGCCCGCCGGCGCGGTCGCCACGCCCGGTTGACGCTGCACGCAGTCTACCGGCACCGTCCCCGCTCCCGCAGGGGCCGCCGTCGCTCGATATCGCCCATCGCGCCCACGCCCGTCGCTCTCGGCGCCCGCAGGGCCGTCGGCGCGGAGCGTCCCCGTAGACTCCGCGGCGTGGCTGTCGCCATGACCTCGGATCCGACGCCGCCCGCCAGCGCGGCGGCGGGTGCAGGCGCGGCGTCCGCGACCGCGCCGAGCCCTGAGGCCGTCCTGGCGCTGCTGCGGGACGTCATCGATCCCGAACTCGGCAGCAACATCGTCGAGTTGGGGATGGTGGCCGGAACCGATGTGGCCCCCGACGGACAAGTCACAGTCACCGTCGCTCTCACGACGATGGGCTGCCCGCTGCGGGCGCAGATCCAGCGCGACGTACGCAACCGGGTGGCGACCCTGCCGGGCGTTCGAGGGGTGGACATCTCCTGGACCGAGCTCTCCGCCGAGGGCAAGGCCAAGGCAATGGCCGTCGCCCGGCGCAACGTGGCTGAGAGCGCGCCCGACACCGAGATCCCCCTCACGACCAAGGTGCTGCTGATCGCCTCCGGAAAGGGCGGCGTCGGCAAGTCCTCCATCTCGGTCAACCTCGCCATGGCCCTAGCCACCGAAGGACACACCGTGGGGCTGCTCGACGCCGACATCTGGGGCTACTCGGTGCCGCGGATGCTCGACCTGACCGGCCGGCTGGAGGGCGCCGAGACCGAACGCAAGATCCTGCCGCAGACCCGTGCCATCGGCAGCGGGATGCTCAAGGTGGTCTCGATGGGGCTGCTGGTGGACGACGAGCAGACGGCGTTGATGTGGCGCGGGCTCATCCTGAACCGCGCGGTGCGGCACTTCTTGGAGGACGTGCTGTGGGGGCCTATGGACTTCCTGGTGGTGGACATGCCCCCGGGAACCGGCGACGTGCAGATGGGAATCGCCAAGCTGCTGCCGCGGGCCGAGATGATCATCGTCACGACCCCTTCGCGCAGCGTGCAGAACGTGGCGGCGCGCGCCGCCAACATGGGCCGCAACAACTACCTGCGCATCGCGGGCGTCATCGAGAACATGACCGCCTACGTCGATCCCGACGGCAACACCCACGCCCTGTTCGGCGAGGGCGGCGGCGAGGCGCTGGCGGCCGAGATCGGGGCACCGCTGCTGGGCAAGGTTCCGATCGACCCGACGGTGTCGCCCGCCAGCGACGCGGGGGCGCCGTTCGTGACGGGCGAGGGCCCCGCCGCCGAGGCCGTCCGGGGCATCGCCAAGCGGCTCGTGGACGAGCTGGTTCCGGCTGTCGAGCTGGCAGGCTGCAGCGCCCACCTGGCCGGGACGCCTGTCAGCCTGACGCGACGGGGTTCGTGAACTCCCCCCGCAGCGACAAACAGCCGGAGTTCCGCCGACCGCCCAGCGTCGACTCGCTGGCTCAGTCCCTCACCGGCAGTGGCCTGCCCCACCCGCTGCTGGTGGAGGCCGCCCGCGCCGCCATCGCCGCAGGCGACCCCGCTAGTGCCGCGGCGCGTGCCGAAGGCATCCGGCTGTCGCTGCTGAGGCCGGTGATCAACGCCACCGGCGTTCTGCTGCACACCAACCTGGGGCGGGCGCCGCTGGGCGCGGCTTCTCTGGGTGATCCGGCAGCGCCGTCGGCGGCGGGGGGGCCAGCCGGGTCGCCAGCGGATGGCTCGGCCACCGCGCCGCTGCGCTACAGCAACCTGGAGTTCGACACCCGAAGCGGCGCCCGCGGGGATCGCCAGGCCCACGCCGCAGGACTGCTGGCGCGGCTCTGCGGCGCCGAAGCCGCCCTAGTGGTCAACAACTGCGCCGCCGCGGTGACGTTGGTGCTCGGCGCGCTGGCCGCGAGCCGCGGCGTGGCGGTCAGCCGCGGCGAGCTCGTGGAGATCGGCGGCGGCTTCCGGGTGCCGGAGATCGTGGCGCAGTCCGGGGCTCGACTGACCGAGGTGGGCACCACGAACCGCACCCGGCGACAGGACTACGCAGCCGCGCTGGAAGCGGGCGACGTGGCGCTGTGCCTGCGGGTTCACCAGTCGAACTATCGCATCGTGGGGTTCACCGAGGCGCCAGCCGTGGCGGACCTGGCGGACCTCGGCGTTCCGCTGGTGGTCGACATCGGCTCTGGCCTGCTCGACGAGGCCTGCGGTTGGCTGGCCGACGGGCCGCCGAGTTGGCTGCGCGGCGAACCGGCGGCGCGCCAGACCCTCGCCGCGGGCGCCGACTTGGTGACCTTCTCGGGGGACAAGCTGCTCGGCGGCCCGCAGGCCGGCATCATCGCCGGCAGCGCCAGCCTCCTCGCGCGTTGCGCCCGCCACCCTCTGGCCCGCGCTTTCCGGGCCGGCGGCTTGGTGCTGGAGACGCTGCAGTCCCTGGCACTCACCTACCTGGACCGGCGCGGCGACGACATCCCGTTCTGGCGCATGGCCACCCGTCCGGTCGCCGAGCTGCGGGTCCGCGCCGAGGCGCTCGGGGTTGGGGAAGTGTGCGACATGGCGGCAACCACAGGCGGCGGCACCCTGCCGGGCGTCGAGATCCCGTCTGCGGGCATCGCGCTGGACGGCGACCGGGCCGCAGCACTGCGCGCCAGCGAGGTGCCTGTGATCGCTCGGGTTGCCAACCAGCGCACCTATCTGGACCTGCGCACCGTGGACCCCGCAGATGACGCCGCCGTGGCCGCCGCAGCCCGCCGCGCCACCACGGAACCCGCCGCGTGATCCCGACAGCAGACTCAGCCATTCCGGCGGAGGCCGGAATCCACTCCGCAGCGGCCCGACTAACGCTGCCCGAGGGCTGCCCACCGCCGTCTTAAGCGTCTGCAGGAGTCGGGAAGCATCATGCACGTCGTCGCCACCGCCGGCCACGTTGACCACGGCAAGTCCACGCTGGTCAAGGCCCTCACCGGCACCGACCCCGACCGGTTCGAGGAGGAGCGCCGCCGCGGGCTGACGATCGATCTGGGTTTCGCCGCGGCGACCCTGCCCAGCGGGCGCCGCTGCGCCATCGTCGATGTCCCGGGCCACATTCGGTTCATCCGCAACATGCTGGCGGGGGTGGGGGCGGTGGATGCCTGCATCTTCGTGGTGGCCGCCACGGAGGGCTGGAAGCCGCAGTCCGAGGAGCATCTGCGCATCCTGGAACTGCTGGGCATCGCCGCCGGCCTCGTGGTGCTCACCAAGGCGGACCTCGTCGACGAGGAACTGGCCGAGATCGCTCAGTTCGACGTCGCAGACCACCTAGCGGGCACCTTCCTGGCCGACGCCGAGATCGTCGCCACCGACAGCCTCTCCGGCCGAGGAATGGACGATTTCGCCGCAGCTCTGGACCGGCTGCTGGCCCGCACGCCGACCGCCGAGGACGCCGGCCGTCCCCGGCTCTGGGTGGACCGGGCGTTCGTGGCCCCGGGGGCGGGCACCGTGGTGACCGGCACCCTCACCGGGGGAACGGTGACCGCCGGCGACGAGTTGGTGTTGCAGCCGGGCCGTCGCCGGGTGCGAGTGCGCGCTATCCAGAGCCTCCACGCCGCTCAGCCCAGCGTGGGCCCGGGCCACCGAGCCGCCTTGAACCTCGCCGGGGTCAACCACGAGGCCGTGGGGCGCGGCGACGTGGTCGTGCGGGAGAGCCAATGGCACCTGACCCGCACCGTTGACGCCTCTCTCGGCGTGTTGGATGCGCTCGACCACGAGGTCTCCCGGCGGGGCGCTTACGTGGCGTACCTGGGCGCCGGTGAGTTCAGCGTGCGCATGCGCGTCCTGGGAAGCGAGTCGTTGCGCCCCGGCAGCACGGGCGCGGTGCGCCTGCATCTGCCCCGGCGGCTGCCGCTGCGCCCCGGCGACCGCTTCGTGCTGCGCGAGAGCGGCCGGGCGGAGACCGTCGGCGGCGGCGAGATCCTCGACGTGGACCCGCGCCTGCCCGCCGCTGTGGCCCAACCCGACCGCTCGGTGGACCGGGTAGTGGCCGAGCGGGGCTGGGTGCGACCCGACGACCTGTGGCGGCTCACCGGCGAGCGGCGGGTGGCGAACCTGGCCGGGTGGGTGGTCGACCCGGCGGCGCTGCGGGCGGCGCAGGCCGAACTGCGCGCACGCGTCGCCGACGCGGGCGACTTGGGCCTCGACCTAGCCGGCCTCCACGAGCGGGAACGCGCCGCGGTCGAGCAGCTCGAGGACGTCGTCGTCGAGGCGGGCCGGGCGCACCCTGTCCGCCGCCAGGACACACTGGCGGAGCATCCGTTCCTCGAGGCGCTGAAGGAGCGGCCCTTCTCGCCCCCCGAACCCTCGACGCCGGCCACACCGCCGATCTCGCCCGAGGAGCTGCGCGAGCTGGTACGGAGACGCCTGGCGGTCTCGGTGGACGGGGTGATCTTCGCCGCCGACGCCGTGGACCGCGCCGCCGAGACAGTGGCCGGCCTGCTCGCCGCGCGACCCGAGGGTTTCACGGTCGCGGAGTTCCGCGACGCTGTCGGCACAAGCCGCAAGTACGCCCTGCCGCTGCTCGCCGCCCTAGACGCCAGCGGCATGACCCGCCGCCGAGGCGACCTCCGAATAGCCGGCCGCCGCCTCCCAAGCCACCGATCTGACTGAACGGAATGAGAAGACTATGACCGAGCAACTGGCCGACCGATATCTCGACATCGAGGTTGACGTGTTGGACGACGCAGGCGTGCGCACTGTCATCGACAACGCTCTCGCCCGGGCTGGCTGCACCTGGGAGGAGCTCCAGCAGCAGGCCAAAGCTGGAAGCTTTTCCAGCGAGATGACCCAGAGGGCCTGGTTCGTCGTGTCGTCCTTTGAGCCGTCGCCCGCCTGACCTGAAGTCTCAGGCCAGGGAGTTTGCGGGCGACCTGACGGAGCTTCTCAACCGAACCGTCACAAACGGCATCCGTTCGGGCGAGTGCCGCTCAGAAGAGGCGGCGGCGTTCCTGCTCGTTTAGGCCACCCCAGATGCCGTGGGGCTCGCGGATCCGCAGGGCGTACTCCAGGCACTCATCGGTCACCGTACACTGGGCGCAGATGGCCTTGGCGCGGCGCTCGCGTTCGGATCGCTCCTCGCGGGCCTCGGCAACGGCGGGCGGGAAGAAGACCACCGATTGGGGTCCCCGGCAGGCCGCCCGCATCTGCCAATCGACGCCGTCGGTAACCGCGCTCACGCTGTCTCCCGTGTCACGGTGGGGACCATAGGACGGCGTTCGAGCTAGCACAAACCAGCATCGAGAGTCCCGTCGAGGCCGGGATTCCTCGGTTCGGCGGGGTCGGTTCTGCTGGGTCCAGAGGCTGCCGAACCGCTGCTGGCCCGCCGCGGGATACCCCGACCTGGGGAGCGTCGCGGGCCGGGGCGGACGGTGCGCCGACCCAGGTTCTGGCCCGCCGCGGACTACCCCGAGGGGGTCGCTTCGATCTCGGAGTCCGCGGCGGTGTCCGGTGCCGCCGGATCTTCGTCTGCGGCCTCGGCGGCGTCCTCCAGCACTGGCGACACCTCCAGCAGCAGCCCGTCGATGCCCGTCACCTCCACGGCACCGCCGCGTGGGATCGGCGATGCCCGGAACGTGCGCGCCCGCCACAGCGAGTCCGCGATCCGCACCACCCCGAACGGGTGCAGCGCCTCGACCGCCTCGCCCTGCAGCCCGATCATCCACTCCCGCCCGATGGTGGGCGTGGAGAAGCGACTGCGAATCAGCGGCGGCATCCCGCCCAGGACCCCCAGCATCAACCCGACGAGCCCTCCCAGCATGGGAACCCACGACATGGCAACGCCGTCGTAGAGCGTCAAGGTGCCCGCCACCACACAGCCGGTGCCGATGGCGGTCCACAGGCGCGGCACCCCGGTCTGCACGTCGATGGCGAAAGCGAAGAAAGCGGCGACGATGAGCCCGATGGCGTAGCCGTTGGTCGGCAGCACCGCCAGCCCGTACAGCGACAGGATGCCGCAGGCGGCGCCGGTGACCCCGGCGATCCCCACGCCCGCGGTGTAGAACTCCAGCAGCAGCAGCGACAGGGCGATCAGCAACAGCAGGTATGCCAGCGGCGGGCTCGCCACGGTGTGCATGATCCCGCCCACGAACGGCAGGCTCACGAACTGCACCGAAGTCTCCGGCTCGAGGCGGCGTTCGCCGGTCTCGGCGTCGATGACCTCGACGGTCTGGAACCCCAGGTCCTCCAGCGTGAACAGGAACTCGCCGAGCGTAGGCGCGGGTGCCGGGACCACCCCTGAGGCCACGGCCTCGCTGTGATTGACCGTGCGCTCAGCCAGCAGAGGGGCGTGGGATCCCCACAGTCGGCCGAACTCGGCGCAGTCCAGCGCCTGGACGCCGGTCTCGCCCAGCCGCGCTCCCGGCGCCACGCCGACGCGGTCCGCCAGCGCCAGGAGTTGGGCGGTCTCGCCGGTGGCTCGGGCGCCCGACGGGCCAACCCAGGCGACCACCGGCACCCGCGAGCCCAGGATGTCCCGAGCGACGACGGCCAACTCGTCGGCGCCGATCACGGCCCGCCGGCTGTCGACCCGCAGCACCACCGCCAGCACGCCGCTGCCGGGATAGGAGGCGGTGCGGATCCGTTCGACCACGAAGTCGGCCAGCACCGGGTCCATCAAGCCCACGACCTCCACGATCTGGACCAGGTCGGCGCCGGGCTCGGGCACCCGTGAGGACGCCGCAGCCGCCGCAGTCACGCCCTCGGCGCAGTCCTGTCCGGGTTCGACATGACCGGCCAGGTCGGACCGCTCGGCTGCGGGCGCACCCTCGGCGTCCCGCGGCTGCTCTTGCGCTGCGGCCGGGCCGGCGGCCACCGCCAACCAGCCGGCGCCCGCAACGAACAGCCCCACGGAGAGCCGCCGCATCAGAGCCGCCGCGATCGACAGGCTGGCTCCGGCTGGGCGCAAGCGCGCTCGGCCCGGCAGGCGGCGCGACCGCAGAGCAGGCGGGGGGCGGCGCGCGCCGGGAGCGGGAGGAAGGCTCCGGCGCATCGACGGATCAGGATTCGTCGACGGGACCGAGCGCCTCGAGGGCCGCCGCCATGGTCTCCACCATCGGGACGATCCGGTCGAAACCCGTGGTGTGCAGCAGCCGGGTGATGGCAGGCCGGTCGCAGAGCACCGAGATGGCGCCGCCGCCGTCGCGCACCCGGCGGATGCCGCCGATGAGGGCGCCGAGACCGGCCGAGTCCATGAACGGCACGCCGCTCAAGTCCACCACCAGGCGGGCCGACTCCTCGACGCCGCCCAGGGCCTCGCGGAAGTCGCCGACGGTGTAGGCGTCCAGCTCGCCGACGGGACGACAGACCGTGCAGTCCTCCGCGACCTCAACCTGAACCTCGAACACGCGGCAACCTCCCGTCTCGCCGGGGATGCTACCGCCCCGGTAGCCTCACGGTATGGCCGACGTGCTGCTGGCCACCGACGCCGACTGGACCTTCGAGGAGGTCGCCGGTGCCCTCGCCGACGACGACACTCGCGTCAACCGGGTGCGCTCGGGGCGGGAACTGCTGGCAGTCACCGAGGAGTTGGCGCCCGAGTTAGTGATCCTCGACCTGCAGATCGGCAGCATGGGCGGCATGGCCTGCAGCCTGGAACTTCGGGCCGAGAGCGACGCGGGCCGCCTGCAATACCAGAAGGTGCTGATGCTGCTGGACCGGCCTGCGGACACCTTCCTGGCACGGCGGGCCAGAGCCGACGGCTGGCTGATCAAGCCGCTGGACGCCTTCCGTCTGCGCCGGGGACGCCAAGTGATCGCCCAAGGTGGGACCTTCTACGAGAACGCCGGCTGAGCCGCCCGGCGCGGCGGTGAGGCCTTGGTATCCTCGGCCCTCTACGGGCAGTGGCGCAGCTTGGTAGCGCGCTTCGTTCGGGACGAAGAGGTCGTGGG
>VXNF01000113.1 GCA_009840735.1 Acidimicrobiia bacterium | reverse complement strand
CGAAGACGGCCGACTCCGCCAGCAGCACCTCCAGGCTGCCGCCCTGCCGGAGAGCGTCAGCGGAGAACAGCAGCGGAAGGAAGTCGGCCAAGTCGTCGGCCAGCAGCGCCAGATTCAACTCCACGAACGACTCTGCCCGCCCCTTGCGACCCACGCCCACGTCGCCGCGGGCCGCGTAAAGGCGGATCTCGGCGCCGCGGGTGAGCACCAACCAGTCGAGGTTCTCGGTGTCGGCCAGGGATAGGCCGCGCGACACCGGTGATGTGCCCTCGAAGCGGCCTGCGGGGGCGTCGAACGGCTCTCCCTCGTCGCAGAACACTGCCACCGCCCGGCCGCGGCCGTCGATGCGCAGCAGCGAGGCGCCGGTGGCCAACGCCTGCACTTCGAAGCCCAGCGCCTCCACCAGCGGGCGTCCCCGCAACTCCAGCAGCGCCGCCGCATCCCCGGCCGGCGAGCCGACGACGGCCGCGGTGGCCGGTCCGCGGGCGAGCGGCCGTCCGCCGGAGCGGATCGCCGCTGCGGTCACCAATAGCTGCTGGGTGGCCAGCAGGCCGACGTTGCGCAGCCCCGGCATCTCGGATCGGACTTCGCCCAGGGCGGCCAGCAGGAACCGGGTGGCGGCTTGATGGGTCGGCTCGCCGAGGGCCGCAGCCGCCAGCCGCCGCGCCCGCGAGAGCGCCACGTCAGTGTGGACCGGCGGCTGCTCACCGACCGGCCCGCACAGCGCCGCCCTGACTTCTCCGGCGGTGCCGTAGAGGGCGATGAGCAGCACCGGGTTCGGCCGGCCCGCCTGGCGTTTCCTCCAAGCCGCCCGCAGATCGACAGCTCCGGGCGGGCGCGCCGCGGTCGCCACCGCCACCTCCAAGCCCGGGTTGGCGTCCTGCAGGTACAGCGCTGCCGGCCGCAACGACACCGGGAAACCCGCAGGCGCCGTCCAGCTCAGCGGCTCGCGCTCCGGCAAGAACGCCGCGCCGTCGCTCGGCCCGATCCCCGTCACCCGCGATTCCGCATCGTCATACCTCGACGCGGGACACTAGACGAGCCCTATGACAGCGGCTCTCCCCCGCCCAGCCCGTAGATTATGGCGTCGATGTCGTCCTCGGGCTCGACGTCGAGAGAGCCGATCAGATCGTCGACCGGGTCGGCGGCGAGGTTCCAGCCGGCTAGCGCTTCTTCGATGGCGGCGGTCAGCTTGGCGATGGTGCGGGCGGGCGTCGGCTCGTCGCGGGGCGCGCGGATGCGATCGGCGCCGGTGCGGTCGGCGGCCAGTCGGGCCATGCCGCACGCTGCCATGGCGAAGCTGTGGGCCAGCGTCGGCAGGTCTGCCAGGGCCACGTCGGGGAAGTCGGCCACGTAGGTGCCCTTCTCGCGCCACTCCGACACCGCATGAGGGTCGATCCCTGCCAGGTGATCTCGAGCTAGCGCACGCTCTGCGGCGGGCAGCAGGGCCGCCAGCCGGCCGAGTTCGTGGGTGCGGGGCGGCGGCGCCGAACCATATAGGTGTACCAGGGCCTTCAGCGAGGTCTCCAGAACGACTTGAGCCTGCGCGCACAGGCCCCGCAGGCGGGCGGTCACCGAGAGCCGAAAGTGGTCGGCGTCGCCGTCGGCCAGGGCGCCCTGCTCGCCTGGGCCAGGGTGGGCATGGGTCTCCATGATCACCAATGCCTGAACGGCGTTGCGCAGCGACGCTTCGGCTTCCCCGCGGTCTGAGTCCGGCAATCCGATCTCCTTGTTCCAGTCCACATCGCCGGGCGGGGCGTCATGCAGCACGACCGCCTCGGCGGCGACGGCGCGCTCGAAGCTGGTGGCGAGCCGCTCGCTGCGGACCGCCCACTCGGGCCGGTCGGTGACGTGTACCTCCACCGGACGACGCGAAGCACGCGACGCCGAGCCCTCTAACTCCACCTTCCGCTTCCAGCGTGTACTATAATCAAGATTATCGAAAATTGCTAATAAGTCAATATCGCTGTCTGGCGTCTGCGTGCCGCGGGCCAGCGAGCCGTACAGCAGTACCCGCCCAACCCCGGCCTCGGCCAGCGCCGCTGCAGCACGCCGCGCATCGTCGAGGCAAGGAGGCGCATCCGACCGGGTGAGCGTCACGCCCTCAGGCTAGTTGCAGGCCCTCCCCAACAACAGCGCCGTCGCCCCCCGGCTGAACGCGGGGGACACCGGTCAGAGCGCGAGCAGGTCGGCGATGAGTTCTCGAATCTGGCCGAGCGCCACGGCCCCGATGTTGCTGCCTGTTGCCTCGACGATGCGGTCGACGCTGACAGTCGTCGGCAGATGGGCCGCGGCGGCGCCGAACTCGCCGACGTCGACTTCGCTCAGCCAGCCGCGTCGTTTCGTGGTGCACGGCACGACGAGGACGGCGTGTTGGCGGAATGCGAGCACCTCATCGCAGGTGACGACGATCGCTGGCCGGCCGGGCCCTGGCTCGCCCCGTGCTGGCGTCCCGAAGTCGCAGCGGACGACGTCACCCGCTCGCATCAGCCAGGTCACTCGCCGAGGCGTCTAAGGTGGCCTCCTCGGCGGCGTCGAGCGGGGCGGACGCCAGCTGGGTGCCGATCATGCGTCGGCGCTCCCGCCGAATCAGCTGGCCCAACTGGGCGTCGAGCGTGAGTCCGTCCCGATCCGCAAGCTGGCGCAAAGCGTCCCGCGTCTTGGTCGAGACCTTGATGGTAGTCGAGTCAGGCATATGAATCAGTATATCTCAAACCCTACCGTTCGCCTGTCAGAATAGAAGT
>VXNF01000072.1 GCA_009840735.1 Acidimicrobiia bacterium | reverse complement strand
CCGGAGACGTGGCTGCGCATGCAGATGGCTCACGATCTCTGGCTTGCACGGGACCGTGCAGGAGAAATCGAGGTCGAGAGGTTCGCCGAACTGCTCGATCCTGGCGATCTGACGGCAGCCTGACCAGCGGTGCCGGCGGCTCCTGCCTCTAACCCTGTCCCCTCGAGGCTCAGGCGACGGTCGGCGGCGGGTGGAAGCCGCGCCGGGTGAAGTCATCGTCGAACGCCAGCGCGTGCGTGATTCCCTTTGCTCGCATCAACTCGAACGATGTCCAATCAACCAGAGAGACGTTGCGGTGCCCGGCTGCCAGCATCGCGGCCAGGGCCCGCCTTTGCAGGTCTGTGTCCACATCCTCGACGACCAGGACCTCGAGCACGGAGTCGTGCAGTTCGCCGACCGCCTGCATGCCCAGACGCCTCTGCACCAGCGCGCTGGTCTCGACCACCACGCCGTAGTGCGTTATGCCACGGCGCCGGCCGGACTGCATGTCATCCAATAGCCGCTCCCATCCCCACGCGGCCTCCGCGTGGTGATCGTCATCGGCATCGAGCAGCGCATATAGAGCAGAGGTGTCGACGAAGATCCATCCGTTCATGTTCCGAACGCCTCGTCGAGCGCCTCATCATGGTCCTCCGCGGTCGAGTTGTGCCCGGACCGGTACCTGCCGACCGCTCGCCGGGCCTGTTCGAGACGCATCCTCGACTCGTGGTCACGGAGGTAGCCGTCGAGAGCCTCTCGAATGATCGCTGCCTGCGAGAGTCCGCCGGTAAGGGCGAGGACGCGAAGGCGCTCGGCATGATGGTCGGTGAGCGAGATCTGTGTCCTGATCATTCCAGCATGATATCGGATTGTGCTGGAATGATGTATCACTGGATCTGATCCACCGGATCCCTCCCTGATCCCGCTGATCAGTGCCGCCGGTAGACGTCCCGGCGGTGTTTGACGCGGTGGACGATCACGAGCCGCTCGTCCTCGTCGATCTCGTAGATGATGCGGTAGTCACCTTGGCGGGCGACCCGGAGGCCTTCGAGTGCGCCGACGAGCGACCTGCTGAGCATCTGCGGGTTCTCGGCGAGCGGGCCGTGGATGGTCTCGGCGACGGCGGCGGGGATCTTCTCGGGAAGCCGGTCGAGAGATCGAGCGCCTCCGGGTGTGATCCTGAGGTCGTACACCCCGTCGACTCAGAGGAGATCGCCCAAGGGTGTCAGTTGGCCGTCGGCGGCTTCTGAGCGCGACTTGCGAAGCGAGTCCATCAACTCGTCGTCGCTGAGGATCTCGATGGTTGCCTCGAGGGACTCCAGGTCGTCGGGATTCAGGATGACGAACGACGGACGGCCGTTGCGTGTCACGAGGATGCGATGCGGTCTGGCTCGACCTGACCGCCGCTCACGCCATGCAGTTGCGCACACTCCCAGATCTGCACGCCGATCCGTTCGATCGGCTTCTCATCGCTCAGGCAATTGCTGAGGAGTGCAGACTCGTCACCGCCGACGAGAAGGTGCTCGCCTACCCGCTCCTGACACTCGCCGCGTGACGCCCGCCCACGCCTCGAAGACGCAGGTAGGGCGCGATGAGCTTCGATCGGGACTTGTCCGATTGGCGGCGTTGCCGCTGCGGCCTATTGGGTCTCGGCGTCCGGCCCCGCTGGCGGCGAATCGTAAGCGGCCCCGAGGGCGGCTAGACCGGCGTGCAGCGTGTCGCGGGAGACGATCGAAACGTCGCCGACGGCCTCCAGTTCGTCAGCGAGGCGCAGGATGGCGTCGCGGTTCGGACCCGCCGGGCGGTAGGTGGCCGACCGGCGCAGTATCGGCTCCAGCGCCATACGGCCAGGTTCGGAGCCCTTTGCCTCGTGCAGCCGATAGTCGTGGTCCAGTTTGTCTTCGTCGGACCCATAGGCGGTCAGGCCGGCGCTCATGACGCCCTTGGGGAGGCGGCCGTGCTCGCCGGCAGCTTCGAGTTCGTCGGCGAGGCGGAGCAGGGCGTCGCGGTTGGGCCCGGGCCGCCGCCGGGCGGCCTCCTCGCGGAACTTCGGCGGCATCCGGATGTGGGCGGGTGCCGGTTCAGGCGACTCGTGCATGTACAGCGGGATGTGTTCCTCCAGGTAGTCGTCGTCGGACCCGAAGGCGATCAGCCCTGCGCTGAGGACCTTCGTGGGGATTTGGTCGAGGTCGTCGGTGGAGGCATATGCGTCGGCGAGGCGGAGCAGGGCGTCGCGGTTCGGCCCGGGGCGCCGAAGCGTGGCCTCCTCGCGGTACGCCTGCGCCCTGCGTGTGTTGTCTAGCTCACGTTCGCTGGCTGGCATTAGGCGGCCACCTCCTCCTCAGGGGTCCAGAATATCGAGGACCCTGCCGAGCGCCATGGAGGCGCGCCGGGCGAGGCGCCTGGCCTCGGTTGCATCCCGCGCGGCGTCATCGGCATCGCGCGCGGCGTCATCGGCCAGCCTGCGGACCATGTCTGTCGCCAGGCGAGCGTCGCGGGCCTGTCGAACCGACCTGTTGGCGAAGGCAGCAGCATCTGCCGCATCAGTCGCCGCTGCGATCACTACGTCGTAGGCCTCGCTGAGTCGTCGATCTGGTTCCGCCATGCGGCGAGTGTAGCACTCTTTGAGATATCACCACTACTTTAGTGAAGTATCAATATACTGTGGAACGATTGTCAAGGGGCGTTGCGGACCGACCGCGAGCCAGCCGACCTGCGGGGACCGCGCCCTGCCGGCCGGGAGGCGGTGGGGGCGGATCGTCGGGCGTGCGGCGCTTGCTCATCTCAGGGGCCTTTGCCTTTTGGTGCCGTCGCGCAGATCAAGGGCGGCGCGGGCCAGGTCGGCGGCAGCGCGGGCGAGCATTGCGTTGTTGGAGCGGGCGGCGGCGGTGGCCAGGTCGGCGGCAGCAGTTGCCATCTGCGCGGCGGCGGCCGTGAAGGCGTCCAGGCCCTTGAGTGGCGTCGGAGAATTGGTGTTCATCTCGGGGTCCCTTCTGGGGCTGTGTATTCGAGGTCTTAGGCGGCGATATCCGGGCACGCACTCGGGCGATGCGCCCCGCGGTTCGGGCGGCCGGGTTGACTATTGGTCTTCGTCGGCTGCGTCGGCCTTGAGGGCGGCTCGGAGTATGGCAGGGGACACCAGCGCGGGATCGCCCTTCTCCTCCAATTCGTCGGCGAGGCGGAGAAGCTTGGCCCTCGCGCCGGGTGGGAGATAGTCGGCCTCCAAGCGCATCACCGCCGACAGCTCGACGTGAGGGGGCGGGGAGGCGGCGGGTGTGGTCACGGTGCGGTTCCTTCTTCGGTGTCCAGAATATCGAGAGTGGCGGCAATCATTCGTTCCAGCTCCCGGGCGTTGCGCCGTGCCTCGGCGGAGTGTCGGGCGGCGGTGTCGGCCGCCGAGATCGAGATCAAGCGACGGATCGGCAAGCTGGCGATGCATCACAGCTGCGAGACGCTCAGATCGCAACTCGGCGCGGTCTGGGCTCGACCTGACGGCCGCCCATGCCATGGGTCTGCGCACCTTGCCGGATCTCCACGCCGATCCGTTCGACTGGCTCCTCATCGCCCAGGCAATGACCGAGGAGTGCGCCCTCGTCACCGCCGACGAGAAGGTGCTCGCCTACCCGCTACTGACACTCGCCGCGTAACGATCCGTCACTCATCCGGGTGTCCGCCCCGGGCTGGTCGAGCTACGCCGCTTCTATCAGCACGACTAGGTCGCCGCCGCCGACCAGGTCGCCGGCCGCCACCCGCACCTCCCGAACGGTGCCGTTGCAGGCGGCGAGCAGGTTGTTCTCCATCTTCATGGCCTCCAGCACCACGACCGGGTCGCCGGTCGCCACGGTGTCGCCCACCGCCACCAGCACCTTCACGACGGTGCCCTGCATGGGGGTGCGCACCTCGCCGTCACCCCGACCAGCGCTCGCGCCGCCGCCGCCCGAAGTCCGCCGCGGCCGGCGGGCAGGCCGCTGGCCCGCAGCCGCCGCCGACGCCGACGCGGTCCCCTCGGGCATCCAAAGTTTCACCTTGTAACGCTTGGCGTTGACCTCCACGTCGATGGTGTGGTGCATCGTGCTGGTGTCGCCGGTCAGCGCCAACTCCTCCGCCACCTGCATCGGCATCAGCCCCGAGAGGTCCAACTCGTCGGTCACCCAGCGCGTGGTGTGCGTCACGGACGCGAAGTCGGGGTGCGAGAGGATGGCCTCATCGGCGGGGATGGTCGTGGCGACGCCCTCCACCTCCATCTCCCCGAGCGCCCGCAGCGTGCGGCGGATCGCCGCGGGCCGGTCGGTGCCCCAGCAGATGAGCTTGCCAACGAGGTTGTCGTACAGCGGGCTGATCTCGTCGCCGGCCTCGTAGCCGGTGTCGAAGCGGGTGCCGAACCCGTCGGGAACCACCAACTTGGCGATGCGGCCCGGCGAGGGCAGGAAGTGCCCCCCGGCGGGATCCTCGGCGTTGATGCGCACCTCGATGGCGTGGCCCCGCAGCTCCACGTCGGACTGCGCGAAGCTCAGCGGTTCGCCGGCCGCAACCCGAATCTGCTGTTCCACAAGGTCGAGCCCGCAGATCATCTCGGTGGCGGGATGCTCCACCTGCAGCCGGGTGTTCATCTCCAGATACCAGAACTGCTCTTCCTGGTACAGGAACTCCACCGTGCCGGCGTTGGTGTACCCGCAGCCCTCGGCAACCGTTACAGCGGCCTCGCCCATGGCCGCGGCGATGGCAGGCGCGATGTCCGGGGCGGGCGCCTCCTCGATGAGTTTCTGGTGGCGGCGCTGCGCCGAGCAGTCACGCGTGCCCAGGTAGACGCAGTTGCCGTGCGAGTCGGCCAGCACCTGCACCTCCACATGGCGCGGCCGGGGCAGGTAACGCTCCAGGTACAGCTCGTCGCGCCCGAAGTAGGCGAGCGCCTCGCGCCGAGCCGACTCCAGCGCCGAGTCGATCTCGCTTGCAGCGTTTACCACCTTGAGCCCGCGACCGCCCCCGCCGTAGGCGGCCTTCACCGCCACCGGATAGCTGTGTTCTGCCGCGAACGCCGCCACATCGGCGGCCTGCTGAACCAACGGCGACCCCGGCACGCTTGCGACGCCGACTCGCTCGGCGGCCCGGCGGGCGGAGATCTTGTCGCCCATCTGTTCGATGGCCTCCGGCGGCGGGCCGATGAAGGTGACTCCCATCTCCACGATGCGCCGAGCGAAGTCGGCGTTCTCACTCAAGAACCCATAGCCGGGGTGGACCGCCTCGGCGCTGCTGGCGTCGATGGCGGCCAGGATGGCGGACACGTTTAGGTAGCTCTCCTCGCTGGTCTGCCCGCCCAGTGCGTACGCCTCATCGGCGAGGCGCACATGCAGGGCGTCACGGTCCACTTCGGAATAGACGGCGATGGCGCGGATGCCCATCTCCCGGCAGGTTCGGATGACGCGGACCGCGATCTCGCCCCGGTTGGCGATCAGCACCGAAGAAAACACGCCATATCGTGCCAGATCGTGGCCCGGAATACGCCTGCGGGAATGACAAACGCGGTCGCCGGCCTTGTCGCTGCTCGCCGGGGCCACCGGCGATGAGCGCCGACGCGCTGGCCGCGGGCCTCGCCGGGACGGTGTTCGGCCCTGTGCGCTTCGTTGGTGAAACCGGCTCGACCAACGCAGACCTCATGGCGGAGGCCCGAGCCGGCGCGCCCGAAGGGCTCGTGCTCGTGGCGGACCACCAGACCGCCGGGCGGGGACGGCACGGTCGCGCCTGGGTGGCGCCGCCCGGCACCGCGCTGCTGGCTTCGGCGCTGCTGAGGCCGCCGCTGGAGGGTGACGTGCTCGCGCTCCTGTCGCCGGCGACGGCCTTGGCGGTTCGGGACGCCTGCGCCGCCGCCGGTGTGAACGCCCAGCTCAAATGGCCAAACGACGTGATCGCAGCGCTGCCCGACGGGCCCGACGAAGCGAAGCTGGCCGGGGTGCTGGCGGAACTGCACACCGGCCACGGCGACTCGACGGCCGTGGTGGTGGGCTTCGGCGTGAACCTGACGGCCGAGTCCGCCCTGCGGGAAGCTGTCGCGGCAGCCTCCGCGCCCGCGCGCGAGAGCGGCTTCGCACCGCTGCCGCCGGTTGCCCTCGACACCCTCGCGGCTCGCCCGGTAAGCCGCCACGAACTGCTGATCTCGGCGCTGCGGTGCCTCGACGCCGCCTACCGGCGCCTGCTGGCCCCCGGAGGGCCGGCTGAGCTTCTGGCCGAGCTGCGCCGCCACAGCGCCACGCTGGGAAGGCGGGTCCGCATCCTCACCCCTGGAGGCGCGATCACCGGCACCGCGGAGGACCTCGGCGCCGACGGCGCACTCGTGGTGGCCACCGCCGACGGCCGGGTGGCGGTGGCAGCCGGCGACTGCCGCCACCTCCGGGCCGAGCCCGCCTGATCCGTCGGCCCGGCGGCTTCCGCAGTGCCGCCCGGTTACGATCCGAGCGGATCTCCGCCGACAGATGCCCGAGGCTCCCGTGGACGACGCCAGGCCACCAACCTTCGACTCGGCTGAGTTCCGCCGCGTCCTCGGGCACTATCCCACCGGCGTCACCGTCGTGACCGGCGTCTCCGGCGACGGCCCGGCGGGGCTTGCCATCGGCTCGTTCGGCTCGGTCTCCCTGGAGCCGCCGCTGGTGATGTTCTGCCCCGGCACGTCCTCGAGCAGCTGGCCGTCCATCGCGGCCAGCGGCAGTTTCTGCGTGAACGTGCTGGCTGAAGACCAGGCCGACCTCAGCGCGCGGTTCGCAGGGCGGGACCCCGACAAGTTCGCTGGCGTGTCGTGGAGCGCCGGGCCCACCGGCTCGCCGGTCATCGACGGCTGCCTCGCCTGGATCGACTGCACCATCGAGTCTGTCCACGAGGGTGGCGACCATTGGATCGTGGTCGGCCGGGTGAGCGGCCTAGGCGTCGGGCGGCCCGAGGCGGCCCCGTTGATCTTCTTCAAGGGCAGCTACGGCAGCCTGCGCCTGCCCCCCGACTGAGCGCCTGCGAGCCCCCGCCGGTGCCGTTGGACTCACGGTTCAGCGGCCACCCCATCCCAGACCGCAGCCTCACACCGCCGCCCAGACCCCAGCCCCACACCGCAACAGGAGGAAACCCCATGGCCCTCTACGCCCTCGGTGATCTGGTGCCCCGCATCCATCCCGACGCCTACGTACACCCCGAGGCCACCGTCATCGGCGACGTCACCATCGGCGCCGGCAGCACAGTCTGGCCCCAGGCGGTGCTGCGGGGCGACGACGGGGCAATCGTCGTGGGGGAGCGCTCGTCCATCCAGGACGGCGCCGTGGTCCACACCGCGCCCGTGTGCCCCACGACAATCGGCGACGACTGCACCGTCGGCCATCTCGCCCACTTGGAGGCTTGCACGATGCGCAACGGATCCCTGGCGGGCGTCGGCTCGGTGATCCGCCACAACGTCGTCGTCGGCGAGGGGGCGCTCGTGGGTTCGGGCGCAGTGGTGCTCGACGGCACCGAGATCCCGCCCGCTGCCATCGCCGTCGGAGTCCCGGCGAGGATCCGCCCCGACGCCAGCGACCCCCAAATGCTGGTCGCCGCAGCGGCGAGCTACGAGCGGCGCGGACCCCGCTACAAGGCCGAGCTGCGCCGGCTGGAATGACCGCTCGGGCCCCCCGAGGCGCACCCGCGGCCCCTCGGCTCGCCCCTAAGCGTTGACCCGCGGCCCCGGTACACTCAGATCACTCATCCGCTGGACGCTGGGAGCCCCAATGACCACAACCAGCAACATCGGCGTCGATCTCAGCAACTACGCCCTGGGTTGGAGCGACGAGGAGGACTACGTCTTCAAGCCCCGCCGCGGCCTAGACAGCGACATCGTGCGAGAGATGTCGTTCATGAAGTCCGAGCCGGAGTGGATGCTGAACTTCCGGCTGAAGTCGCTCAACCGCTTCGAGCGCCGTCCGCTGCCCGCCTGGGGCGGCGAACTCGGCGGCATCGACTTTGACAACATCTTCTATTATATCAAGCCCACCGAGGAGCAGGTCAGCGAGTGGGACGACGTGCCCGACTCGATCAAGAACACCTACGAGAAGCTGGGCATCCCCGAGGCTGAGCGGAAGTACCTCGCCGGCGTGACCGCCCAGTACGAGTCCGAGGTGGTGTACCACCGCAACCGTGAGGACCTTGAGGCGCAGGGCGTCATCTTCAGCGACATGGACTCGGCGGTGCGCGAGCACCCCGAACTGGTGCGCAAGCACTTCGGGAAGGTCATTCCGCCCAACGACAACAAGTTCTCGGCGCTCAACTCGGCGGTCTGGTCGGGCGGGTCGTTCATCTACGTGCCGCCGGGCGTGAGCGTGGAGCTGCCGCTGCAGGCCTACTTCCGCATCAACGCCGAGAACATGGGGCAGTTCGAGCGCACGCTGATCATCGCCGACGAGGGCGCCCAGGTTCACTACGTGGAGGGCTGCTCGGCGCCGGTGTACACCAGCGACTCGCTGCACTCGGCGGTGGTGGAGATCGTGGTCGGCCAGGGCGCCAGGGTCACCTACACCACCATCCAGAACTGGTCCAACAACGTCTACAACCTGGTCACCAAGCGGGCCAGGGTGGAGGCCGAGGGCCACATGGAATGGATCGACGGCAACATCGGCTGCCTCGCCGAGGGCTCGCGGGTCACGACACGCGGCGGTGTCAAGCCGATCGAGTGGGTCACGCCGGGCGAGGAGGTGCTCTCCTACGACGAGGCTGCCGGCGCGCTCTGCTGGCGGCGCGTCACCGCCAAGCGCTACTCCGGCGAACAGCCGGTCCGCGAGGTGAGCGTGGGGTCGCGGCGGCTGCGGGTGACTGACAACCACCCCTTCTACTCGTACCTCTACGACGCCTCCCGCGCCCGCAAGCTGGGCCGCTACGCCCTCGGGTACGTGCGAGCCGATCAGTTGAGCAAGGCCATCGTGCCTGTCGCCAGCCTCGACTACGGCGAGCCGCACAAGCTGGCTCAGCCGGCGAGCCGGACCGTCTTCGCCAGCAGCAACCAGTACAGCGACGGCTTCGTCGCCGAGCGAAGCCGGGCCAGCCGCCTCGACGTGGGCGAGACCACCACCGACGAGCTGATGTGGCTGTTCGGCCTGTTCACCGGCGACGGTTCTATCGAGTCGGTGGCGGCCAAGTCGGGTGGGCGGCGCTGGGCCAAGGTGGTGTTCTCGGTGCCGCTTGAGGATCGGGCGCGGCCCCGCCTGGTCGAGGTGATGGGTGAGCTGATGCCCGCCGCGGCGCCGACGGCGCGGGCCGACGGTGCGACCCTGACCTGGAACAGCGTCGACTTGGCCGACTTGTTCGAGTCCAACGGCTTCGTCTCCGGCGCTGCCCGCAAGCGGGTTCCCGCCTGGGTGCTGGATCTGCCCGAGTCTCAGCGTCTTTCCTTCGTGGCCGGCTACCTGGACTCCGACGGGTGCGCGCCTGCGGGGCGCCGAGGCTTCTCGATCAAGTCCGTCAACCGGGCGCTGCTGGAGGGGGTGGGCGAGGTGCTCACCAGCCTCGGAATCTCCTCGCGAGTCTCGACGGAGTTCGAAGGCGAGCGGCGGGTGCGGATCCTGAACTACGACGCCACAGCCCGCGGCTCGCACCGGCTGGAGTTCCCCGCGGACCCGCGCCTGGTGGCGATCGTGTCCGCCCCGCTCCAGGATTCCGTCGCACGCCAACCTCAGCGCGCCAACGTGCCGTTCCGGGCTGTCGGTCGGTCCAAGATTGAGCTGCCGGCCAGCGTCGAGATTCGCAGTGTGGAGGTCGGGGCCGACGCTGAGGTCGTGCCGACCTGGGACATCGAGGTGGAGGGCACCGGCAACTTCGTGTCGGAGGGCTTCATCGTCCACAACAGCCAACTCACCATGAAGTATCCGGCGGTTGTGATGGTCGGGCCGAAGGCCTCTGGCGAGGTGCTGTCGGTGGCTTACGCCGGTGACGGCCAGCATCAGGACACGGGCGCCAAGATGACCCACGCCGCCCCGGAGACCACCTCCAAGATCGTCTCCAAGTCCATCTCCAAGGACGGCGGGCGGACCAGCTACCGGGGCCTGGTGCGGGTGGAACCGCACGCCGGCGGCTGCAAGAGCCACGTGCAGTGCGACGCCCTGATCCTCGACCCCGACAGCATCTCCGACACCTACCCCTATATGGAGGTGGGCACCCAGGACGCCGTGATCGGCCACGAGGCGACGGTGTCCAAGGTGGCCGATGAGCAGCTCTTCTACCTGATGAGCCGCGGCCTCAGCGAGGAGCAGGCCATGGGCATGATCGTCAACGGCTTCGTCGAGCCTGTCACCCGCACGCTGCCCATGGAGTACGCCGTGGAGTGGAGCCGCCTCATCGAGCTGCAGATGGAGGGCTCCGTCGGCTGAGGGCCTCCCGCCCGAGTCAGCCGAGCTCGCCGCGACCGTTCCGGCGTTCTGGCGCAGAGCCCGGCCGGACTCGATCCGGGGCCGCAATCTGGCCCCACGGCCGCGGCGTCAGTCCGGCACTCGCACCGCGAGCCGTAGAATGGCCGCGCCATGCCGATGCGTCAGGACTGCAAGTTCTTCGAGAGCCGCACCTATCCCAACGGCGACACGGTGCGCAAGTGCGACCTCGACCTCGCCCCCGAAGCGCCGTGGCGCTGCCCGGAGGACTGTCAGGCCTACACCCGCCGCCGCGCCGACGTGAACTGGTCCTACGGCAGCCTCGTCACCCCGAAGACTCCCGAGGAGCCCGCCTCCCTGGGAACCGACGACTCCATCGCGGCGCTGCTCGACGAGGCCGAGGACGTGGTGAACCGGGCCGGCGCGGAGATCATGGCCGACCTCGACAAGGAGGAGCGGCGCTCCTCGGGTCGCCTGAGCCGGGCGTTCCGCCGTCGCGGCAAGAGCCGCGGCGGGCGCGGCTGACCGGGCGAGCGAATGCCGGGAGTCCCCGAGGCCTTCTCGGTCGCGCGCGCAGCCGCTCTGGGCGGCGCCGGCTGGCTGCAGCAGCGCCGCCTGGCTGCCGCCGAAGCCCTGCAGGACGCCGAGCTGCCCTCGCCAAGCGAGGAGGAGTGGCGTTACAGCCCCGTCGGCAAGCTGCGCTTGGAGACCTTCGCGCCGGCGTCTCCCGAGCCGGCGAACGGCCCCGGCGGGCCGCTCAACCGTGCGGCGCTCCCCGCGGCCGCCAGTGACCTGCTCGGCTCGCTGCGCCGTCGCCTGGGTGGGCTGAGCGCGCTCGTCGTGACGTGCGACGGGAAGCTCGCGGCAACCGAGGTCTCCGCGTCCGCCGAAGCCGAAGGCCTAGCGGTTCGCCCGCTCGGCGAGGCGCCCGAGCCCGCTGGCGCGCCGGGCGGCGTGGGGAGCCCGCCAGCGGACGTGTTCGGGCTGATGAACGACGCCTTCTGCAGCGCGCCCGCGCTGCTGGAGGTCCCCGCCGGGGCGCGTCTGGCCGATCCCGTGGCGGTGGTCAACATCGTGACGATGCCGTCTCTGGCGGCCTTCCCTCGTTTGGCGGTGGTGGTGGGCGACGGCGCCGAAGCGCAGGTGGTCAACGCCGTCGTCTCCGGTGGCGACGAGGCGTTCGCGGCGCCCGTGACCGAGATCGAAGTGGGCCCCTCGGCCCGGCTGCAGTTCCTGAACCTGCAAGAACTGGGGCCCTGTGCCATCGGGATCGACCGGACGACGGCGACGGTCGCCGCCCAGGGCCATCTCGCCGTCGGGTTCGCCGCGGTCGGCGGCGCCTACGCCCGCTGCCGGGCGGACTGCACGCTGACGGGACGGGGCGGCACCGGCGACATGTCGGCCATGTACTTCGGCGACGGCGAGCAGGTGCTGGACTTCCGCACCTTCCAGAACCACCTGGCGCCGGACACCACGAGCAACTTGCTGTTCGTGGGCGCCGTGGAGGACCGGGCCCGGTCGATCTATTCGGGGCTCATCCGGGTGGGCGCCGAGGCTCGCGGCACCGACGCCCAGCAGACGAACCGCATCTTGAAGCTCTCCGAGGAGGTTTGGGCCGATTCGGTGCCCAACCTGGAGATCGAGAACAACGACGTGCGCTGCGCCCACGCCAGCTCGGTGGGGCCGATCGACGAAGACCATCGCTTCTACCTGGAGAGCCGGGGCGTGCCCCCCGACGTGGCCGAGCGGCTGATCGTGGAGGGCTTCTTCGGCGAGGTGCGCGGCCGCCTGCCGGTGCAGTCGGTGGCGGCGGGCTTCGACGAGATGGTCCGGGCGAAGATCGGCCCGAACCGATGACGGTGAGAGAGGAGCGGCGATGAGCGGTGAGAGCGCGCCCGAAGCGGTGCGGCTTTGCGGGCGGGACGACTTGGCGGCTGGTGAGGCTCGCTGTTTTACCGTCGAGGGCCGGCGGGTGGCGCTGGCCCGGATCGGCGAAGAGTTCTTTGCCATCGACGACACTTGCAGCCACGCCGACTACTCGCTGGCAGAGGGCGACGTCGACTCCGAGGAGTGCGCTCTGGAGTGCCCGGCCCACGGCAGCTTGTTCGACCTGCGCACCGGCGAAGCGCTCACGTTGCCGGCGGTGGTGCCGGTGGCGGCCCACGACGTGACGGCCAGCGACGCGGGCGTGTTCGTGACGCTGCGCTCGAGCTAGCGCTATGAGCGAGTTGATAGTGGAGGGTCTGGTGGCAGACGCGGCCGGCGAGGCGATCCTGCACGGTGTCGACGTGCGGGTGGCGCCCGGCGAGGTGCATGCCGTCATGGGCCCTAACGGCTGCGGCAAGTCCACGCTGGCCCATGTGCTGGCGGGCCGGCGCGGCTACGGCGTGACCGCTGGCCGGGCGCTGCTGGACGGTCGCGACCTGCTGGCGCTCAGCCCCTACGAGCGGGCGCAGGCAGGACTCTTCCTGGCCATGCAGTACCCCACCGAGGTTCCAGGCGTGAACTTGCTCGAGTTGCTGGAGGCGGCGCTCGGTCCTGCGGGAGGGGTCGCCGCCGCAGACGGCCTAGGTGCTGTGCTGCGGGCCGAAGCCGAACGATTGGGCGTGGCTGCGGCGCTGCTGGACCGGGCGGTGAACGTGGATCTTTCCGGGGGCGAGAAGAAGAAGTGCGAGGCGCTGCAGCTCGCGGTGCTGCGCCCGCGCGTGGCGGTTCTGGACGAGATCGACTCCGGCCTCGACGTGGACGCCCTGCGCGCCGTCGCCCGCCGCATCGAGGAGGCCACCACCGAGGGTCTCGGCGTGCTGGCGATCACCCACTACACCCGCCTGCTGGGCGTGCTGCAGGCCGACCGGGTACACATCATGATCCGCGGTCGGATCGTTGCCTCCGGCGGCCCCGAGTTGGCCGACGAGTTGGAGCGAACGGGCTACGAACGCTGGGATCGGCCCGCCCCCGCCGAGGTGGCCGTCAAGCTGGGCCGCAGCTTCTGACGCGTTGGGTACTGTGGCGCCATGACCGACCCCAACAAGCTGATCGACGACGCCACCGTGGACGCCCGGCTCGGCGAGATCCCAGGCTGGGAGCGGCGCGGCAACGCCCTGCACCGCGACTTCGAGTTCGCCGACTTCACCGCCGCCTTCGGGTTCATGGCCTCGGTGGCCTGCGTGGCCGAGCGGCTGTTCCACCATCCCGAGTGGTCGAACGTCTGGAACAAGGTCTCCATTGCCATAAGCAATCACGCCGCTGGCGGCATCACCGAGAAGGACTTCGACTTCGCCGCCCGCGTCAACAAACTCGCCGGCTGACCTGGCAGTTCCCCGGCTCCCTACGCCGGATCAACCGTTCGGCGACTGGCTAGAGCCCATCCCATGGGAACGTTCAGCTGCCCGTTGCTCATCTCCGGCATGAACGGCGGCTCGTCGCGGGAGATCGAAGCGACCGTCGACGCTGGCGCCGCCTGCACGACGCTGCCCGCCCGGCTGCTGGCCGGCTAGCTGCGTAGGGTCTCGGTGAGGGTGTTCCAGCACAAGGTGGCGCACTTGATGCGCACCGGGAACTTCACCACCCCGCGCAGCGCCTCGAGGTCGCCGAGGTCGGCGGGCGAAGCTGTCTCGCCCCCGTCGGTGACGATCGACATCATCGACTTGAAGGATCGTTCCAGCTTCTCGACTTCTTCGAGGCTGCGGCCCTTCACCGCCACCGACATCATCGAGGCGGTGGACTGGCTGATGGAGCATCCCTGGCCGCCGAAGCGCACGTCGCGCACCACGCCGTCGGCCACGTCGGCGTAGACCACTACCTCGTCGCCGCAGAGCGGGTTGAAACCTTCGGCCCTCTGCGCGGGCGGGCAGGGCAGCTCGCCGCGGTTGCGGGGATTGCGGTAGTGATCCAGGACGATCTCCCGGTACAGGTCCTCGAGGCCGGCCATAGCGGATTCTGAGGCTATTGCGGGCCGAACAGATCGCCCACGCGATCCAGCGCCTCGGCCAAGTGGTCGATGTCGGAGCGGTCGTTGTAGATGTAGACCGACGCCCGGGCGGTCGCCACGGCGCCGAGGCGGCGCATCAGCGGCTTGGCGCAGTGATGGCCGGCGCGCACGCACACGGCGTGGGTGTCCAGCACCTGCGAGATGTCATGCGCGTGGACTTCGCCGAACTCGAAGGACAGCACGCCGCCGCGGGCGGCCGGCTCGGGCGGGCCGTGGATCGTGAGGGTCTCGCCGTGGCGTTCGGTGAGGGTGCGCAGCGCATACGCGGTGAGCGAGACGTCGTGGCGGCGCACAGCCTCCATGCCGATTCCGTCGAGATAGTCCACCGCCGCGCCGAGCCCCACCACCTCGGCGATGGCCGGCGTGCCGGCCTCGAACTTCCAGGGCAGTTCGTTGGGCAGGAAACCTTCGGTGGTCACGTTGAGGATCATCTCGCCGCCGCCCATGAACGGGGGCATGGCCTCCAGCAGCTCCTCCCGACCCCACAGCACGCCGATGCCGGTGGGTCCGCACATCTTGTGGCCGCTGAAGGCCAGGAAGTCACAGCCCAGTTCGGCCACGTCGGTCGGCATGTGCGGCACGTACTGGGCGCCGTCGAGCAGAACCAGCGCGCCCCGCTCGTGGGCGGCGTCGGCGATGCGGCGGATCGGCGGGATCGTGCCGAGCACGTTGGACATGGCGCTGAAGGCCACGAGCCGCGCCCCGTCGAGCAGCTGGTCGAGGTGGCGCAGGTCGAGGCGGCCGTCGTCGTCGAGGGGCAGCCAGCGCAGCTCGACGCCGCGCTCGGAAGCGAGCATGTGCCACGGGACGATGTTGGCGTGGTGCTCCATGTGGGTGAGCAGCACGGCGTCGCCCGCGGCCAGGTTGGTGCGCCCCCAGCTGTGCGCCACGAGGTTCACCGCCTCGGTGGCGTTGCGGCAGAAGATGACCTCCCGCGGCGAGGCGGCGCCGATGAATCGCTGCAGCTTGGCCCGCGCCTCCTCCATGGCCTGCGTGGCCAGGTCGGCGATGTGGTAGGCGCCGCGGTGCACGTTGGCGTTGACGGTGCGGTAGTAGGCGTCCATGGCGTCCAGCACGGCCTGGGGTTTCTGCGAGGTGGCCGCCGAGTCCAAGTACACGATCGGCTTGCCGTAGACGTCCCGGGCGAGCAGCGGGAAGTCGGTCTTCGTGGCGGCGGCCAAGTCGCTCGTCGGGGCCGTGGCGCTCATCGGGGCCGTGGCGCTCATCGCCAGGCGTTGTAGCCCTGGGCTTCGAGCCGCTCGGCTAGGGCCATGTCGCCGGACTCCACGATGCGCCCGTCGATGAGGATGTGGACGTGGTCGGGCGCCAGGTGCTCCAGCAGGCGCTGGTAGTGGGTGATGGCGAGGGTGCCCATCTCGGGGTTCTCGTCGCGCACGGCGTGTACGCCCGCGGCCACGATCCTCAGCGCGTCGATGTCGAGGCCCGAGTCGGTCTCGTCCAGGACGGCCACCTCGGGGCGCAGGATGGCCATTTGCAGGATCTCGTTGCGCTTCTTCTCGCCGCCGGAGAACCCTTCGTTCAGGAAGCGGTCGGCGAAGGACGGGTCGATGCCGAGGCGGTCCATCCACTCCATGATCTGCATGCGCAGTCGCAGGATGCTGATGTCGTCGCCGCTGCGGGCGCCGGCCGCCTGGCGCAGGAAGTTCAGCACCGACACGCCCACGATGGACTGCGGGTACTGGAAGGCCAGGAACAGCCCCGCCTTGGCCCGCTCGTCGGGGCTCCAGTCGGCGATGTCGTCGCCGCGGAACAGCACGCGGCCGCCGGTGACGGTGTACTCGGGGCTGCCCATCAGCGTGGCGGCCAGCGTCGACTTGCCTGAGCCGTTGGGACCCATTAGGGCGTGAATCTCCCCGGCGCCGATGTCGAGCGTCACGCCCCGCAGGATCTCGCCATCCTCGCTGCCGGCGCGCAGATCCTCAATGGCGAACAGCGGCGCCGCAGGGGACGAACTCACGCCACGAAGTCTACGGGCGCACCCTCGGTGTCATTCCGCCGCCGGCCGGAATCTGGCCCCGCCACGCTTCCTCGCCCGGCACGTCGGCGACTGAGCAGCGCCGGTGGGCTACTCGACGAGCTTCAGGGTCTCCGTGCGGCCCTCGGCCTTGCCGACGGCTCTCGCAAGATCGATCACGGCCGTGGTGAGGTTGTCGATCCGCGCGTCGGTGCGGGCCGCCGATGTCTCAATCTGCTTCCGTGTTTCGGCGCGGTGGGCGGCGAATCCGTCTGTCACGTCCTTGCGCAGGTCGGTTGTTTCGGCGCGGTGGGCGGCGAATCCGTCTGTCACGTCCTTGCGCAGGTCGGATGCTTCCTCGCGAAGCGCAGCGATGTCGGCGCGGCGGGCCCAGTCATGGTGCAGGACGACCATGAGTACGAGTCCGACGACGCCGAGTATTGCCTGTTCCATTTCTCTCCCCAATCCTAGTGGACATGGTCCGGGTTTGACCAGCCCGGTGGCGGGCGGGCGATACGGTTGTAGTATAATAGAACAGAAAGGTTGAAAATCCTATTAAACGCTAGGATAACTGCGCGACCGGGCATAGTGTGCTTGATCGACGTCCGTGACGCCTGAGGCCAGCGTGGCGCTGCCTACTGCCATGTATCCGCGCCTCGAGATGGGAGTCGAGCGCCCGATGCTGGCGCTGTTGCGGTGGTCCGGCGACTCCGTGCTTGATTCGGGGCGATTCGATTGGGTCGTCGAGCCGCGGTATCCTGCCGCGCTTGTGGATTCCAGCGACGTGTCCGGTGGTCGCGATCTGAGAGCGCACCTGTGGAGCGGTCGTCGGCCCGCTCGGTACGTTGCGATCCGGTCAGGGCAGGTCGCACCCCCGGGGGTTGCCGGACAGTGAGCAATCCCCCGCCGCCACCCCGCAGGCCAGCTCCCCCGCCGCCGGCGCGCAGGCCACCCTCACGCCGGCCACCTTCGTTGCCTAAGCCGCCTCTAACTGCGGTAAAGGGGGCGGGCGGATCGAGTCGGAGCGGCGCCGCTGAGCGACCGCCTCTCGTCCTGGCGGTGGTGGTCGGCGCGGCGGTTGCTTGCGCTTTCGTCCTGCTGCGGCACACCGGTCCCGCCGCCAATCTCAGCGGCTTCCTGGTAGGCGCAGTGGCGGGCCCGTCGCTGCTGATCGGGTTCCTCGTCATCAACAGCGCCCGGAAGTCCGGTCAGAAGTTCGGCGACTGGCGTTGGCTTCCGAGTTCTCCGACCATGGCCGCTGTGGGGTTGGCGGGATGGGCGGCCGGCGCCGCGCACGTCTGGTTCTACGCCACGGAGGTCACCCGTTGGCTGGTCGGCTGAACGCCCGCCGCGCCGTTGCCGCGGCAGCGGCCGTGCTAGTGCTCTCGACGGGCGTGACGCTGGTCGTGGCGACTGCACCGGCCGGTGCCCAGATCGACGACTGGCAGCCGTGTGAAGCCGCCGCCGACAGCGGTCGGATCGAGCGAATCGAGATTGCCCTGGTGATCGACCGTTCGGGTTCGCTCGAGAACGTGGACCCGAATGGCACGAGCCGCCGACGCGCTCTCTACGGCACACGGGAGAGCCTCGTGGGCCTGCAGGAATCGGTCTCGCAGCTACTCGGCGAGTCCAACTCGGGGGCTGGTCTCGGCATCGATGTGGCTCTCGTCGCTTTCGATGCTCGCCGCGGCGCCGGCGCCGGTGCCGAGACGGTCGCCGGATTCGCGCGCGTCACCGACGAGCACCCGTCCGACGGCGCGATCCAGGCGGCGCTGTCGAGCGGGGGGAACACGGACTACGGCCCAGCTGTGGAGGAGGCTCTGGCGCTGTTCGAGGGTTCACCGAACGCCGCCGAGGCCACCACATGTCGCATTCTCGTGATGTTCACCGACGGGATACTGGATCCGTACGACACCGCGTCGGGCAATAGGCCGAGTCTGGAGCGTCAGGCGGAGTCGCATATAGCCAATCTGCTGGACGATCTCTGCGCTTCCGATCCGGGCCTGCGCCGGTACCGGCAGCGGTTGGGCGCTCTCGGGGTCTCCAGCTACGTCGCCGTGCTGGCGAACGACGATTTCCGGCGCGGCGCTGGAAGCTCGCACCTCGACGTGTTGGCCGGGGCGTCCAAGCAGATGTTCCTGGCCCTGACCGGCCACGTCGCCTCGCCGCTGCTGCGCGGTGTCTCGGCCGCCGCCGGGTGCGAGTCGTGGTCTGCGGAGCGATCCGGCAAGGTCGTCGAGATGGAGGGCATCGGGGAACTCGTCGGGGAACTCACCGACGTGGTCGGCGAGGTGGGCTTGGCGGTGCGGGCGCCGCGCATCCGCTGCACTCCCGGCGTGGTGCCCGAGGTCGGCTTCGCCGGCGACTGGCCGCACGGGTACGCCATCAGCGACCCGGCGGGCGAGCCGCTGTGTGTGGTCACGCCGCCGCTCGACGGGGAGATGGTTCTGCGCGCCGGCGGCCCGCAACTGCCGGGCGGGGCCGTCTGGTTGATCGGCAGCGGCGCAGGCGCGGAGGAGAGCCCTCGGCTGACCGCTGGCGACGAGGACTTGCTGTTCGATGTCACTTCGAGCCGGCTGCCGTCCGACGAGCCGGTCGGCGCTGTCGAGGGCGCCACGATAGAGATCGCAGCCACCTGGTTCCCCGATGCCGAGCTGCGTGCCGCATGGCCCCGGCAACCCGACGAGGTCGGCGTCGTATCAGCGCCCCTGGGAATCGACCTGCCCGACCGGGAGGTGTACTGGATCGAGCGACTGGTCGACTGTCGGGAGTATCAGCGGGCTGGCTGGGAGGATCCCGACGGCGGCGTTCGGGCCACGGCCGCCGGGCTCTGCGCCGTCGAGGGCCCGCCAGCCGGTGAGTTCGAGATGGCGCTTGTGCCCGACGGCGACAACGAGTTGGGATGGTCAGCCGCACGGGCAGGCGATGCCGGCGGCCTCGGCCCGGCGCCGGGTGAGACCGTCCTTCTTGCGCCCGGCGACCCCTCCGTTTCGATCGGCGCAAGATCGCAGGTCCTGGCCCTAGCCGAGGCGCCGTCGGAGGAGTTCGAGGATCGAGTCGGGTACCGGTTGATCTGGCGTTCGCCGCGTGGGTCGGTCCTAGCGGATCGCTCCTGGTCGGCGGCGATCGCGGTCCGACCACCGGATCCCGATCCGCCGGTGGAGTGTGGTGCCGAGGCGCAGGTAACTGCCGCCCGCCAGGGCGTCGCCGGCGAGTGGGCGATCGTCGTCGACTCTGGTTGCCGGTTGGTGTCGCCGCCGCAGGGCACGAGCGGAGTGACGGTCACGGGCGACGCTCGAGGCCGAGCCTGGCAACTCACCGAACCTCCGCCCGAGGGTGAGCAGAGTTGGCCCACGCGGGACAGCATCGCCCTCAGTCCCGGCGAGCCCGATCGGCGCCTGTTCGTCGGCGTCAGCCACCCTGAACTCGAAGGCCTCATTGGTGAGGACATTGAGTTCACCCTGGTGTCGACCCGGTACGACGAGGCCTCGAGGGTCGTTCGCCAGCAGCGGGCGACCCGCCGCGTGGCCGTGTATCTGCCGGTGGTGCGGTGCGAGTCCGACGTGGAGGCCGTGCGAGTGGGTGTGGCGGCGCCCGGCGGTGGGTCCGAGCAGCGGGCTCGGGCGGAGCGCCTCTGCACGGTCGACCGCCCTCCCAACGGCTTCTTGGAGATCCGTCCCGCAGACGCGCCGCCGGGCCCCGCGCTTGGGTGGCAGACGCTGGTTGACGGCGATGACTCCGAGGTGCTGATTGTGGAGTCGGGGCGTGATCCGGCCGTCCTTGATGTGCGGTCGGGCCCGCTGAGGTCCGATCTCCTCGGTCCGTTCGACTCGGGGATCGACGTGTACCTCAACTGGGTTTCGGCCAATGGCCACGCCTCGGGGAGTACCTGGCGCGGCGTGGTGGCGGTTCAGGAGGATCCGCCGGTTCTGCTCGACTGCTCCAGCGCGCCAGCGTCCCCTGGTTCCGGAGGGGAGATCCCCGAGCGGCCGCTGGCGTTTGACACCGGCTGCGTGCTGTTGACGCCTCCGGCCGGTGACGTCGCTCTGATCGGCGTCGAGGGTGCCGTGGCTGGCGTGTCCTGGAGGCTGCCGGCGCCCGTCCGTCTCACGCCCTCCGACGACGACCGCCGGATTCACATCGAAACAGACGGCGTGCTCCCGAACGAGCCGCTCAATCGTACGGTGACCTTCGAGTTGGTGGCGGCCCTGACCGTCGGCGACTACACGCCTGTCCCTGATCGCGAGGAGCGCAACGTGCAGGTGCGGTTCCAACCGCGTATTCGGATCAGATGCACCGAACCGCCGGCGATCCTCGGCAATCCCGTGGAGGTGCCGGAGGGTCCTCTGGTGGTCGACACGGGCTGTGTCTTGCAGGCTCCGGCGGCTGCTGGCGAGGTGACCGTCGAGGTGGCCGACGGCGAGGTGGCCGGAGTGGGTTGGGTGGTCCGGGGAGATGTCCGGCTCGAAGCGGGCGACGACGACGTTCCGATCCTCATCGAGACCGCCGGGCCGTTGCCCAACCGCCGCTACGACGCCTTCGCCGAATTCTCGCTGGCTGCGATTTGGCGGTCTCCTGACGGTGTCGAACAGAGCGTCGGGAGCCAGCCGGCGCCCGGCGGGGCGCCGACGGAGGTCGCAGTGGCGCTGCGGGCGCGCCCCAACTCTGGCCAGGCGGCGCTCCTCGCCGTGGCTCTGCTCGTCGGTGGGCTGCTGGCGGGATGGCTGCTGCTGGCGGGTCTGGGCCAGCGGGCCAATCGACTGCCCTCCTCGGGCGCATACCGGCTCGTTTCCGGGCAGGCGACCGCCACGGTCACACCGGGCACGGGCGTGAAGCTTGAGGGTTTCGACCTCGCCCAGCTGCTCCAAGGCAAGTCGGAGCCGCTCATTCGACGCCGCGGCCGGCTGCGAGCCGGCGATCTCACCATCCGCGTCCAGAGGCAGTGGTGGAACCCGCGTGACCTGCTCGACGGGGGCCGGGCCGCGGTGACGCCGCAAGTGAAGAACGCCCTTGTGGCGGCGGCGCCGTCCAGCGGTAGGCCGGACAGCCTCAGGCCGACCCTTGCCCCCGGTGCCGTGGTGGTGGCGCTCGAGTCCGCGCCCAGCGTCTCGAAGCAGGACGGCGACCGACACCGAGCCCGAGTCTGGGTCCTCATTCCCAGCGGCGGGAAGCAGGCTTCAGGCGCACAACAGAACGCGGAACGCAACCTGCGCACGGCACGGGACCAACTCCGTAAGCGCGTGGCTCCGAAGTCCGCCACGGGCGCGGGGAAGAGATGAGCGCGTGAGGGCGCGTGACGACCTGGGCGCCGAGCCTGCCGGCCGGGCACAGGATCGAACTCCGCGAGATGTGACGAACGGCGCCGATCATCGTTCGGCACCGCCACCACGAGACTTCCGACCGAAAGGCTGAACCCGCATGTACAACAAGTTCCTCTTCATCGGCCTCGGCGGCTCCGGCGGCAAGACCCTCCGCTTCCTGAAGGATCAGATCCGCCGCTGGATGCGCGAGCATGGAATCGAGGGCGATATCCCCGCCGGCTGGCAATTCCTACACATCGACGTTCAACCGCGTGCCGACGGCGACGAGATCAACGATCGAGTTCCTCATTTGGCCGGCGATGAGTACCTCGGCTTGGTGCCTCCTGGCATCACCTTAAGAGCCGTTCAAAGTCAACTCGACAGCGCTGCCAACCGGCGGGCCGAGCTTCGGACATGGCGGGTGGATCCGCCCGCCATGAGAGTCGACATCCAGCCCGGTGCCGGTCAGTACAGAGCGATCGGTCACACGATCGGCACGCTCTACGTCAATGCCCTGAAGGATGGCATCGAAGCCAAGTACCGCAATCTCAATTCTGCGAGGGCGTCCGGCGAGCTGAACAGCGCCTACACGCAGGCGAATGGCACGGCCACCGTTGCCCCGGGTGGCACGCGGACCTATGTGTTCGTGGTCTCCTCGTTGGCGGGTGGGACTGGTGCCGGGTTGCTCAGCACCGTGTGTGACCTCGTCCGCAGTATCGACGCGGCAGTGGGAAGCAACGTTTTCGGGATTCTCTACACCTCGGAGGTGTTTAACGAATTGCCGCCCGCCAACCGAGCCGGAGTACACGGCAACGGTCTGGCGGCGATTTGTGAGTTGCTGAACGGCCACTGGTGGGGGGCCGATCCGGGCGCGGACGATGACGTGGTCGTGAAACCCATCGAGGATCCGTTCCTGCACGACGCCGGCGCGGTTGGGATGTTGACACACAGCGGACCCGCGTATCCCTTCCTCGTTGGCTTGGAGAACGCCGAAGGTGTGAATTTCGGTACCTTTGATGCGCTCTATGAGGGGGTGGGCCGCGCGCTGCTGTCGTGGGTGACCGACGAGGAGGTTGCGGGGTCGTTCGTGTCTTACACAATCGGGAACTGGCAGACCAAAGCCAGCACCAATGTGACGGGTGACGCGCTGGTGGACTCAGGCGAAGCCGCCGCGATCGGTTACCCGCCGTTCTCGGCTCTCGGGTTCGCCAGGGTGTCCCTCGGGACCGATCACTTCGAGCGCTACGCCGTGGATCGGGCAGTCAGGCACACCGAGGAGCATCTCGTTGACTACCACTGGAATTCAGACGAGGCCACGCGGGTCAGCCGGGAACTCGGGGTCGCTGATCCCGACGTTCTTGCAGAAAGGCTTGCCGAGGCTCACGGAGGCTGGTTCCGGGCCGAAGTCGGCCTTGACGAAGACGATCATGGGGTAGCCCCGATCATGGGCGACCTGTCGACGCCAGGCGGCGGCACGTCGCCCACCGGCGGGATCGACAGGACAGCTGAGCGCTGTACGGAGTACCAGGGGCAGATTCAACAGGCCGCGGCGCTCGACGCGGGCGGCAACCGCGCTGCGGGCGAGTGGCGGAATCTGATTGACGGGGCGGTGCAGTACTGCTTTGGCGACTACGCCAAGCTGGTTCGCGCCGACCTCGATGAGCGGTCGCGAGAGTGGGTGGCGGCTGTAGAGGAGCGGGCGCTGAGCGCCGTCGAGACGGCCATCAAGAGGTACGGGCTTCGGATAGCTTCCCGCCTCTGTGCCGATCTAGCGAGTCATCTTCGAACATCCGTCGTCGAGCACCTTCGAGGCGTGTCGGAGGACTGCCGGGACTGGTCGAGCGGATGGCAGCACGAGGCTGCGACGGATCTCGCGGGTGTCAAGGGAAAGCTGGCGGCTGGCCACGCGAGCTTGCTGACTTACCTCGAAACGGCAGTTCACCGTCGCTCCTTCGAACTCGACGCGCTGATAGCCGAGCGAGCCGCCGACCTGGCCTCCGAGGCGGCCGTGAAGCTGTTCGAGCCGCTGTCGGGGGCGATCGAGGATGCGCACGCTCGTCTTCAGGGTGAGCGGAGATCGGAGGGGATCGATTCCAGGCCGCCGGCGAACGAGTTCAGCCTGATTGACGCGGCGGAGCATCGGGCGCTGTTCGACCGACTCCTCAAGCAGACCTTCGACCGCGACCACGCCGGGAAACTTCGTGACGCGGTCATCGGTTGTGAGTTATGTGACCGGTCGTCGGGATACAAGTTCATCAACCCCGAGCGCAGTTGGGTGCCCGGGGCGAGTTGGAGTGGTGGTGCCCCGGCGAACGTCGCCGTCACGGTATGCCGAACGAGGGACGGGTCGAGCAGAGAATTGCTCGTTCGGAGCGCCACGGACTGGTTGCGCGACAAAGGGCGACCCTTCGGCGAGCTGCTGGGGCTCAGCCTCCGCGCCGCACTTGATACGGCCTCCGCGGCGGGCGACGACGTCATCGCCGCGGAGAGGCAGCAGTATTCAGAGAAATTCCTGACTTGCTTGGATAGCGCCATCGAAGCCGCAGCCCCGCTATTGGAGCTGGACCCGAACCTGAGGGATCGGGTCGGCACCGACGATGGCAAGGGGTTAGAGAGGCACCTCAGCAAGCTGCCGTTCGGGCCTGGCCGGGACGGTGCCCACCCGATGCAGGAGCGGGTGGAGGATAGGCTCGCCACCAAGATCAACGCCCAAAGGTTGGCGGCGCTCATGAACGACGATGAGCGCAGAACGCACATTGACATTGCCACACAGTTGGCCGCCCCGCAGTCGGTACTGGCGATCAAGTCGCTGCTCGCGCCGATCGCCGCCGACTGGGGTAGGCAGAAGGGCGGCAATCCGGTCAAACGAAAGCTGTTTTGGCAGTGCCGAAGGACCCGTCCGTTGCAGCGATTCATACCGGTCCCGCAGGCGCACCTCCGCTGCCTGGTGCGCGGCTGGTTCACCGCGGGGATACTGGGCCTGCTGGACACCTCCGCCGACGATGGGACGATCCTGATCGCCCGCGGTGGTGGCCGGGACCCAGCGGGGTTCCCGAACCCCTCGCTCTCACCGATCAGGCGCGCTGACCGGTTGGGCCCGGTGCTGGAGGCGTTGGGACTGGCCTACGTGGAAGTCGCCGAACGACAGGGCCTCGAGCCGTTGCAGCCCTACGTCGCTCTGCGGAACCTAGGCATCTCCGCCGACGGCGCAATACTCCGCTACGACACCCTCAACCCGCGGCTTGCGCGGTGGATCGAGACCGGCGGGCCCGATCCCGACGCCCTCACCGACATGAACCCGCCCCACCTGGCGCAGGCCACGAGCTTCGATGATCGCCGCTCCGCGCTGATCGCGGCGCTCGAGGAGGTTTCCTCGGAGTACCGGGATGACTACAAGACCCTCAGCGACGAGTGGGACCGAAATCACGGCCGACTCTCTACGGCCCCGCTCTGGACGGGGCTGTGGCCGCTGATTGGAGAGGAGCTGCAGCGGCTCCGTGAGGCCGTCAAGTCGCATACTCCTGATAGCGGTCTCCGGTAGATGAGCCGACTTTCCTGGTATCCGAGGCTGCGGGCTGGCGCGTGATCACGCTCGTGCTTCACGAAGCCGACGGGGTCATGGCTGGGGCATCGCGCGTCCTGCGTGAGCTCTCCGCCGCGGGTCTGCTTGGGGACCTCGCACTGGTGAACGTCGGCGACCTCGAGTCGCCGGGCGGACCGCGGGCCGAGTGCGTGCGGGCCGGCGAGGCCACCGAGACGCGCCTGTTCGACGCGCTTGCGGAGTCCCCGGCCGTCGACGGCGTGACGTTGACCGCGGTGGCCTCGGCCGACCTGGCACCAGAACACCAGCGCGACCTGGCTGAAGCGGCCCTGGGGATCGCCGAGCGGATCATGAAGCTCTCGGGCAAACCGGCGGCTGTCGGTTGCCTGTTCGTGCCGGAGTCGCCCCCCGGCGCCGAGATTCTGCCCGCTGCGGGTTTCTTCTCGCCTCGGACCGCCAACTTCGTGTCGCTCCCGACGGACTGGCGATTCGTGGACGGTGTGCCCGTCGGCATCGAGTACGACGACGCTGACCGGGCCGCCTGGCACGTCGCGCTCGAGGTCGCCACGATCACCTCCGCTTGGACCGGCGTGGCCGACAGCCGCTGGCAGCCCGGGGCAGAGGCCCCCGGCGTCGCCGACAACAGCCTGCGCTTCGTGCGAGCCGCGTCCCGTCTCGTGAACCTCCGTGCCGGCGGCCCGCGCGCCGCGACCGACGGCATCCTGCCGGTACCGGACGGGTTCGAACCGTCACCCGTTCCCGGGTTGGTCGAGTCCACCGTCCCTCTCCTGCACCCCGAGGAATTCAGGCTGGAAGGCGGGTTGAGCGAGGGCGGCGACCCTGGCCGCAGCGGTCCGCTGATGATTCTCCTCCGTGCGGTCGGTGGCGTCTTCCCGCCGCTGGCGTCAGGCCTCCGCGGCTTCGGGCGTGTGCTACGCGACGAAGTGGCGAAGGCCCTCGGCGGCGACGCAGCCACCGCCGAGAGCGACGAGCCCCCCGACGCGAGCCTGGAGTCAAGGCCGGGCGAGGCACCCTCGGTCGTCCTCGAGGGATTCGACCGCGGCGTCTGGACCGACCTGGTGCGGGACATTCTTGGTGTGGCCGACGGGGGCGGCACGCCCGTGGCGTCCGAGGCCCGCCGGGCCGCCGGCCACAAGCAGTACGTGTTCGTGTCGCGCGACAGCCTGCTCGATGACGTTCTTGAACAGCGCCTCAACGCGCCAGGCGCCGACGGCGCCGAAAACGATCCCGAGTCGATTGGGGCAGCAGAGCGCCGAGGGCTGCTGACGCTCATGGACGATGCGTTCCGGCGCGAGGTGGCGCGGGCCAAGGAGCGCCGCAGCGAGCGACAGCGCGAACGCGAACGCCTGGCCGAGCAGGTGGCGCAGACCGAGAGGATCGAGCCGCCGGCCGCACTGCGCACCACATTGATTGCGTTCTTCGTCACGGCGTTCGTCGTGGCGGCGAGCTACATGCTGCTCACGGACTGGGCCGACATCGGCGACATCGACCCGATCGACACGTTGTTCGCCATTGCGGCCACGGCGCTCACATGGCTGGTGCTGCAGTACCCTCTCGCCCCCCGTGGCGACGACCCCCGCGCCGTGCAGTCCTACCTGCTTCAGTCCGCGGCCGTCGTCGTGGTCATGGCCGGCCTCGCGGCGGTGTTCGACGCCGAAATCACCGACGCCGCCTCCCGCGGCCCCTGGCTGGAACTCATCCCCGTGCTCGCCGCGGCGGTGACGGTGTGGCTGGCCTGGCGGGTCCTGCGCTCCGAGCAGGCGCGGGAGCGGCCAGCGGGCCGTGCCGTGGCGCTGGCGTGGACGGTCTGCTACCTGGTCTCGGGCCTGCTGCTCTACGCCAACATGGAGCGCTCGGGCTTCAACCGCTGGGGCTGGCTGCGGCGCTTCGTCGAGTTGTACGGCGAAGACCTCCGCTACGCCGCCGCCGCAATCGCAGGCTTCCTGTTTCTCATTGCCGTGGCCATCTTCGCCGTCGGCGACGCCGGCTCGGATCGTCGCCACAGGCACGCTCGGGTGCGGATGCGGGAGATCGACCGGGAACTGGGAAGAACCGAACTTCTGCCGATCCTGGGGGCCCTGCGAACCAACTGGCTGGGCACCGCCGTTGCGCTCGACCACATTCTGAGGGTGAGCTTCCCGCGTCCCTCGCCAGCTGGCGAGACCGCGGTCCGGCTTCGTTCACCGCTGCTGCGGTTCGCGGTGCGTCACCGTGAAGCGCACTCGCCGTCACCGCCGCCCGGATGGCTGTTCACCCGATACGAGCGAGCCGTCGATGCGTACTCCGCCCGGCGGGGTACCCGGTCGGGCGTTGCCGGTCGGGTCCGCCCCGAGGCCGCAACGATGGTCAGCCACCTCGACCGAGACCCGCTGTCGGCACCCGGCGCCGACCCCCGCTGGGATTTCGCGCACCGCCTACGCGCCGGCGAGTTCGATGACGCGCTGGCAGTGGACCCCAGCGGCGCGGGGGACGGGTCGCTGCTGGAGTCCGACATCGAGTTCTTGCGCGAGATCGCCCCAGTGGCGCCGGCGGAGTTGCCCCTCGGCCTGCTGGGTGCGGGCGCAGCGGCACTGGGCAAGGTCGCCATGACCCCCACATGGTGGTGGCCCGACGGGTTCGCGCCTCCGAACGCGTCGGTTCCGCCGCGGCCCGCCCGCACCGGCGCCAGCGACGGCGGCGCGGCCCACATCGCGGTGCGGCTCGACGTTTCCGACCCGATCCTGGAGGGGCAACTCCGACCCGGAGTGTCGCCACCGGAAGGTCCTGGCCCGCGGCCTCCTGACGAGGGCGACGAGTTCCCCGGCCGCGACGACGGGTTGCGTTGAGCCCTCCGTTCGTCCCCATCCGGCAGTCGTAGCCAGCGTCGTGTCGCGAAGCCCGTTGCATCGCCGCCGGCCGCCGCCCCGCGAGCCGGATCCTGACGAAGGCGCAGCCGGTGCGCAGGAGGCGTCCGGCGCCGGGACGGCGCAGCCGCCGCCGCGGCCCGAGCCACCCACCCGCAAAGCACCGCCGAGGCCCCGAAGGGGGAGACGACCGCCACCGCCTCCCGCGGCCGGGGGAACCTCACGGTCCCCAGGCGTCAGCGGCGGCGGTCGTGGCTACACGGGAGTCCCTGACCGAAGGCGACTGGAGCCTGCCGGGGCACCCACATCTCGCATCCGCCGCGCCGTCGCGTTGCTCAGCGGCCCGCGGGGCCGCGCCTGGGTGCTAACGGGTGCAGCGGTGGCACTCTCGGTGGCGCTGCCGTTGGTGCTGACCCAGGGCGGCGAGGGAGATCCGGACGGTGAGTCCGACGAGGCGACCGTGGCGCCGCTTGTCCCCGACGAGCGCTCCTCGCCGGCGCGGGAGGAAGGCACCGAGGCGCCGCCGCCCACGCAGTCGCCGTCCCGTTCTCCCACACCTCCCACCGACACGGGTAGCGGCGCATCACCATCTGGAGGGCTCCCGAACCCGCCGCCGCCGGACGCGGACCCGGCGGCGCCGTCCCCCGAACCGCCACCCCTGCTCGCGCCGCCGACTTCGCCCGAGCCGCCATCGCCGACTCCGGCGGCTGAGCCGTCTGCATCCGCGCCACCGCCACCGGCCGAACTTGCCCCGCCGACCACCGGTGTGTGATACACATATCCGTGCCCACGAGACAAGGGGCCAAGGCGTGGTCGGT
>VXNF01000037.1 GCA_009840735.1 Acidimicrobiia bacterium | reverse complement strand
TGGGCATCGCCAGCGGCCTGTTCTTCACCGCCGGGGAGATCGGCGGCTTCGGCGGTCCGTTCGCCGTGGGCGCCATCGCCGACGCCAGCGGAGGCTTCGCCGCCAGCCTGCTCACCCTGACAGCCGCCGCGGTTCTCGTCGCCACCCTGTTCGGCGTGATCCACCGGCGCAGCACCCGTGAGGAAGGCACGATCCCGGGCCGGCCGGCGCGCGTCGAGCCGCATGCTCCCGTGGTCTGAGATAGAGCAACAGCCGCTCATATCGCAACGCCGACCGCCGTCGGCAGGCCCTAACGGCGCCTTGACGTGGCGGGGCACTTCACCGGCGAGGCAGCGTGGGTAGGCCATCACGAACTGTTGGCGGAGTCGCTGCGCCGCGTCCGCCCCTCTTATAGAGTTGGATCTATATAGGTTTACTACTATATTCAAGATGTGACATGGGAGATCAACGGCACCGACGAGTTCGCCGCCTGGTACGGAACTCTCGACATTGCCGAACAGGATGAGGTCATCGCTGTTGTTGAGCTTCTCGCGGAACATGGCCCGGGGCTCGATCGGCCACACGCCGACCGGGTCAGGGGCTCGAAGTACCACAACATGAAGGAGTTACGGCCCAGAGGCGTGGCCAAGCATTGCCGGGTGCTGTTCATCTTCGATCCCCGTCGTGAAGCGATCCTGCTCCTTGGCGGCGACAAGAGCGGGCAGTGGGCGAAATGGTACGCAACGGCCATCCCCCGAGCGGAGCGGCTCTACGAGGATTACCTCGCAGATCTGAAGGCACAGGGCCTCCTCGACGACATCTGATAGGACGGGAGCACGACATGGGACATCGCCGGTTCGCCGACATCGTTGGCGACATCAGCCCCGAACGTCGGGCCCGCATCGACGCCATCAAGGAAGAAGCGCGCGCTGACGCTGTGGCTTTCAACCTCGCGGAACTCCGTCGACATCGCGAACTCACGCAGGTCGAACTCGCCGAGCGTCTCGAGAAGGCCCAGGCGTCGATCTCGGCGATGGAGGCCGCCGGCGACAATCTCCTGTCGACGTGGCGCTCGGTGGTCGAAAGCATGGGTGGCCGGCTCGAACTCGTCGCCGTGTTCGACGACGAGCGCATCGCCATTCCGACCGTCGAGCCGGCGTGAGCGCCGGGAACGTGACGAGCCATCCGCACGCCGCCTCGGCGTCGTGGCCGTTCTTCCCCGGCCCGACACCGAGGTAATCGCCTGGCCGGCGACGCTCCTGTGTCTCACCGCAGCGCGGCGGCGTCCCGGTGCCCCAAGGCGTCGAGGGGTCAGCCCTCAGCCCGGCCCTCGACCCCGAGTGTGTTGAGTGGGTGGGTATGGCCCACAATGTGGCGTTATGGCGGGTGATTCGTTCGACATCCTGTCTGCCGAGCAGCGCGCCCGGGTGAAGATCGACGCGCAGCTCGAGGCGTGTGGCTGGACGGTGCAGGACTACCACCACGCTGCCGTGCGCGAGGCCCAGGGTGTGGCGGTGCGGGAGATGCCCACCACTGCGGGGCGGGCCGACTACGTGCTGTTCGTGGACGGCCAGGCCGTCGGGGTGATCGAGGCGAAGAAGGCCGGCACGACGCTCACCGGTGTCGAATGGCAGACCCTCAGGTATCAGACGAGCTTCCCGCACGAACTTCCGGCGTTCCTCGTCGACGAGGCTCTGCCGTTCGGCTACGAGTCGACCGGTGTCGACACCCGGTTCACGTGCGGACTGGACCCCGACCCGGCGTCACGGCGGGTGTTCACGTTCCATCGGCCCGAGACGTTCGCCCGCTGGCGGCAGGAGCACGCCCGCCTCGAGGACCGGGAGCCCTCCGAGAACTGGGCCACATTGCGAGGCGGGGTCCGGCGGCTACCCGAGTTGGACCCAGTCGGACTCTGGTCGGCGCAGGCGGAGGCGATCCGCAACCTTGAGGCATCGTTCCAGGCGAACCGGCCCAGGGCGCTGGTCCAGATGGCCACTGGGTCGGGCAAGACGTTCACAGCGGCCAACGCCGTCTACCGGCTTCTCCGCCACGCCGGCGCGCAACGAGTCCTGTTCCTGGTGGATCGGGCCAACCTGGGCCGCCAGGCGGTCCGGGAGTTCCAGGGGTTCGAGACGCCCGACGACCGCAGGAAGTTCACCGAGCTCTACAACGTCCGCTTCCTCGAATCCTCCCGGCTCGACATGAGTGACGAGTCGGCCACGAAGGTGTACGTGTCCACCATCCAGCGCATCTACTCGATCCTGCAGGGCGAGGAACTCGACGAGGGCCTCGATGAGCGGTCCGGCTTCGACATGGCGCCCCGAGACCCGGTGGAGGTCGTCTACAACCCGGCCGTGCCGATCGAGTCCTACGACGTGATCATCATCGACGAGTGCCACCGGTCGATCTACGGCGTGTGGCGCCAGGTGCTCGAATACTTCGACGCCTTCCTCGTCGGGCTGACCGCTACGCCCGGCAAGCAGACGCTCGGCTTCTTCGATCAGAACCTGGTCATGGAGTACGGCCACGAGCGCGCCGTCGCCGACCGGGTGAACGTGGACTTCGACGTGTTCCGCATCCGTACCGAGATCAGCGAAACGGGCGGCACGGTCGACGCCGGCATGGTTACGGAGTTCAGGGACCGCGAGACCCGCGAGCAGCGCTTCGACCGCATGGACGACGACCTCGACTACGACGCTGCCGACCTCGACCGCAAGGTCGTCGCCCCCGACCAGATCCGGACCGTCATCGCCACGCTGCGCGACTCGATGCCGACCATGTTCGGTGACCGCATCGTGCTGGAGAACGGCCGACTGAAGCACATCCCCAAGACGCTGATCTTCGCCAAGGACGACAGCCACGCCGACGACATCGT
>VXNF01000048.1 GCA_009840735.1 Acidimicrobiia bacterium | reverse complement strand
CCGACATAACCCGCTGGCACAGAGGGGTGTCACACCCCCTCGGCAGAGTGTGCAGTGACGGGCTTGCCCCGAAGCATCAATCCAGCCGGCGCCGGTGGCTGCCGGAGAGCAAACTACCTAGGAGGTCATGAACCGATGACGACCGAAACCAACGGCAGGGTCCGCGAGCAGGCGCTGGACTTGGCCCTCCGCCAAATAGAGAAGAACTTCGGCAAGGGCGCCATCATGCGGATGGGCGAGAAGGGTGTCACGCAGATCGAGGCTGTGTCCACCGGGGCGCTGGCCCTCGATGTGGCCCTCGGGATCGGCGGTCTGCCCCGGGGGAGGGTCACGGAGATCTTCGGACCCGAGTCCTCCGGCAAGACCACGCTGGCGCTGCACGTCGTGGCCGAGGCGCAGCGCACCGGCGGGGTGTGTGCCTACATCGACGCCGAGCACGCGCTCGACCCGGTCTACGCCCGGGCCATCGGGGTAGACGTGGACGAGATGCTGATCTCTCAGCCCGACACCGGCGAGCAGGCCCTGGAGATAGCCGACGTGCTGGTCCGCTCAGGCGCCATCGATGTGGTGGCGATCGACTCGGTGGCCGCGCTGACGCCCCGGGCCGAGATCGAGGGCGAGATGGGCGACACCCATGTGGGTCTGCAGGCTCGGCTGATGTCCCAAGCCCTGCGCAAGCTCACCGCCAACTTGAACAAGACCCGCTCGCTGTGCATCTTCATCAACCAGCTGCGCGAGAAGATCGGGGTGATGTTCGGCTCGCCGGAGACCACCCCCGGCGGGCGGGCGCTGAAGTTCTACTCCTCGGTCCGCCTCGACATCCGCCGCATCGAGTCCATCAAGAACGGTGCCGAGGCGGTCGGCAACCGCACCCGCGTCCGGGTGGTCAAGAACAAGACGGCGCCGCCGTTCCGCACCGCCGAGTTCGACATCATGTACTCCCAGGGCATCAGCCGGGAGGGCTCGGTGCTGGACTTGGCCGTGACCCTGAACATCGTGAAGAAGTCGGGGGCCTGGTACACCTACGAGGGCGACCAGATCGGCCAAGGGCGCGAGAACGTCAAGGCCTTCTTGCGGGAGAACCCGGCCCTGATGCTGGAGATGGCCGGCAAGGTCACCGGCCAGCTGCTGCCGCAGGCCAGCGAGGAAGCCGAGACGCAGCCAGCGGGCGAGGAGGTCGCGGCCCCCCGGTAGCTGCCTCTACGATTGGGCAGGTGAGCGGCCAGAGGCGGTACTTCATCCGCACGTTCGGGTGCCAGATGAACGAGCACGATTCCGAGCGCGTCGCCGGTCTGCTCGAGGCTGACGGTCTGAGCGCCGCCGGGGCGCCTGAGGAAGCGGATGTGGTCGTCGTGAACACCTGCTGCATCCGGGAGAAGGCCGACCAGAAGCTGTACGCCTACCTGGGAGGACTGAAGGCCCTGAAGCGTTCGCGCCCTGAGGTGCAGATCGCCGTCGGTGGGTGCCTCGCCCAGAAGGACCAAGACACGGTCCGCGCCCGGGCGCCGCACGTGGATGTGGTCTTCGGCACGCACAACACGGACCGGGCCGTCGAGCTGCTGGCGCGGGCGCGCCAGGACGGGCCGATCGTGGAGATCCTCTCCGAGACGGTCCGCGCTGACGCCGAGGCGTTTCCCTCTGCGCTGGGCGTTCGTCGTGACCTGCCGCACTCGGCCTGGGTGACCATCCAGGTCGGCTGCGACAATTCCTGCGCCTTTTGCATCGTGCCGGCCGTGCGCGGCCCCGAGATCAGCCGGCCATTCGAGTCGCTGCTGGCCGAGGTGCGCGGGCTGGGAGCCGAGGGCGTCGTGGAGGTCACGCTGCTGGGCCAGAACGTCAACTCCTACGGCCGTGACCTGGCCCTGGCGCGCCGGCGGGCCGGGGAGCGAGTGCCGCTGCGCCCCCTGTTCGCCGAGCTGCTGCGTGCCGTCGGTGCCGTCGAGGGGATCCGGCGGGTCCGCTACACCAGCCCGCACCCCAAGGACCTGCGCCCCGAGACGATCGCGGCGATGGCGGAGACCCCGGCGGTGTGCGAGCACCTGCACCTGCCGCTGCAGTCCGGCAGCGACGCCGTCCTCGCCGCCATGCACCGGGGCTACACCGCGGAGCGCTACCTCGAACGCCTAGCGGCGGCTCGCCGGGAGATTCCCGACCTAGCGGTCACTAGCGACATCATCGTGGGTTTCCCCGGCGAGACCGAGCAGGACTTCGCCGAGACCCTCGCCGTGGTGGCCGAGGCCGCCTTCGACAGCGCCTTCACGTTCGTGTTCTCGCCTCGCCCCGGCACCGAGGCCGCCGCCATGACCGGCAAGTTCGTGGATCCCGAGGAAGTGACCGAGCGCTACGAGCGCCTGCGCGCCGTCGTGGAGCGGTCGGGCAGGCAGCGACACGAGGCGCGCCTGGGGCGCCGCGAGGAGGTGCTCGTGGAGGGACCCAGCAAGACCCGTCCCGAGCTCACCAGCGGGCGCACCCGCCAGAACAAGCTGGTGCATTTCGCGGCGACGGCGCCGCTGCGTCCGGGCTCCTTTGTGGACGTGGACGTCACCGGTGCAGGGGCGCACTACCTGCTTGGCGAACTCGTGGCCGTACGCGCCACCCCGGTGCGCCGCGAACGCATCCCGGTGGTCGCGGCCTGAACGGCACGCGCCGCGGATGGTCAACGGGAAGAACGACGGGTACTGGGCCCGGCTCGCCATCGTCGGCCCGACAGCCTCGGGCAAGTCGATGCTGGCGGCCGAGCTCACCCGCAGGCGGCCGCCCGCCGAGTTGCTGTCGATGGACTCGATGGCCGTGTACCGGCACATGGACATCGGCACCGGCACCCCCACCGCCGAGGAGGCGGGCGGAGTCCGTTGTCACGGCATCGATCTGGTGGACGCCGCAAGCGACTATTCCGTGGGGGAGTACCTGGCGGTCGTCCGCCCGCTGGTCCACACGCACGTCGCCCGCGGCACCTCGCTGGTGGCGGTCGGTGGGACGGGGCTCTACGCCCGCGCCGTCGTGGATGATCTGGAGATCCCCGGCGCCTATCCGGATGTGCGGGCCGAGCTGGAGGCGGAGCCCGACACAACGGTTCTTCTCGAGCGACTGAAGGGCTGCGATCCCCTCGCCGCCGAGCGCACCGGTCCGGTGAATCGCCGCCGCATCATCCGCGCCCTCGAGGTCACAGTCGGCAGCGGCCGGCGCTTCTCGTCCTACGGGCAGGGGCTCAGTAGCTACGGCCCCACCCTCTTCACCCAGGTCGGGCTGAGGCTGCCCCGGCCGCTGCTGGATGCGCGCATCGCCGAGCGTTTTCGAGAGCAACTGGACGCCGGATTCCTCGACGAGGTGCGGAGGCTCCGAGATGCCCCGATGCCCCTGTCGCGTACCGCCCGTCAGGCGCTCGGCTACCGGGAGCTGCTCGACCATCTCGACGGTCGCTGCAGCCTGGCCGAGGCGATCGAGGAGGCGGTGCAACGCACCCGCCGCTTCGCCCGACGCCAGGAACGCTGGTTCCGCCGTGATCCTCGCATAACGTGGCTGGATGTCCAGGAGGATCCGTGGGAGGTCTTCGGTGACCTCATGGAGGTATTCGAGCGATCCCGGATCTGAACCGACTCGATGAGCGCGCGTGGGGGTGTTCCCGCCCCTTGAGGACATTCGACCGATGCACCTGACCAAGCACCACGTCTTCGGCAACGACTTCCTCGTGCGCCTCGAGCCCGACGAGGCCCCCTGCCCGCCCGGCTGGGTGCGCGGCACGTGCGACCGCACCCGCGGCATTGGCGCGGACGGGATCATGTGGGCCCGGGCTCACGGCGACGCAGCCGGCTCGGGTGCCGGTTCAAGCGAGGATCCCCTGCGCGCCGAGATGCGCCTCTACAACGCCGACGGGGGCGAGGCGGAGGTGAGCGGCAATGGCCTGGCCTGCCTGGCTCAGGCACTGACGCTGCGCGCCGGGCGCGACGAGGCCGAGGTGCTCATCGACACGGCGGCCGGGGAGCGCAGGGTCTCCATCGGGAGCTCGCGCTTCGCCGACGCCGACGATGCGGGGGCCGCTTTCGGCCGTATCCGCAGCCGCGCCGGCATCGACCTGGGACGGGCGAGCGAGGACGACGATCAGACCGGTCGCGCCGGCGAGATTCTGGCCGACTTGGCGCCGGCGGTATCCCGGGTCGGGTGGGTGTCAATCGGCAACCCGCACGTCGTGGTGCTGCTGGATTCCGTACACCACCTCGAGGAGTTGGTGTTGGAGCCGGTCGGGTCCACCCTGCAGGAGCGGCTACATCCGGTGAACTTCGAGGCGGTGGCCGTGGTGGACCGCTCGCTGGTGCGCATGCGCGTCTTCGAGCGGGGTGTGGGCATCACATCAGCCTGTGGCAGCGGTGCTGCTGCGGTGGCGTGGCGGCTGCACCGCTGGGGACTCGTCGAGCAGACAGTGCAGGTGGAGATGCCCGGAGGGACTGCGGAGGTGCGCGTGGGCAGCGGCGTCGAATTGCATGCCCCGGTGATCTATGTGGCCGACGTCGAGGCTCCCGAGCCTGCGCTGCCGGACGCGGGCGGTACTTCGTGACCGACCCGGCCCACGACCGCGCCGATACCCACCGGGGGGCGTTCGGCGAGTTCGGCGGCGAGGCCGGCGGGTTCATCGACCGGGCGTTCCGCGAGCAGATCGTGCTGGTGGGCGTGGCCGCAGCGGCCCAGACGACCGCCGACGTGGAGGAGTCCCTCGATGAGCTGGCCCGGCTGGTGGAGACCGCCGGCGCCGACCCGGTTCAGCGCGTCGTGCAGCGGCGAGAGCGCATCGACCCCGCAACCTACGTGGGGCGCGGCAAGGCGGCCGAGATCCGCGACATCGCCGAGCGGCACGACGCCGACACCGTGGTCTTCGACGACGAGCTGAGCCCCGCCCAGCAGTTCAACCTCGAAGGGATCCTCGGACGCACCGCCATCGACCGCACGGCGGTCATCTTGGACATCTTCGCCCAGAACGCCTCCAGCACCGAAGGCAAGGTGCAGGTGGAGCTGGCGCAGCTGCGCTACCGGCTGCCCCGCCTGCGCGGCTCGGGCCACCGGCTCAGCCAGCAGGCCGGCGGGATCGGCACCCGCGGCCCCGGCGAGACCCAACTCGAGGTGGACCGCCGCCGGCTGCTGCGCCGCATCAGCACCCTGGAGGCCAAGCTGCGCGGCATCCGCCGCCATCGCGGCGTGCAGGCCCGACGCCGCCAGCGCTCGGCGCAGTCCACCGTCGCCATCGTCGGCTACACGAACGCCGGCAAGTCCAGCCTGCTGAACGCGCTCTGCGGCGCGCAGGCCCATGTGGAGGATCGCTTGTTCGCCACGCTCGACGCGCTGACGCGGCGGCTGGACCTGCCCGGAGGTGAGACGGTGCTGCTGGTGGACACGGTGGGGTTCGTGCGCAAGCTGCCGCACGAGTTCGTGGAGGCGTTCATCCCCACGCTCGGAGTCGCTGTCGACGCCGACCTGCTGGTGCATGCGGTGGACGCCTCCGCCGCCGATTGCGAAGCGCAGGTGGAGGCGGTGCGGGAGGTGCTGGAGCGCATCGGCGCCGCCGAGGTGCCCGAGTTGCTGGTCTTCAACAAGCTCGACGCCGCCGACGGCGTCGGGCACCTGCTGGCCGCCCACCCGGGCAGCGTGGCGACCTCGGCGGTGACCGGCGCCGGACTGGAGCACCTCACCGCGGTGATCGGCGACCGGCTGCGGGCCGCGTCAGCCACGGCGGAGTTCGTGGTGCCGTTCTCCCGCGGGGAGGTGATGGCGGGGCTGCACCGCGCCTCGCAGGTGCTCGCCGAGACCGCCACGGCCGACGGGATGCGCTTCCGCGTGCGCATCGACGCCGCCTCCGCGGCCCGCTTCGCCGACTTCGCCTGCCCGTCGCCGGACGGCCAGTTCTAGGGGTCAGTGCGCGGTGAGGGGTGCCGCAGCCCTCGAGGCCTACCCGTACGACCGACTCGTGCGGCTCCGGGCGGTGGCCAACCAGCACGCCGGGGGCTGCGTGGACCTCTCGCTCGGCGACCCGTGCGACCCTCCGCCGCCGGCCGCGGTGGCGGCGCTGGGCGGATCCGGCGCCGAGGCCGCGTATCCCAGGTCGGTGGGCACGCCGGCGTTCCGGGCCGCCGCCGCCGACTGGCTGGCGCGGCGCTGCGGCGCCGAGGTGGCCGCCGACGACGTGGCGGCGTGCGTGGGCACCAAAGAGCTCGTCGCCACCCTGCCGCGCCTGCTGCAGCTGCAAGGCCAGGAGGGCGACACCGTCCTGTTTCCGGCGGTGGCGTATCCCACCTACGCGATGGGGGCCGCGCTGGCGGGCCTGCGGGCCCTCGCTGTGCCCCTAGCCGCCGACGGTCAGCTCGACTTGGCGGCGATCAACCCCAGCGACGCCGACCGGGCGATCTGCCTGTGGGTCAACTCGCCCGCCAACCCCACCGGGGCGCTCGCGGACTTGGGCGCCGTGGCGGCTTGGGGGCGCCAGCGGGGCGTCGTGGTGTGCAGCGACGAGTGCTACGTCGAGTTCGTCTGGGATCGCCCCCCGCAGGGGCCGCCCCTGCGGGGTCACACGATCCTGGCCCACGGCGCCGAGGGCGTGGTCTGCCTGCACTCGCTCTCCAAGCGCTCCAACTTCGCCGGGATGCGCGCCGGCTTCTACACCGGCGACGCCGAGTTGGTCGGCTTCCTGGCGCAGGCCCGTCGGCATCTCGGGCTCATGGTGCCCGGTCCCGTGCAGGCCGCCGCGGCTGCGGCGCTGAACGACGACGCCCACGTCGAGGCGCAGCGGCGGCGCTACCGGCGTCGGCTGGAGCTGCTGTCGAGCCTGCTGGAGGGCCTCGGGCTGCGAGCGCCCCTGCCGGCCGGCGCCTTCTACCTCTGGGTGGCCGCGCCCGACGGCGACGCTTGGGCGTTGGCGGAGCGACTGGCCGCCGAGGCGGGGATGCTGGTCAGCCCCGGTGAGTTCTACGGGACCGCCGGCGCGGGCCACATCCGGGTGTCAGCCACCGCCCCCGAAGACCGCCTAGCGCTGCTGGCCGACCGGCTGGCGACGGTCTGAAGCCGGGGGCCGTTCGCCACAGACAGCATCAGTTACGTTCCTGGGCAGACGTACTCAACGCCAGCATCGATCTGCTGGGGCCGAGCCCAGCACGCCGTGCGGTGGAGCTAACGGGACTCGAACCCGTGACCTCTGCCATGCCATGGCAGCGCTCTAGCCAACTGAGCTATAGCCCCGGCTAAATCAGGCTACCAAGCACGCCGCCGTCTGTCTGCCGCGAGGGGGCGCGGCGCGACTGAACGCCGCTGTGGCCACCTAGCATCGGGGCGTGCCGGACCGCGACGACCAGCGCCGCGACGACCCGGATCGCTACGACCAGAATCGTTACGACCCAGGGGCCGTCGAGGGCCGCTGGCAGCGGCGTTGGCGCGACGAGGGAACTTACGAGATCGACAACGACGATTCGCGCCCGGGCTTCTACGTGCTGTCCATGTACCCCTATCCCAGCGGGCCGGCGCACATGGGCCACGTCCGGAACTACACCTTCGGCGACCTGCTAGTGCGTTATCGCACGATGCTGGGCGACGGCGTGCTGTCGCCCATCGGCTTCGACAGCTTCGGTCTGCCGGCGGAGAACGCCGCCATCCGCACCGGCGAGCATCCCCGCACCTTCACCGAGGCGCGCATCGCCGAGCTCTCCTCCTCGCTGCAGCGCATCGGGGCGGTCTACGACTGGCGCCGCGTCCTGTGCAGCCACGACCCCGAGTACATCCGCTGGACGCAGTGGATCTTCTTGAAGCTCTACGAGGCCGGCCTGGCGTACCGGGCCGAGGCGCCGGTCAACTGGTGTACGGGATGCCGGACCGTGCTGGCCAACGAGCAAGTGCTGCCCGACGGCACGTGCGAACGCTCGGGGGATCCCGTCGAGGACCGCGAGCTGGCGCAGTGGTTCTTCCGCATCACCGCTTACGCGCAGCGCCTCCTGGACGACACCGACTCCATCGACTGGCCCGAACGCGTCAAGAACATGCAGCGCAACTGGATCGGGCGCTCGGCGGGCGCTGAGCTCGCCCTTCCCATCGCCGACGCCGAGGGACGACCCCGAGCCGACGTGGCGCCGATCCAGGTGTTCACGACTCGTCCCGACACCGGTTTCGGCATCACCTACGCGGTGCTCTCCCCCGAGCATCCCCGGGTCGCCGAGCTCACGTCGCCCGCGCAGCGACCCGCCGTGGCGGCGTTCTGCCGGGAGGCGGCGGACCGCAGCGAGCTGCAGCGCCTGTCCGCCGAAGGTCGCCTCGACAAGCGGGGGGTGGCCTGCGGCACGTCGGTGATCAACCCCTTCACCGGTCAGGCCGTCCCGCTCTTCCTCGCCGACTACGTGCTGATGACCTACGGCACCGGTGCGATCATGGGCGTGCCCGGCGAGGACCAGCGGGACTGGGAGTTTGCCGTGGCCCACGGCCTGCCGATCCTGCGGACCGTCGAGCCGCCGGAGGGTTTCGACGGCGAGGCCTATCCCGGCGACGGGCCGTCGATCAACAGCGACTGGCTTGACGGCCTGGGGGTGGCGGCCGCCATCGAGCGGGCCGCCGACTGGCTGGAGTCGCAGGGCCTGGGGCGGCGCAAGGTGAATTACCGGCTGCGCGACTGGCTGGTGTCGCGCCAACGCTTCTGGGGCTGTCCCATCCCGATGGTGCGCTGTGAGGCGTGCGGTTACCAGCCGGTGCCCGCAGAGGAACTGCCGATCCTGCTGCCCGACGACGTGGACTTCCAGCCGACGGGGCAGTCGCCGCTGAATGCCCACGAGGGCTTCCTGGCGGCCTCCTGTCCGGCCTGCGGCGGCCCGGCGCGGCGCGAGACCGACACCATGGACACGTTCGTCGACTCGTCGTGGTACTTCCTGCGCTTCGCCGACCCGGCGAACGACCGAGCGCCGTTCTCGGCGGAGGCGGCGGCGCGCTGGCTGCCGGTGGACCAGTACATCGGAGGGATCGAGCACGCCATCCTGCACCTCATGTACGCCCGGTTCTTCACCAAGGCGTTGGCCGACATCGGCGTGGCGCCGGCGGGCCTGAGCGAGCCGTTCGCCCGGCTGTTCACCCAGGGCATGATCCGCCTCGGCGGCGCCAAGATGTCCAAGAGCAGGGGCAACCTCGTGGCGCCAGAGGAGATCCTCGACCGCCAGGGCGCCGACGCCCTGCGCTTGGCGCACCTCCAGGTGAAGCCGCCCCAGGACGACGTGGACTGGGAGGACTTCGGGATCGACGGCTGCGCCAAGTTCCTCGGGCGCGTCTGGCGGCTCGCAGCCGGCGAGGCGCACCCCGCCTCAGCGGCGCGCTCCGGCGCGCTAACCGCCGCCGATCTCGAGATCGACCGCGGCGCCCACCGGCTGGTAGACCGCGTGAGGAGGGACTTCGATCGCTGGTCGTACAACACCGCCGTGGCGGCCTGCATGGAGTACACCAACGAGTTGTACCGCTACGTCTCGGCGCCTGAGGGTCCCCACGGCGAGACGCTCGACGGGGCGCTGGACCGCCTGTTGCTGGTCATGGCCCCGATGGTGCCCCACATCACCGCCGAACTCTGGGAGCGCCGCTGCGGTCGCCACATCCACACTGAGGCCTGGCCGGTGGCCGAGGCGGCGAAGCTGGCAGCCGAGCGGGTGACCTTGGTAGTGCAGGTCAACGGCAAGGTGCGCGACCGCCTCGAGGTGGACGCCGCCATCGACGAGACGGAAGCTCTGCGGTGCGCCCTGGCCTCTGAGCGGGTGCAGCGCCACCTCGACGGCGCCAGCCCTCGGCGGGTCATCGCCCGCCCGCCCAAGCTGGTCAACCTGGTCCTCTAGCGGTCCGGGCGCCCCAAGGCGTCGCGCAGACACCGCAGCAGCGCCAGCGAGGCGGGCGTCTCTGCGCCGTCACCATCGGTGTGAGCCCCCACCGGGGTGAGCCGGTCCGCTGAGTTGCCGTAGCGCTCGGCCAGGATGGCGGCGGCTTCGGCGGGCGTGCCGACCGCGGCGAAGGTGCGCAGCATCACGTCGTCGATCACCGCTGCCATCTCGTTCCAGCGTCCCTGCATCGACAGGGCGTGAAGCTCGCCCTGGGCGTCGCCCCAGCCGTGATGCTCCAACACGCTCCGGTACGCGGGCGTGGATCCGTAGAAGGCGATCTCCCTGCGCACGGCGTTGCACTGCGCTTCGAAGGCCTCGGCGGTGTCGGCCGCCACGGTCATCGCCAGCAGCGAGACCTGCACCGGCTCGGGCCGGCCGGCGTCGGCCTCTCCTTGGCGCAGCGCCGGCAGCGTGACGTCTCGCAGGTAGTCGGCGGTGGTGAACCCGTGGCACAGCAGCCCGTCGGCTGCCCGGCCCGCGGCTTTGGTCATGCGCGGTCCCACCGCCGCCAGGTAGACCTTGGGGCGCCCGTGCGGCTGCGGCTTCGGCACGAAGTTCGGGTTCGTGAGGGTGTGCTGGTAGAAGTCGCCGCGGAAGTTCAGCCGCTGGCCGCTCTCCCAGGAGTCCCAGATGGCGCCCAGAGCCCTGATGTACTCCTCCATGCGAGCCGCCGGGCGCGACCAGGGCATGCTGAAGCGGCGCGTGATGTGCGCCTTGATCTGAGAGCCCAGCCCCAGGATGAACCGGCCCTCGGCGAGCAGCTGCAGGTCCCAGGCCGAATGCGCCACCGTCATGGGGCTGCGGGCGAAGGCCACGGCGACGTTGGTGCCGAGCCCGAGGCGCGTGGTGTGCGCCGCTGCCGTCACCAGCGGCAGGAAGGGGTCGTGCGCTGTCTCGCTGGTCCAGCCTCCGTCGTAGCCTGCCGTTTCGAGTTGCCGGGCGCGGCTGGCTGCGGTGGTCGGATCCGATCCGAAGGCGCCGTCCAAGCGCATGGCTGGCTCCTGTTCTGTGGACTTGGCAGGCAGGGATCAGCCGGGAGAGTCCGCGGCTCTCGGCGTCTCAGGCCACCCGCGAGGCGTGGTGCGCGGCGCGGGCCAAGAGGCCGTCGATGCGGTCCCCGAAGGTCTCGATGCCCTCCCGGGGGGCCTTGTGGCCCATGGCGCTGGCCAGGTAGCGCGCCTGCACGCCGACGAGGATGCACGCCAAGCGCCAGGCGCCCCACGCCAGGTAGAAGTCGATCCGCTCAAGGGAGCGCCCCGAGGCCGCGGCGTACGCCTCGAGCAGCTCGGCCCGCGAGCAGAAGCCCTCGACGGCCGTGGGAGCGTTGTCCAGGGCTTGGCACTCCTCGCCGGGCTCGCTCCAATAGGTGAGCAGCATCGCAACGTCGGCCATCACGTCGCCGAGGGTGCAGAGCTCCCAGTCCAGGACCGCCCGCACCGTGCCGTCGCGACCGACGATGCAGTTGTCGAGCCGATAGTCGCCGTGAACGATGCCGGTGCTGGTCTGGGGGGGAACACGGGCGGCGAGACGATCATGCACGGCGCGTATCTGAGGGCGCCCCTCGGCGTCGGTGTCGTTGACCTGCCGCAGCCAGCGGCGTAGCTGTCGGGCCACGTAGCCGTCGCGCCGACCGTGGTCGCCGAGGCCGACGGCGTCGGCGTCGAAGCTGTGCAGTCGGGCGAGTGTGTCCACGAGCGAACCGCTGAGCGCGCGCCGAGTGCGCCGGGACAGGGCGACGGCGTCGTCGGCGTCGCGGATCACCGAGCCCTCGACGTGCTCCATGACGTAGAAGGGGGCGCCGTTCACCGCGGGATCGGCGCACAGCCCCAGCGGGCGCGGCACCGGGAACCCTTCGGGGTGCAACGCGGCGATCGCACGGTGCTCGCGGCCCATGTCGTGGGCGGTCGCCAGCACGGTGTGCAGCGGCGGCCGGCGCAGCACCCAGCGCTGCTCGGCGGAGTCGGTCACCACGAAGGTCATGTTGGAGTGGCCTGCCTCGATCAGCGAGAAGCTCAGCGGCGACCGGGCGTCGTGTACGTGCCGGGCGAACCAGGCCGTCACCGCCTCGGCCTCTATGCCTTCGGGAGCGGCGGCGGCTGCGACGGTGCTCATGGGGATTCTTCACGCTACTGCGGGGGCGGGCGGCGAGCCGGGGGACGGCTGCCCCGGTGACCGACGCGGCCTTGGCGGCCCGTCACCCGTCGGCTCGTCTTGGAGACAATTGAATCACAAGAAACATATTGAAATAGATGCGTTTTACGGTAGACAGTCTGGTTGTGGAGCCGGCTACGTCCGATGCCTGGGAGCGACCGAGGCGATGGCTCGAGGCTGTCTCCTGGCGGGCGGCGGCCGGTGTGGCAGCGGTGGCACTCGTGGCTGTCGGGGGCTGCCTGGCCCTGCGGTCTGAGCCGCGCGACGCGGCCGTGGTGCTCCCGCGGGCCAGCGCCGTGGCGCCGACCCCGGTACCCGCGGGCACCGCGGTGCCGCAGCAGGCCGAGATCGTGGTCCACGCCGCCGGCGCGGTGGCGCGCCCGGGCGTCTACCGGCTGGCGGCCACGGCGCGGGTCGTCGATCTGCTGGAGGCTGCGGGCGGTCCCGGCGACGGCGCCGACCTCGACGGGATCAACCTGGCGGCGCCGCTGACCGACGGCGCCCGCGTACACGTCCCGGCTCACGGCCAGGAACCGCCGGCGGAGCTGGACATCGTGGAAGCTCCGCCCGCACCGCCCGACAGCGAGGAGACGCCGGGAGCGCCGGTCGATCTGAACACGGCCGACGCCGCCGAACTCGAGTCGCTGCCGGGGATCGGCCCGGTCACCGCGGCGGCCATCATCGCCCACCGCAGCGAGGAGGGGCCGTTCCCGAGCGTCGAGTCGCTGCAGGAGGTCACCGGGATCGGCCCGGTGAAGCTCAGCCGCATCGCCGACCTCGTCACCGCTGGCCAGTGAGCGAGCGCGCCGAGTCTGCGGCGGGGGCGCTGCCGGGCAGTTGGCGGCGACAGGTGCCGCCGCCAACGGGAGCGAAGCCCGCGGGGTTGATGTCGGATCGCTGGACCTACCTGCTCGCCGCCGGCGCGGCAGCCGGCGCGGCAGCGGCGGTGCCGGGGCCGCGGCTCGTGGCGCTCGGCTGCGTGCTGGGCGCCTTAGCACTGCGACGGCCGCTGCTGCTCTGTGCCGCCGCGGCCATGTTGGCGTCGTTCGGCGCCGCGGCGGCAGTCTCTGACCTCAGCGCCGCCGTCGAGCCGGGTCGCCTGCAGGGCCGAATCGTGCTGGTGTCCGATCCCACCGAGCGCAACGGGGCGACCCGCGCCGTGGCCGACACGCCCCGGGGCCGCATGGAGGTGTGGGGCTGGGGCGGGGCCGGCGCCCGGCTGTCGAGGCTGGCGGCGGGACAGCGCGTCGAGGTCGCCGGCCGGGTGGCGCAAGCGGCGGGCTACTCCCCGCGGTTGGCAGGTGCCGGGGCGGTCGGGCGCCTCACCCTCAGCGAGGTTGGCGACGTCCACCCGGGCGCGCCGCACTACCGGCTCGCCAACGCCCTGCGGGGCGTGCTAGCGCGCGGCGCCGCCTCGCTTCCCGACGATCAGCGGGCGCTGTTCAGCGGGCTCGTGCTGGGTGACGACCGCGACCGGTCGCCGCTCACCGCGGACGACTTCCGGGGGGCCGGGCTGACCCACCTGCTGGCGGTGTCCGGCCAGAATGTGGCCTTCGTGCTGCTCGTGGTGCAGCCTGTGGTGGTGCGGCTCGGCCTGTGGGGTCGATGGCTGGCGACCTTGGCGGTGCTCGGCCTCTTCGCCACCGTCACCCGGTTCGAGCCGTCGGTGCTGCGAGCGACGGTCATGGCGGCCGTGGCGGTGAGCGTCTGGCTGGCGGGGCGACGCGTCTCGGGGCGGCGCATCCTGGCCCTCGCCGTTGCGGGGCTCCTGGTCGCTCAGCCGCTGCTGGTCCACTCCCTGGCGTTCCGTCTCTCGGTGGCAGCCTCGGCGGGGATCCTCTTTTGGGCGCCGCGCCTGGCCGAGCGGATCGGCGGGCCGCGGCCGCTGGCGCAAGCTCTGGCGGTCACCGCGGCGGCGCAGCTGGCGGTGGCGCCGCTGGTGATCCCGGTCTTCGGCGGGCTGCCCGTGGCGGCGCTGCCCGCCAACCTGCTGGCGGCGCCGGCGGCCGCGGCGGTGATGATGTGGGGTCTGACCGGGGGCTTCGTGGCCGGGCTGGTGGGCGAGCCTGCCGCCGCGGCCTTGCACGCGCCCACGCGGGGCCTGCTGATGTGGATCGAGGGGACAGCCGCCACCTTCACCGGCTTGGGTCTGGGCCAGCTGCGCATGGCGCACGTGCTGCTGATCGGCGCCGCGCTGGCGGTCGTCGTGGCCGCCCGGCGCCGCCGCGGCGCGGTGCTGGCCGCCTGGGTGGCGATCGCGGCGGTGCTGGCTGCGCCGCTGCTGGCGGAGCGGAGCGGCCCGGCGAACCCGGTGGCGCTGGCGGTCGGCTGGGAGTCCACGCTCTGGCAGGGTCCCCGCAGCGCCGTGCTGCTGCTGGGCGGCCGCGAGAGCGCCGAGCGGCTGCTGGGGGACATCCGGCTGGCCGGCGCCGAGCGGATCGATCTAATCGTGGCCACCGACGGCGGCGCCGCGGCGGCGAGCCACGTCGGTGTGCTGCGGCGACGCTACGGACCGGCGGTCGTCTGGGCGCCGGAGCAGAACCGGATCGCCGGGGCGTCGGTGCCCGCGGCCGGCTCGGCGGCCACCGTGGGTGACTTCGTCGTGCGGGTCGAGAGCGAAGCGCGACCGTTGGCGGTGGCGGTACACGCCGCTTCCGGCGGCGGGTAGCGTCCCCTGCGTGCTGCTGGAGTTGGGCGAGCGCCGCTTCGACCTCGCCGAGCGCCCGCTGGTGATGGGGATCCTCAACCGCACGCCCGACTCGTTCTTCGACGCCGGCGCCTACTGGGACTTCGACGATTTCTTGGCCAAGGCCGAGCAGCTCCGCGCTGACGGCGCCGACATCCTCGACGTGGGCGGCGTGAAGGCCGGGCCCGGTGAGGAGGTCTCCGCCGGCGAGGAGGCAGAGCGGGTCGTGCCCGCGGTCGCGGCCCTCGCGGCGCGCTTCGACGTGCCGCTGTCGGTGGACACCTGGCGCGCCGCGGTGGCCGAGGAGGCCTACGCCGCCGGCGCCGTGCTGGGCAACGACATCAGCGGCTTCGCCGATCCGGACTACCTGCCGGCTGCGGCCGATTCCGGCGCCTCGGTGGTGGCCTGCCATGTGCGCTTGACGCCCCGCTACGCCGACCCCGAGCCCGTCTACGGGGACCTGCTGGGCGAGGTGCGGGATTACCTGGCCGAGCGGGCCTCGTGGGCGGCTTTCGCCGGTCTGGGGCGCAGCCGGGTGCTGCTCGACGCCGGGCTGGACCTCGGCAAGACGCCCGCTATGTCCGCCGAGCTGCTGCGTCGCAGCGACCATCTGGCGGCGCTCGGCTATCCGGTGCTGCTCTCGGCCTCCAACAAAGGATTCCTCGGCTGGCTCTGCGGGGCCGAACTGGGCGACCGCGCCGCCGCCAGCACCGCCGCCCACGCGCTCGGCGCCTTCGGGGGCTGCGGCGTGATTCGGGCCCACGACGTGCGCGCCGCCCGCCGCGTGGCGCACGTCACCGCCGAGCTGCGCCGCCGCTGCGCCGCCGTTCAGCCAGGCGCCCCCAGCGCCGCCCCTGCGGAGGTCGCCGCGGGCACAGCGCTATGAGCCGCGCCGCGGCGCGGGCAGGCAGCGAGGCGGCGGTCGCGGTGGAGTTGGTCGCCGGCGGCGAGGCGGAGGTGCTCTCGCGCCTCGTGAGCGAGTCGCTCAGCCGCCTCGCGGGCGACGCCGATCGGGCACTGGCCGTGACCGAGCTGGACGAGGAGGACTACACCGTCTCCGACGGTTCCCTGGCGCTCTCCGCCGTCATCGACGCCGCCCAGACGCCGCCCATGCTGAGCGACTTCCGCGTCGTGGTGGCGCGCCGCCTCGGAGTGTTCCCACCGTCGGATCTCGGCCCGCTGCTGGACTACCTGGCGGCGCCCTTGGAGACGACGCGCCTGCTGCTCGTCTGGGAGAAGGGGGCCGCGCAGTCCCAGAACCGGCCGCTGCCGGCTGCGTTGACCGACGCGGTCGCCGCCGCGGGCGGTGTCTGCCACCGCGCCGAGACCGGTCGGGGCAGAGCGGGACGGACCTGGCTGACCGAGCAGCTCGCCGGCGCCCGCGTCAGGTTGGACCGCGCCGCCGCCGACCTGCTGGCCGAGCATCTGGGCGAGGACCGCAGCCGCGTCTGGGCGGTCCTGGACACCCTGGAGGGGGCCTACGGCACCGGGGCCGCTCTCGGTGCCAGCGACGTGGCGCCGTTCCTCGGCGCGCGGGGGGCGGTGCCGCCGTGGGAGCTCACCGACGCCATCGCCAGAGGCGACATCGGCGGCGCGTTGGCGTGTCTGAAGCGGCTCTGTTCCCACGAGGCGATGCACCCCATGCAGGTCATGGCGATGCTGCGGAACCACTTCGACCGCATGCTGCATCTCGACGGTGCCGGGGCGCGCGACGAGGCGGCGGCGGCTGAGGTGCTGCGCAGCGCCGGCCTGCTGCGCAAGGGCGGCTCTGCGTTCGCGGCGCGCGGCGCGCTGACGGCCTCCCGGAAGCTCGGAACCGCCGGGATCCGCAGAGCCATCGCCATGCTGGCCGCCGCCGACTTGGACCTGCGCGGCGCCACGGCGTTGGAACTCGAAGTGACCCTGGAGGTGCTCGTCGCCCGCCTGAGCCAGCTGCACCGCCGCTGAGAGGGCGCGGCTCAGGCCTCCTCGCCGGCGTTGATGCGGGCTACGCGGCGGGTCAGGCGGGACTTGCGGCGCGAGGCGGTGTTGGGGTGCAGGACACCCTTGGCGGCTGCCATGTCGATCCGCTTGACCGCGGTGCGGAGCTTCTCGGCGGCGTCGGCGTCGCCGGCACGGGCGGCCGACTCGGCGCTGGCGCTGCGCGTGTTGATCTCCGCGCGGACCGCCCGGTTGCGAGCCCGTCGCTTGAGGTTCTGGCGGTTCCGCTTGATCTGGCTCTTGATGTTGGCCACGTTGCTCCTCGAAATCTCTCCTGGGGCCAGCGGGGCGATCTCTCCGGGGCCGCGCCGGGCGCCGTCGCTGGGTTGCCGGGCTGGGGTGCCCCATTGCTGTGTGCATGCTAGCGAGGTCTGTGGCGGCGCGGCCTCGGCGCGGCCCGAGCGGTGAGCCAGCCGCGAGCCGCCCGCCGGTAGCATCGCGGCCAGGAATCGTGGGTGCCCGCCCGCTCGATGGGGGGGCCGGGGGGACCGCCAAGGCGCTTCGGCGGGGGCACCGGCGCCGCGCCCCGCAAGGTCATGGATCAGTCCCGCATACGCAACGTGGCGATCATCGCCCACATCGATCATGGCAAGTCCACGCTCGCCGACCGCTTCCTGGAGATCTGCGAGGCCGTGGAACCGCGCGCCATGCGCGCCCAGTACTTGGACTCGATGGACCTCGAGCGCGAGCGCGGCATCACCATCAAGCTGCAGAGCGTGCGCCTGTCCTACGGCCCGTGGCTGATCAACCTGATTGACACGCCCGGCCATGTGGACTTCGGCTATGAGGTGTCGCGCTCGCTGGCGGCCTGCGAGGGCGTCATCCTGCTGACCGACGCGGCCCAGGGAATCGAGGCCCAGACCCTGGCGAACTGCGCGATGGCCCTTGATCACGACCTGACGATCGTGGCGGCGCTCAACAAGGTGGACCTGCCGGCCGCTGAGCCCGACCGGGTAGCGGGCGAGATCGAGCAGGTCCTGGGGATCCCCGCCGAGGAGGTGCTGCGCATCTCTGCCAAGACCGGAGCGGGCGTGGCCGAGCTGCTCGACGCGCTGACCGCGCAGATTCCCCCGCCCGCCGGCGATCCTGAGGCGGAGCTGCAGGCCCTCATCTTCGATTCGCACTTCGATCAGTACCGCGGCGTGGTCAGCTCGGTGCGGGTCGTGCAGGGAACCCTCCGCAGCGGCGCCCAGGTGCGCTTGATGCAGGCCGCGGCCAACCACGAGGTCCAAGAGATCGGGGTGCGCACCCCGTCAGTCACCCCGGTGGGCGAGCTGGGGCCCGGGGAGGTGGGCTACCTCATCGCCGGCATCAAGAACACCGCTGCGGCCCGCGCCGGCGAGACAGTGACCGAGGCCGCCCGCCCCGCCGCGGCGGCGCTGGCGGGTTACCGCGAGCCCAAGCCGATGGTGTTCTGCGGGCTTTATCCCATCGACGGCGACGAGTACCTCGACCTGCGCGACGCCCTCGACAGGCTCCGGCTCAACGACTCGAGCTTCAGCTACACCCCCGAGACCTCGACAGCGCTGGGTTTCGGCTATCGCTGCGGGTTCCTGGGCCTGCTGCACATGGAGATCATCACCGAGCGGCTCGAGCGGGAGTTCGACCTGGACATCATCGCCACGACGCCGTCGGTGGAGTACCGGGTGCGGACCACCGCCGGCGCCGAGGTGGCCGTCGACAGCCCCAGCCGACTGCCGCCAGCGGGGGAGGTGGCGGCCATCGCCGAGCCCTTCCTCCTGCTCACGATCATTGCCCCGGCGCGTTGCACAGGCACGCTGATGGAGCTCTGCCAGCGTCGCCGCGGCAACCTCCGGGGCATGGACTACCTGTCGCCGGAGCGGGTGGAGCTGCGCTACCGGCTGCCCCTAGCGGAGGTCGTCACCGACTTCTACGACCAGCTAAAGAGCCGCACCCAGGGGTACGCCAGCTTGGACTACGACCCCGACGGCTACGAGGACTCCGAGCTGGTGAAGGTCGACATCCTGCTGCAGCACGAGCCGGTGGACGCCTTCAGCTCCATCGTCCACCGCAGCGAGGCCTATTCCTACGGGCGCAAGATGACCGCCAAGCTGCGCCAGTTGATCCCGCGCCAGCAGTTCGACGTGCCCATCCAGGCGGCCATCGGCAGCCGCATCATCGCCCGCGAGACGGTCAAGGCCTACCGCAAGGACGTCACCGCGGGCCTCTACGGCGGCGACGTCACCCGCAAGCGCAAGCTGCTCGAACGCCAAAAGGCCGGTAAGAGGCGGATGAAGGCCATCGGCCGGGTGGAGGTGCCGCCTGAGGCATTCGTCTCGGCGCTGCGGATGCCGACGGACTAGGGCGCCCAACCCCCGCGGGTAGTATCGAATCGCCATGGGTTCTCGCTCCGATGCGCTGTCACCACGCAAGGAGGAGGTCCTGCGCGCCGTCGTGGAGTGCTACATCGCCGGCGCCGCGCCGGTCGGCTCGCACACCGTCTATGACTCCGAGGACTTCGGCGTCTCCCCGGCGACGATCCGCAAAGAGATGCTGGCGCTCGAGCAGGCCGGCTACCTCCACCAGCCGCACACCTCATCGGGCAGGGTCCCCACGGGCGCCGGCTACCGCTATTTCGTCGACGCCCTCATGGCGCCTTACAGCCTCGGGCCGGTGGAGGGCCGCCAGATCAGCGAGTTCTTCGAGCACGCCCAAGGCGAGTTGGGATCGGTGCTCGCCTCCCTCTCGGCCCTGCTGGCGGACGTGACGAGCTGCGCCGCCGTGGTGGTGGGCCCCCGCGCCGATTCGGCGGTCGTCCGGTCGGTGCAGCTCGTGGAGCTCTCCAGCCACGTGGTCCTGCTGGTGGCCGTGCTGTCGACGGGCGCCGTGGAGCAGCGAGCCCTCGAGCTGGACGTCGCCCCCGGCGCTGCCGACATCGACCGCGCCGCCGAGGCGCTCGCCCAGGCCTTAGTCGGCAAGCCGGTCGCCACCGAGGTGCCCTTCGAGGGCCTGCCCTACGGCGCCGCCCGGCTGGTGTCGGTTGCTGCGGACGCCCTGCACGGCGCCGAGGGCCCACTGGCTGAGAACCTGTTCGTCGGCGGCCACGCCACGGTCCTCCGGGCCTTCGGCGCCGTCGAGACCGCCCAGCGGATCCTGGCCCTGCTCGAACGGCACTACGCGGTGGTCTCGCTGCTGCGGGACATCACCGACCGGGGCATGCAGGTGGCGATCGGGGGCGAGACGGGGCTGGTGCCGCTCAGCGAGTGCTCGGTGGTGGTCTCCCCGTACCTCGTGGAGGGCCAGGAGGCGGGAACCGTCGCGGTGCTCGGCCCGACGCATCTGAACTATCCCCAGGCGATGGCGACGGTGGCGGTGATCAGCCGGCAGCTCGGCCGGATGCTGAGCAGCGGCTAGGGCCGACAACCCCTTTCGATCCCATGGCGGAGCGTGACTACTACGAGGTCCTCGGCGTGTCCCCGCAGGCCACAGCGGAGGAGATCAAGCAGGCCTACCGGCGACTGGCGCGGGAGTCCCATCCGGACCGCAACCCCGACGATCCCGGCGCCGAGGAGCGATTCAAGGAACTGGCCGCCGCCTACGAAGTGCTGAGCGACTCCGAGCGGCGAGCCAACTTCGACCGCTTCGGAACCGCCGAGTCCCCGTCGAACCCGTTCGACATCTTCGCAGCGTTCTTCGGCGACGCCGGCTTGGGCGGCTTCGGCGCGTCGAGCCGCAACGCCACCGCCGGCAGCGACGCCGAGGCGGTGCTGGTGCTCGACCTCGCCGAGGCGGTCTTCGGAGGCGTGCAGGAGGTGACCGTAGATTTGGCGGTGCCCTGCCAGGACTGCGAGGCCACGGGCGCCGCGGACGGCACCGAGGCGAGGACCTGCCCCGACTGCAACGGGCGGGGCCAGGTGCGCCAGGTGCGCCAGACCATGCTCGGCCAGGTGGTGACGGCGGGGCCGTGCCGTCGCTGTTCCGGTCTGGGAACCTACGTCGAGTCCCCGTGCAGGGCCTGCCGGGGCCGCGGGCGGGTCCGGGGCGAGCGCACCTACCCCCTCGACGTGCCGCCGGGCGTGGACACCGGAACGGTGCTGCGGCTGTCCGGGCGAGGCGGGGTGGGTCTGCGCGGCGGGCCTCACGGCGACCTCTACGTGCAGGTGCGCACCCGCCCCCACGCCAGTCTGCGACGCCACGGCGATGACCTGCTCGCCACGGTGGAGGTTCCAATGACCCAGGCAGCCCTCGGTGGACGCGTCACCCTCGAGACGCTCGACGGCCCGCTGGAGTTGCGCATCGCGCCCGGCACCCAGACCGGCCAGACGATGGTCTGCCGCTACAAGGGCGTGCCGCGGGGGCGCGGCCGGGGACGGGGCAACCTGCTAGTCGAGATCGCGGTGCAGACGCCGGAGGAACTCGACGACCAGCAGACCGAACTGCTGCGCGAGCTGGCGGGGCTGCGGGGCGAAAAGGTCGAGACCGGCGGGCTGCGCAGCAAACTCCGCTCCACCTTCGGTTCCTGAGCGGCTCGCGGCCCCGCTGCGTGGGCTCCGCCGGCCCGTCATCCTCAGGGCGGAGGCAGCGGCAGGTACCAGGTCCCCTCGCGGTAGCGAACCGTGAGCTCGTTGCAGGCGCCGCGGGCCACCTCGGCCAGTTCCACCGGCGGCGGGAGCTGGGCCACGAGGGTGCCGACGAGGGGTTCCTCCCGCGGCCACGCCTCGAAGAGGTAGACCTGCCCGGTGGGCTGAACGAGCGCCACGGTGGCGACGCCGTCGCAGTCCCAGTCGCCCACCGCGACCTGATCGTCTGGCGTGCCGACGGGATAGCGGGTCCCGTCGGCGGACACGAAGCCCGGCGTGATGCGGATCTGCTCCGCGCAGCCGTCGCCGTCGACGTCCCGCAGGCCGCCCCCAGGCGCCAGGCAGCCGGCGACATCGCCGCTGAGCCCCGCCGGCGGGTCGTCTGGGCTCTCGGTCTGGCTCGAGACCTCGGCCGCCGCTGGCTCGGTAGGCGCGTCGGCAGGTTCCAACGGCGTGGCGCCCGGCTGCGGCGCTGCCTGAGGGCGAGCCGGGGGTGCCGGCCCGGGCAGTTCGCCCGGCTCGGGGGATCCCGGCGCGGACGATCCCAGCGCAGAGGATCCCAGCGCGGAGGATCCCAGCGCCGGAGCGGCGGCACTCTGGTCGCCGAGACGCAGGATCATGAGGGTGCCGAGAAGGCAGCCGACGCCCACGGCGGCAGCGGCCAGCCAACTCGCCCGCCGCGGACGCCGCAGCAGTAGGCCGCCGGAGCGACCGAGGCCCCGCTTCGGCGGCTGCGGGCGCACCTCGGACCGTCCGGCGAGCCTGCCAAGCCGTTGGGGGCTTCCGGCGCGCCGACGGCGCAGCGACGGCGTAGCGCTCGACGGGCGCCGCTGGCCGCCGCCGGCCGTCGCGGGTGCGCGATCTTCAGCAGCGGCTGCGCGGAGCCGACTCGCCAGCGCTCGGCTGCTGGGAACGCGCCCGTCGCGGGCTGTCTCCGCCACGGCTGTGAGCCGGCCGCGCAGCTGTTGCTCGCGGCGGAGGCCTCGCCGCGGCTGCTGCGAGTCGAGTCGCTCCAACACGGCCAGCGCCGTCTCGCCGATGGCGCCCACATCGGCCAGATGCACCGCGGCGTCATCCGCGGCGCCGTCCGCGGCGTCGCGGCGGGCGGCAGAGAATCCGCACAGCAGCGGGCGGCGCAGAGAGTCGAGCACCACATGGGCGGGCCGGATGCTCCGATGGGAAATGCCCCGTTCGTGGAGATGGTGGACTGTCTCGGCGACCTCCTCGATGACGCGGCGCAGCTCCTCGAGCCGCTGCGGCTGCCACGTCGCCAGGGTCTCCCGGCCCGCATAGCGCGTGAGCAGGCGCAGCCCGCGCTCGTCGTCGGTCAGGGCCACGAAACGGACGATCCCCGGATGGTCGAGCCCTGCGAGGAGCGCGGCCTCGTCTCGGAGCGCCGCGGGCGAGCCCCCCTCCTTGACGGCGACCAGCTCCCGCCCGTGCAGCTCAGAACGAAGCGTCATACACTAAAGAATATCAAACAAACGGAGTTCATAGAGAACGCTATAGCAATGGCGCGCCACAGGCCGCTGAACAGCGCGCCGACCGGGCTAGGCAGACGATCCGTGAATGGAAGCGGCGCGTCTCGGGTCGCGGGGCGGGCGCGAGCGGCGGGCACCGGGCTCGGTAGGCTTCCGTGGCGCCTCTCGGCGGTCCGAGCGGCACACAGCCACCGCGGCCGACACTTCTCGCCGACGCTCTGGCAGACACAAGGGTGGGAGGATCCCCATGCGGAGACTGATTTTCGTGATTCTCGGCGCGGCGCTCATTGCGGCGGCGTGCGCGGGCGAGGATTCCCCGGAAGCAGCGGCCCCACCGCCCGCAGCGGTCGATCCCGCACCGGTGCCTCTGTCCGAGCCGACCGGCGAGCCCCCGCCCCCTCCTGAGCCGCCGCAACCGACAACCGACGAGGCGCCGGTCGAGGAGTCCGCGGCGGAGGCGCCCGTCGAGCCGCCCGCACCGCCACCCGCGGCGGAGGTGCCCGCCGATGAGGCCCTCTCCGAGGAGGAATCGATCGCTGAACCCGTCGAGGAGGCACCGGTCGATGCCGAGCCCCCCGCTGAGGAGCCGATCGCTGAACCCGTCGAGGAACAGTCGGCCGAGGCCCCGGTCGATGAGTCCGTCGCCGAGGCGGCCGCGTCGCTGCCGGTGGATCCCGAGGTGCTCATCGGCACGCTCGACAACGGCCTCACCTATTACATCCGCAACAACGAGGAGCCCGGCAGCAACCTGTCGCTGCGACTGGCGGTGGACGCCGGTGCCGTGAACGAGCCCGCGCCGGGCCTCGGCATCGCCCACTTCCTCGAGCACATGATGTTCAACGGCACCGAGGACTACCCCCGCAACGACATCGTGGAGGCGCTGCGGGAGCTCGGCGTGGAATTCGGCCCCGACATCAACGCCTACACCTCCTACGACGAGACGCTCTACATGCTCGACGTCGTCACCACCCAGGCAGGCGCCATCGAGACCGCCTTCAACGTCTTGGCGCAGTGGGCCCACGCCGCCACCATCGCCGAGGCTGACGTGAACGAGGAACGGGGGATCGTGCGCGACGAGCTGCGGCTGAACTACGAGACCGGCGACGGCATCATCAGGCGCATCTTCGACGACACCTACGTCGAAGGCACCCCCTATGCGGGATACATCCCCATCGGGACGGCCGAGGGGATCGAGTCCGTCAACCCCGAGATGCTGCGGGACTTCTACGAGACGTGGTACGTGCCGTCCAACATGGCGCTCATCGCGGTCGGAGACTTGCCCGTCGCAGAGCTTGAGGCACTCACCGAGGAGTACTTCGGCCCCATCCCGGCCCGCGCGGCGCCCCCCGAGCCCGACAAGTTCTCGCCGATCAGCCCCGAGCCGGTGTATCTCATCGCCACCTCGCCGAGCTGGGCCTACTCCTACGTGTCTCTCGACCTCAAGATTCCTGCCTTCGAACGCGGCACCGTCGAGGGCGAACGCGTTCAGCTGTTGGAGACCCTGCTGGCGCGCATGCTGGACGCTCGGCTGAAGGACGCCTACGAGCAGGGCTTCCTCTCTCAGCTCGACCCGGCCAAGTGGGACCCGTTCAGCTACACCGACGGCATCCGCTTCTACGGCACCAACCTGCGCGCCGAGGACCTCGCCGGCGCGCTGGGCGACTACTGGTCGATGGTGCTGAGCCTCGAGGCGGACGGGTTCAGCGCGGAGGATCTCCAGCAGGCCGCGGACCTCGTGCGCAGCGAGCTGCGGTTCGAGCTGGACAGCGTCGGCACTGTCCAGGACCACGAGTGGGCCGACTTGTACGCGGCGCACTTCCTGGCCGGTGCCGACATCGGCACCGTCGCCGACCGCCTCGAGCGGGTGGAGGCCCTGATGGCGGAGCTGACAGCGGCGGACCTCACCGCTTACTTCGGTTCGATCATGGCCGCCGCGGCGCCGATCGTGATCGCCGTCGGTTCCGATCCCTCCGAGGTGCCTGCTGTCGAGGAGCTACGCGCCGCCGTCGAGAGCGCGGCGCCCGGCCCCGTGCCGGAGCGCACCGCGGAGATCAACGCCCTGATGGAACCCCCCGAGCCCGTCGAGCCGGTCACCGAAGGGCCGCTGGAGGCCGTCGACGACGCCTACGAGTGGGTCTTCGCCAACGGCGCCAGCGTGGTGTTCGTGCCGTCGGACATCTCCGAGGCGCAGGTGGACATGCAGGCCGTCTCCCAGGGCGGCTGGTCGACGATGGCGCCCGGCGACCGAGCCCTGGCCGGCAGGCTGGCCACGAGGGCGGTGCTCAACAGCGGCCTAGGCGGCCTAGGGCCGTCGCAGGTTGAGCGCCTGCTCGAGGAGCAGAACGCGGGCGTGGTCGCCTTCATCGACGAGACGACCGAGGGTTTCGCCGGATCGGCCGCCGTTGACGGCGTCGAGACGATGTTCCAGATGCTGCACCTATTGGTCACCGCCCCGCAGGTGGACGATAAGGCCTTCGCCGAGGCGCTGCAGGTGGGTGACATCCTCATCTCTCTAGCGGAGTCCGACCCCGACTGGATGGCTTGGATCGCCTCCATCGAGGCCCGTCACCCGGACGCCTTCGAGTGGTTCAACCCGGTTGCCTCCCCGGAGGCCCTCGCCGCGCTGACGCCCGAGTCGCTGCTGGACCGCTACCTGGAGCGCCTCGGCGCCGTGGACGATCTGCTCGTGGCCGTGGCGGGCGACATCGACCGCGAGGCCGTGGCGGAGCTCGCCCGCACCTACATCGGCACGCTGCCCGCCGGCGAGCCCGACACCTATGTGAACCGCCGTTCCGACGAGCCGGCCGGGGTGGTGCGGCGCGAGGTCGTGCTGCCGCCGGACACGCAGAGCACCGGCGTGGAGTTCTACTTCGAGGCGCCGCTGGCGGAGGTGAATGTGGCGCTGGACGTGGCCGCGGCGGCGCTCGCCTCGATCCTGGACGCACGCTTAGTGGCGGAGGTCCGCGAGGACATAGGCGCCAGCTACAGCGCCAGCGGACGCGTGACGCCGCTGCTCACCCCCGCGCCCGGCGTCGGCGGGCTAGTGGTGGCCTCCGGCGACCCGCAATACATCGAGCAGATCCAGGTCACGATCCTGGCGATCGCGGAGGATCTGGCGACGAATGGCCCGAGCCTCGACGAGTGGGAGGAGGCGTTGGCGGTCCTGGGCGCCGAGTACACCCACGAAGCCAACTCGGACTACCTGTACGCCGTGCTGCGGCGGGCTTACTCTCCCGACGAGGAGTTGCCGACGACCGGGCGGCTCGTCGAGGAGTTGGCCGAGCTGGAGATCGGCGACGTGCAGGCCCTCGCCGCAGCGCTCTTCGACATCGACCAGCGCATCGAGATCATCACAGTGCTGGGTTGAGAGCCACCAGTGGGCCCGGCTGCCCACGTCTCAGCTCCCGAGGTCGCCGGCACCCGCCCCGGAAGCGGCGCAGAGTTGCTCCAGCCATTCCCGTTGCCGGCGACCGAGTGGTTCGCCGGGAAACACGCGCTCGACGAGTGCCTCGACTTGTTCCACGCGATGCAGGTCAAGGTTGCGCAAGAGCCGCCGTGTGTCAGCCACGTCCGCGATGCGGGCGGCTCGCACTTTCATGGCAAGCATGTGTTCACGTGACGCGACGACGACCTTCAGAGCGGGATGGTCGAGAATGACCCGCCCGTGCGGATCGGCGACGGTCGGCATGTAGGCGGTGGCCTGCTCGTTGAGCCATGTGCGCGGCCAGTGCCGCTCGGCTGCAATCTCCCCTACAGCGCTGATGATGGCGCTGTGGCCCTCCAAGATCGCGGCGTCGATGTCTCGCGTGTACTTGTCGGTGTCGTGAGCCATGGCCATGGCGGCGCCACCGGCGATGTAGAGGCGCCCGTGGACACCTCGCCTCGAGAGCTTCTCTGCGAGTTCCAGCAGAGCGTCGCGAATCTCGCGACCGCCAAGCGGTTCCATCACACGACCTGCAGTTCCCGCTGAGGCAACCAGATTCCGTGTACCTCGAATGCGGCGGGGGCGGTGAGTACCGCCCAGAACCGGTCGGAAGCGAACTGCTCGCCCGGGTGCCAGAAGCTCCGTAGGTAGCGACACGGGTCGAACACCCAGGCCGGCGGGGCGATTCCGGCGTGATAGCAGACGTGCTCGGCGTAGGCGGCCAGGAAGGCGTCCCATCGCGCATCAAAACGCTCCGGCTCGGCGGCGACGAGCACGCGACGCTCTTCGGAGTCGGCGTGCTGCCAAACGAGCCCAAAATCATGGAGCACGAGCCGCAGCCTGAGGTTCTCGCCGGCCTGCCGCAGCGCCGGAACATACCGGTCCAGTGTGTTGGAAGAAATTGTCACGTCCACGACACCATCACCCGAGAAGATGAACGAAGTCCCCACGGCGCTCAATGTGTCGTCCAGCAACGAGCCGGTCGAGCGCCTTGTCAAAGGCATCGCTGATGTTGGCACCGAGACGCATCCAGCCGAACAGTCGCGCCCATTCTTTGCGCAGGTCGTCGCGTCGGAAGGTGCCGCTCGCGTCGCTTAGGAGTTTGCGGACCGCCAATCTCAACTCGCCAGGCGGTACGTGGTTGACGGGGCGCCTCGGTGAGGACGGACACCGAGGCACGCGCACGACCGATATCGCCTCGCCGGGAAGATGAAGGAAGCCGTCGGTTTCCGCGATACGGCCTGCATTGATCGATCTGTTGACCGCGCGCGCGAACGCCTGCCGACTCTGCTTGCCGCCGTGGTCGACACCCCAAGTATTCTGGACGATACTGCGTACCACATCCCAGTGGACGTGATGGGGGTTGCTTGAGAGGAACCCTTCGATCACCTCGCAAATGTAGGGACGTGCATTGAGATCGGTGAAGTTGAGTCGGCTGGCGATCTGACTGCGTGTGGGGTGCCGGGGCTTTTCGTAGGCGATTGTCCAATCCGGCGGTCGGGAGAAGTCAGCGGCTTGAACCTCTACCTCGACGTCGGGGGGTTGCGCAACGTCGTTTAGAGAATCGGGCGATCCGTCGGCAGGAGGTGCGGGACTCGTCGGCCCGTCAGCCGGTCCATGATCACCCAGCAGATCCCGGATGAAGTCGTCGAGCCGCCGTTCCTCCGCTTGTCGGTTGTTGAACCAGGACGTGCTCCAGATGCGGTGGATGGTCCACCCGAGACCTTCGAGCACGTCCTGGCGGAGCCGGTCGCGGTCTCGAGCCACTTTCGAGGAGTGGTAGGAAGCACCGTCGCACTCGACGCCGAGCAGGTATGTGCCCGGCCGACTCCGGTGCAGAACCCCGATGTCTATGCGATACCCGGCTGCCCCCACTTGGGGATCGACAGCGTGGCCTAGCCGCCGGAGGGAGCTGATCACCTCCTCTTCGAAGGGGCTCTCAGGATCTCCATGCGAGTCCCCGACAGGTACTTCCAGCGCCGCGACGCCGCGGCTCGCGTAGTCCAGATACCGGCGGAGGTGCTCCAGCGTGGGGTTGTCAGCCGTGATCTGGTCCGGGCGGAAGGAGCACACGACCTCAAAGCGATGCCGGGCTCGGGTGACGGCGACGTTCAGTCGTCTCTCACCGCCTTGGCGGTTCATTGTTCCGAAGTTCTGTACGAATTTCCCTTGCTCATCGGGGCCGTATCCGACGGACAGGATCATGATGTCGCGCTCGTCGCCCTGCACGTTCTCCAGGTTCTTCACAAAGAATCCGGCGAGGCGGTCCTCGTATGGCAGGTCGTGCAATTCGGGTTCGTCCCTGCAGCGCTCGAAGATTCTGTCCTCGATAGCGACTTGTTGCGGTTGGGAGAGCGCGACCACGCCGATGCTCCGATCGGGGTGGTTTCGACGGTGGTGCAGCACGCGCTCGATGACCGTGTCCGCCTCAATCCGATTGTCCTTACGCCCGCCCCGGTCGTACACACCATCGACCCTGAAGAAATCGACCCCCAGATTCGAGGCATCGAACTCCGACCCGGGGAAGGTCAGGAGCTTCCCGCCGTAGAACGAGCGGTTGGAGAAGGTGATGAGCGATTCGTGTTTGCTCCGGTAGTGCCAGCGAAGCGGCAGCGACTGGAGGCCTTGCGCCTTGCATCGGTCCAGAACCGACTCGAAGTCGAGTAACTCATCCTCGTCGTCCCCGGGGATCTTTCCGTCGAGGTTCGCGGTCCGTTGGAAGAAGTTGGTGGGAGGGAGTTGCTTCTGGTCGCCTGCCACGATCAGCTGCTTACCTCGGTAGATGCAGCAGATGGCGTCGGCCTCCCTGATCTGGGAGGCCTCGTCGAAGATCACGACATCGAAGGTGAGCGTCGGGGGCAGGAACTGCGATACCGACAGCGGACTCATCATGAAACACGGCTTGAGGGACTTTGCGGCGTCACCGGCTTCACGCAGCAAGCGGCGCACGGGCATATGGCGTCGCTGTAGCTGCGCTTGCTGGTTGATGATTAGGTACGGGCCGACGGGGTGGTCCGGACGACGCGACGTACAGGTGTTGATGACCCGGGCGGCCGCATCCGCGACCAACTTCCTGTCTAGGTTTCGGAACTCGTCGACGATAGCGTTGCGGTCGATGGCCCGACCGTGCGCCAGCCGATGGTCTGTCTGCAGCAGGTGATTGATCCAGGACTGCAACACCGCGCGCTCGATTACGCCCTTCACTTGATCGTCGGCAAGATTTCCCTGGATTGCGGCTTCCACGATGTCGCCCAAACCGTATTGCGCGAGTTCGTCCCGGCTCGTGATGAACGCCGCCCATTCGTCCACGTCGCCGATTGTCTCATCTAGGAGACTGGTGAGCAAGTGGGTTTGGTGCCGGGGGTGTGGGGCGCCGGCGG
>VXNF01000018.1:13008-29691 GCA_009840735.1 Acidimicrobiia bacterium | reverse complement strand
AGCAACCAGCCCCGACACTGCCACGCCAAGGCCACCCAACAAGGTAAAGGGGGCGACCTGCGACGGACGGTCGTCTGCGCTGGACAGGGCCGCCGGAGGCAATTGAGGGCTCCTGCTCGGTTCAGAAGGCGGGGCGGTGGCTGCGCCGCCCAGACGACCGCCACAACCCGGCCCGCCGCCACGTCGACCATCGTCCCGTCGGCAGCGTCCGGGTTCAGCCCTTGGTGGTCGCGGTCAGCCGTTGGATCGCTCTTGCAGGTGCTCGTTGAGCTGGTCGCGCCATTCGGCGAAGTCGTACCAGCCGCACCCGACGCACCCTGCCGCATCGCGTTTGTCTTCGGGTGCCCAGTCCGGTCCGCCGTCGTGGAAGAACACGATTCCGAACGGCGTGCCGCGCCTGCCGTCGCGGAAGCAGCGTTCGCAGGCCCGGCTCTTCAGCAGGTTGTGGCTAACGCTGCCGTTGGACTGCTTGAGCAACTGAAACCTCGCCCGAATGTCGTCGTCGTTCATCCCCGCGTAGTCAGTCTGGACTGCGCCCTCGGCGGGCGACCAACGAATTCCCGGCAGCTTGTGATCGACGGTGAGCTGGTTCGCTGGCCGCTCGGTCTGTTCCACCACGTCACGAGAGCCGAGCAGGCTCACCACCCGACGCGCGAAGTCGCGGGGCATCGAGCCAGTGGGCACCGCCTCAGCGAAATGCCCGGTCCACCGGTCGTGGCGGGTCGTGGCGTCGCATTCCGGGCAGTAGTGGTCGCCGCTGCTGATCGACATTCCTGGGCGGCTCTTGGTGCCGCGCTGCAGCCCTTGGATGCCCGCGCCGCCCGCGATCTGAGTCGTGGCGACATGCGCGTACTCGCATCCGCGGCAGTGCCACTGACGATCGCGCAGCACAGCGAACACCTTGTACACCTTCGAATCCTTGTCGAACGTGGCCTCGAAAGCGGGGACGTCCATTACAGCAGGCTCGCGGTGAGCCTGTCTGCGGCTTGTTGGAAGATCGCCGGGTCTCGCTCGTAGCCGACGACGCGGCGGCTGTGTTGGCGGGCCGCCATGATCGTGGTGCCGCTGCCCGCGAACGGGTCGAACACCGTGCCGCCGCGGCTGCTGAACAGGTGGACAAACTCGGCTATCAGCGACAATGGCTTCTGCGTCGGGTGGATGCGCTGCTGCGGCGATGGGGACTTGTGGACGAAGACGTTGTGGACGCACTCGCCGTTGAACGGTGTGCCGGGCCGTTTGCCGACGACGACGGCTTCCCACGCGTTGATCGGCTTGTAGCGGTGATTGAACGGGACCGGATTGGTCTTCTGCCAGACCATCGGCCCAACCGCCACGAACCCGTGACTGTCGAAGATGTCGCAGTAAGTGCCGATCTGCGACTGCGCGCAGAACGTGACGGCCCAACCCGCAACCTTCGGCAGCACCGCGCTCGTCCAGGCCTGCGGATCGACCGAGGCGTCCCAGTCCCCGAAATGGCCTCGCGGCATTATGAAGTCCGACCCGTCCCGTCGTAGCCGTCGCGGGATCTGCGTCTCGCAGGTGTAGCGGCGGCTGATCCCGTAGGGCGGATCGGTCAAAAGCAGGTCGACTGAACGGTCTGGCATCTCCGCGGCAGCTGCGATGCCGTCCCCCAAGCGCAGCTCCCAACCGTGCCCGGCGCAAGCGCCCTCAGCCGGTTCGGCTGCCGGTTGCGCCACGTCCTCGAGCCGGCTGAGAACTTCAGTCGCCTCCGGGGCGTCAAGGATCGCGCCCGCTCCAGACACGACCAGGTTGCCCACCAGGCGAGGCTCACTGCCGTTGCGCTTGCTTACCAGTTCCACCGACCACGCGTCGCGGGAGCGAACGTAGACAGGCAGGTTGTGAGCGAGCAGCGACCTGTGGTCGGGGAAGCTGCGGCCGATCCAGTCGTTGACCGTGGCTCGCAGCGCGACCTTCTGCGCATCGCTGAGGATCATCGGACAAGCTTCCGACCGACGCCGGGCACCCGCGAGCACACCACCGGCACCCTAGTCACAAGGGACGCCCGCCCGTGGGACGCCGCCAACCTCCGCTGGGCGCTCCGAAGTCTCCGCACACCGCCAGTGTCGCCCAAAGGTGTGACAGGCCAGCAGCATCGAGCCGACCCGCCTGCGAGCGACGCCGCCACGCGGCGGCGCCCTGCCGGGATCCTGGGGGATCTGGTAGGGCGCCGCTTCGGTTCTCGGTTGGGGGTGCGGGGTGTGCCCCGCGTCCCCGGCGTCGGTGGACTACTGAGCCGGTCTCAGGCCGGCGAGGCGCGGGATGGCGTTCGGGTACAGCACGAAGCCCTCGACGGTGTCGCGCATGGCGATCTTGTAGTCGGGCAGCGCTAGGAACACCCACGGGGCGTCGTCGGTGATGATGCGCTGAGCCTCCTCGAAGGTGCGAGCGCGCTCCTCGCTGTCCAGGATTCCCCAGCCCTCGTTGATGATCTGATCCACGCGCTCGTTCTCGTACTGGGCGTAGTTCCCGAACACGCCCGACAGCATGAACACCGACAGGGTGTAGTTCGGGTCGTCAATCCAGGGCAGGCCCTCGTCGATGAACATCTGCATGCGGGGATCGCTCACCTTGCGCTCGGCGTACACCGGCGACGGCAGCTTCTCGATCTCCACGTCCATGCCGATCTCAGCGAGGTGCGCCTGAATGCGCACGGCGATCAGCTCGTGCTCGCCCTTGGCGGAGTCGATCGACAGCGTCACCGGGCTTCCGTCGTAGGAGCTTCCGTCCAGCAGCTCCTGCGCTTTGGCGAGGTCGCGCCGGTAGCCGATGCTGTCGCCCAGGCTGGAGTACGAGCCGGGGGCGATGGGACCGTAGAGCCGCTGCGCCTCGCCCTTGTAGACGTTGGTGAGGATGTCGTCGTAGTCCACGGCATAGGACACGGCTTGACGCACGGTCTTGTCGTCGAACGGGGCGAGCTTGTTGCCCAAGCCCATATAGGCCAGGTTCTTGGACGGGAACCGCTGCACGGTCACGCCCTCGGCGCCCTCGAGGGCGGCGAAGTCCTCGGTGCCCAAAGCGATGGCCACGTCGATGACGCCCGCCTTCAGCAGCTGCACGCGCTCGGCGTTGGACGGGATGATCCTCCAGATGATCTTGTCGTACGCCTGCGGCTCGAAGGAGTAGTTCTCGCGCGCCTCAAACACGACCTCCTGGTCGGGGATGCGGCTGACGAGGCGGAACGGCCCGCTGGCATTCTCCACGTTGCTGGAGAAGTGCTCCATGGCCCAAGGGTCGTCGTCGGTGGCGTACTTCTCGACGATCTTGGGATCGATGATCGCCGAGGACGTCATGTAGAAGTGCTCCATCACCATCGGGCTCGCCTCGGTGGAGGTGAACCGGAGGGTGTATTTGTCGAGAACCTCGGGTGGATCGTTGATGAAGGCGATGTTGCGCAGCAGCCAGTTGGCCCCGCCCGGCGTGTTGAGGTTCCGCTCGGTCATGAAGCGCACCGTCTCGGCGGTGACCTCGGTGCCGTCGTCGAAGAGGACGCCTGGGCGCACCTTGATGGTGTAGGTGAGTCCGTCGGGGTGTGCCTCCCAGGACTCGAAGTAGCGGGGCATCAGGTCGCCCGCCGCGCCGACGAGGGCGCCGTTCTGCTCCACGGTCCTGTGGAGCACAGGCGGCTCGTACACCAACTCGAGCGCTTCGTGGGCGCGGATGAAGTTGGCGCAGCAGGTGTCCAGCGTCTCGATGTCGCCCGGGACGCCGACCACCAGGACGCGCTCCTCGTCCTCGGCCATCGGCGCGGACGCGCTGGCCGCGGCCTCGGCCTCCGCGGCGGCCTGCATGGCGGCTTCGGCGGCGCCGCGGGCCTCGTCGGCCTCGGCCTGGGCGGCTGCGGCGTCGGTGCGGGCCTCCTCGGCGGCGGCCTGCGCGGCTGCCAGGTCGGCCTCGGCGGCTGCCACGGCCGCCTGGTTGCCTTCGGCGGTGGCTTGCGCCAGCGCCGCCGCGGCTGCGGCCTCGTCGGCGGCGGCCTGCGCCTCGCGCGCCTTGGCGGCGGCGGCCTGCGCGTCGGCCAGCGCCACGCCGGCGTCGGCCTGCGCGGCGGCGGCCTCGGCTTGAGCGGCCTCCGCGGTGTCCGCGGCACCGTCGTCGGTGGCGCAGGAGGCTGCCACCAACATCAGCCCCAGCAGCGCAGTCAGCCAGCGGCAACGAGTTCGTAAGAGTCCAGCCATGGGTTCTCCCCCTCAGTGTGAGCGGCGCCGATCAAGCGCCCGGTGATCGAGTAGCCGGCAAGCCGGCAGAGGGATGTTAGTGCTGTCCGCAGCCGCCGTCCGAGGGCAAGGGTGGCGGGCTGCCGGAGACTGCGCTGTCGCTGATCGGCGCTGCGGGCCCGAGGCAACGCGCGAGGGCAGGGGCGGCGGGGGCCGATCTGCGACGCCTCTGAGAACGCCGAGTCCCCTCGGCGTTCGAATCGAAGGAGCAGACGGCACGCCGTCGACCCTGCCCGGGCGAACACCACAAGGCGACCGGCCCAACGCGGCGGCGCCCCGCCCCAGACGATCAGTCCGAGGCGGGGCGCCGCGTGGTCAGTCAGATCAGCGTGGGCCGGGGCCCTCGCCAACCCTCACATCACTGGTCCAGCGGGTAAAGGTCCGCCAGCCGCGGGATCTCGTTCGGGTAGAGCGCGAAGCCCCCGATGTTGTCGCGCAGGGCGATCTTGTAGTCGGGCTGCGCCAGGAACGCCCACGGCGCGTCTTCGGTGATAATGCGCTGCGCTTCCTCGAACATGGCACGGCGGGCGGCCGGGTCCTTCTCGGCCCAGCCGTCGCGGATGATCTCGTCGACGCGCTCGTTGCTGTAGTTGGCGTAGTTGCCGAAGACGCCCGATTGCAGGCTGAGCGACAGCTGGTAGTTGGGATCGTCGATCCACGCCAGCAGCTCGTCCACGAACATCTGCAGCTCGTTGGCGACCTTGCGCTCGGCGAACACCGCGGCGGTCAGCACCTCGATCTCCACAGGGATGCCGATCTCGGCGAGGTGCGACTGGACGCGCACGGCGATCAGCTCGTGCTCGCCCTTGGCGGCGTCGATCGACAACGTCACCGGGGTGCCGTCGTAGCCGGCCTGCTCGAGCAGCGCCATGGCGCCGTCAACGTTGCGCGTGTAGCCGACCTGATCGCCCAGCGAGAAGGCCGAGCCGTTGGGTATCGGACCGTAGAGGCGCTGCGCCTCGCCCTTGTAGACGTTGGTGAGGATGTCGTCGTAGTCGATTCCCCAGGAGACCGCCTGGCGCATCAGCACGTTGTCGAACGGGGCGATGGTGTTGGTCATGCCCACGTAGGCCTCGTTCTTGGACGGGAAGCGCTGCACGACCACGCCGTCCACGCCTTGCAGAGCGGCGAAGTCCTCGGTGCCGAGACCGATGGCCACGTCGATGACGCCGGCGCTCAGCAGCTGCACGCGCTCGGCGTTGGAGGGGATGATCTTCCAGATGATCTTGTCGTAGGCCCGCTCCTCACCCCAGTAGTTCTCGCGCTTCTCGAAGACGACTTCCTGATCGGGCAGCCAGCTGGCGATCCGGTAGGGGCCGCTGGGGTTCTCGACGTTGGACTGGAAGTGCTCGATCGCCCAGGGGTCGTCCTCGGTGGCGTACTTATCGACGACCTTCGGATCCACCGGCACCGAGGAGGTCATGTAGAACTGCTGCATCACCATCGGGCTCGGGGCGTTGGTCGTGAACTGCACGGTGTACTCGTCGATCACCTCGGGCGGCTCGGTGATGAAGGCGATGTTGTTGAGCAGCCAGGCGCCGCCGCCGGGCGTGTTGAGGTTTCGATCCACCCAGAAGCGCACGATTTCGGCGTTGACCTCGGTGCCGTCGTCGAAGGTCACGCCCTCGCGGATGTGGACGGTGTAGGTGAGGCCGTCGGCGCTCTCCTCCCAGGACTCGAAGTAGAGCGGCAGCAAATCGTCGGCGACCGCCACAAGCGCGCCGTCCTGGTCCACGACCGGGTGGATGACCGGCGGGTCGGACACGATCAACTGGGCTTCGTGGCCGCGGATGAAGTTGGTGCAGCACGGGTCCAGGGTCTGGATGTCGCCGGGCACCCCGACGGTGAGGATGAGCTCTTCGTCCTCGGCCATCGTTGTGGGCGTGGTGGCCGCTGCCTCGGCCTCTGCTGCGGCCTGCATAGCGGCCTCGGCGGCGCCGCGGGCCTCGTCAGCCTCGGCCTGGGCGGCTGCGGCGTCGGTGCGGGCCTCCTCGGCGGCGGCTTGTGCGGCGGCCAGGTCGGCCTCGGCGGCGGCCACGGCTGCCTGGTTGCCTTCGGCGGTGGCTTGCGCCAGCGCTGCGGCGGCCGCGGCCTCGTCGGCGGCGGCCTGCGCCTCGCGCGCCTTGGCGGCTGCGGCCTGCGCGTCGGCCAGCGCCACGCCGGCGTCGGCCTGCGCGGCGGCGGCCTCGGCTTGAGCGGCCTCGGCGGTGTCCGCGGCGCCGTCGTCGGCGGCGCAGGAGGCTGCGATCAGTAACGCTCCCAGCAGCGCCACCAGCCAGCGCGTTCGGGCTCCAAAGAACCTACCTGTCATGTTTCCTCCAGTTTGTTGTCGAGGCCCGGTGCGGGCGCTCTGTCTCGCATGCGCCGCCGCTTCCGCCCGTTTGGCGAAAACGACCCGCGCATGGTAGCCGCCGGTCAGGCGCCGGCCACAAAACGGTCGGTCAGGGTCGCTCGCCGGCTGGGCTGCAGCTCGGAATCCAGGTCGTAGGCGATGGGCACGCCGGTGGGAATCTCCAGGGCCGCGATGTCGGCGTCGGCGATGCCGTCGATGTGTTTGACGAGGGCGCGCAGGCTGTTGCCGTGGGCCGCCACTAGCACGCAGCTGAGGGTCCGCAGGTCGGCGCTCAGCGGGCCGTCCCAGTAGGGCAGCAGCCGGGTGAGCACGTCCGCTAGGGACTCGCCGAGGGGCAGCTCCGCCGGTGCCAGGTCGGCGTAGCGGGGGTCGTCGGCGGGGTTCCAGGGGTTGTCGGGGCGGATCGGCGGCGGGCGGGTGGCGTAGCTGCGCCGCCAGAGCCGGACCTGCTCGGCGCCGTGGCGCGCCGCGGTCTCTGCCTTGTCGAGCCCGGTCAGGTCGCCGTAGTGCCGCTCGTTCAGCCGCCAGTGACGCTGGAGGGGGACATCCCCGCAGTCCGCCTCGGCGAGGGCCAGGGTGCAGGTGTCGATGGCCCGAGTCTGCAGCGAGGTGTGCGCCGCCTCGGGGCGGATCTCTGCCTCGGCCAGCGCCCGCCCGGCCGCTGCGGCTTCTTGGCGGCCCCGCGGCGACAGCGGAACGTCGTGCCAGCCGCAGAAACGGTTCTGGAGGTTCCAGGTGCTCTGGCCGTGGCGGAGCAGGATCAACGTGGCGGTCATCGGCGCTGTCCGGGTTGGGGCTCTGGTGGGCCGCCGCCCGGCCGCCCACCGCCGCTGACCCTACCGAGTGCGCCCGCCCGGTTCCCAGCGAGCCGGCGAGCCGGCGGGCCGTTGCCGGGCGCGGCGCTGCGACGAGAACATCTCGTCGGGAAGATTTTGGCGCCGGCCGGTGTTGAACCTCTTGCCTGGCCCGCTCGCTGGCCCCTCGGGGCGAACGGCGGGAGAACAGGGCCTCGGTAGCCTGCGTCGAGACGAGGCAGAACGCGCCGAGAGCGTCAGATCAAAGACATATCGCCGGATCCCCCAAGGGGCCGGCGAGCAAGAGCGTGAAGAGGTAGCACAACATGGGCAAGGCAGTCGGCATCGACCTGGGCACGACCAACTCGGTGGTGAGCGTCATGGAGGGCGGTGATCCCACCGTCATCGCCAACGCCGAGGGTGCCCGCACCACGCCGTCGATCGTGGCTTTCGCTTCCGGCGGCGAAGTGCTTGTCGGGGAGGTCGCCAAGCGGCAGGCCATCACCAACGCAGACCGCACGATCCGCTCGGTAAAGCGTCACATGGGCGAGACGGCGCCCGTGATCGAGGTCGAGGGCAAGAAGTACAAGCCGCAGGAGATCTCGGCTCGCATCCTCATGAAGCTAAAGCGCGACGCCGAGTCGTACCTTGGCGAGGACGTGACCGAAGCGGTCGTCACCGTGCCGGCCTACTTCGACGACGCCCAGCGCACCGCCACCAAGGAGGCCGGGCAGATCGCCGGGCTCGAGGTGCTGCGGATCATCAACGAGCCGACAGCCGCGGCCTTGGCCTACGGGCTCGAGAAGAAGCACGCGGATGAGACGGTGCTGGTCTTCGACCTCGGCGGCGGCACCTTCGACGTGTCGGTGCTGGAGATCGGCGACGGCGTCTTCGAAGTGAAGTCCACGAGCGGCGACACCAAGTTGGGCGGCGACGACTGGGACGAGGCGGTCATCGAGTGGATCGCCGACCGCTTCAAGGGCGACCACGGCGTGGACCTGAGCGATGACCACATGGCGCTGCAGCGCCTGAAGGAGGCCGCCGAGAAGGCCAAGATCGAGCTCTCCCAGAAGCAGGAGGCCCAGATCAACCTGCCGTTCATCACGGCCACCTCAGCCGGGCCGCTGCACCTCGACTACACCCTGACGCGGGCTGCCTTCGAGTCCATGACCTCGCACCTGCTGGACCGCTGCAGGCGGCCCTTCGAGCGAGCCCTCGCCGACGCCGGCCTGTCCGCGGCGGAGGTCGACCACGTCATCCTGGTGGGCGGCTCGACGCGTATGCCCGCGGTGGCGGCCCTCGTCAGCGAGATGACCGGCAAGGAGCCCCACAAGGGCGTGAACCCCGACGAGGTGGTGGCCGTGGGCGCCACCATCCAGGCCGGAGTGCTGAAGGGCGACGTCACCGACGTGCTGCTGCTCGACGTCACTCCGCTCTCGCTGGGCATCGAGACCAAGGGCGGGATCATGACCCGCCTCATCGACCGCAACACCACCATCCCCACGAAGCGTTCGGATATCTTCACGACCGCCGCCCACAACCAGCCGTCGGTGGAGATCCACGTTCTGCAGGGCGAGCGGGAGATGGCCGAGTTCAACAAGACGCTCGGCAAGTTCCAGCTCGTGGACATCCCGCCCGCGCCCCAGGGGGTTCCCCAGATCGAGGTGACCTTCGACATCGACGCCAACGGGATCGTTCACGTGTCGGCCCGCGACCAGGCCACCGGCAACCAGCAGTCCATCACGATCACCGGCCAGTCCTCGCTGGAGGACGACGAGATCGACAAGATGGTGCGCGACGCCGAGGCGCACGCCGAGGAGGACCGTAACCGGCGCGCCGCGGCGGAGACCCGCAACATGGCGGACTCGCTGGTCTACCGGGCTGAGAAGCTGCTCGAGGAGGAGGCGGCCGCCGCCGACCCCGAAGGCTCGGCCGACCTGCGCGCCAAGATGGACGCTGCTCGCAGCGCGCTCGAGGGCGACGACGTGGCTGCGGTGGAGGCGGCCGCCAACGATCTGCAGCAGGCCGTTGAGACGTTCGTGTCGTCCATGTACGCCCGGGCGACGCAGTCCGCCGATCCCGCGGAGGCCGGCGCCCCCGACGCCGGTGCCTACAACGGCGCGGCGGGCGGCGACGATGTGATCGACGCGGAGATCATCGACGAGGAGGACTCGTGACCGATGCGGGCGACCGGCCGCAGGAGGAGGCCGCCGGGCGCCGAGCCGACCCGGCCCCTGAACCGCCAGCCGGCGACGATGGCACAAGCGCCGATGGAGTAGCCGACGACGCGCTGCACGCCGAGATTACCGAGGAGGGCTCCGGCGACCCGGCGGCCACAGGGGCCGCTGCCGAAGCGCCGGGGTGCGGGCAGTGCGCCGAGTACCTCGACGCCCTCACCAGGCTCAAGGCCGAGTTCACCAACTTCCGCCGCCGGGCGGCCGACCAGCAGGCGCAGGCCTCCGAACGCGGGGCGGCCGAGTTGGCGAGGGGGCTGCTGGCGGTCCTCGACGCCACCGAGGCGGGCGCAGCCCACGACAGCGAGCTGGTGGGGCCGTTGCACAGCGCGCTGCTCGAGGCACTGACCTCCGGGGGCCTCGAGGTGATCTCCCCCGCCGGCGAGCGCTTCGATCCGAACTATCACGAAGCCGTGCAGCACACCGCCGCCGGCGACGCCGAAGAGCCAGCGGCGCCCGTCGTGACCGACGTTCTTCGCACCGGCTACGGGTGGAGCGGGCGGGTGCTGCGCCCAGCGGTGGTCAGCGTGGCGGGATGACCCCCCGCCGGGGACATGGCTGAGGCCGTGACTGAGATTCGCCAGGAGTGGCTGCAGAAGGACTATTACCGCGTCTTGGGCGTGTCGCCCGAGGCGCCCCAGGACGAGATCACCAAGGCCTACCGCGCCCTCGCCCGCCGACTTCACCCGGACCGAAACTCTGATGACCCCGCCTCCGAGGAGCGGTTCAAGGAGGTGTCGGCCGCCTACGACGTCGTGGGTGACGCCGAGCGGCGCCAGCAGTACGACGAGATCCGTCGCTTGGCCGCAGGCGGGCGCCCGTTCGTCGCACCGGGGCCTGCCGGGGCGCACTCGTTCCAATTCTCCGGGGCTGAGGGGATCGGCGATCTGCTGACGAACCTCTTCGGCGGCGGCGGACCGTTCGGCGGCGACGCCAACCGGCCGCGGCGCGGCGCGGACCACCAGACGCAGATCTCGCTCTCGTTCTCCGAGGCCGTGAACGGGGTGACCTCCGAGGTCGCCTCAGGCGAGCGGTCCGAGGGGGCGAGGAGCAAGGTCCGCATTCCGGCGGGCGTGGCCGACGGGCAGCGCATCCGACTGCGCGGCAAGGGCGGTCTGGGCGCCGACGGCGGGCCTCCGGGCGACCTGTATGTGATCGTGCGCGTGGGCGACGACCCGCTCTTCGGGCGCGACGGCGACCACCTCACCTTGACGGTGCCGGTCAGCTTCAGCGAAGCCGCTATGGGGGCGCGTATCGACGTGCCGACCTTCGAGGGCCCGCCGGTGGCGCTCCGCCTGCCGGCCGGCACCCGGTCGGGGCGGACCCTGCGCGTGCGCGGGCGCGGCGTGCAGACCGAACGCGGAAGCGGTGACCTGCTCGTTACCGTTGAGGTCGTGGTGCCGAAGAAGCTCAACGCCGCCCAGCGGCGCGCTCTGGAGTCCTTCGACGAGGCCACCAAAGGCCCTCCGCCGCGCCAGCACCTGGGAGTTCCCTCTTGACCGCAGCCGACGGCGCGCTGGCTGAGCGCTACGGGGCGGTCCGGCGCCTCACCGAGCAGTTGGTGGCACCGCTGTCGCCGGAGGACCAGTGCGTTCAGACGATGGACGACGTGAGCCCCACCAAGTGGCACCGCGCCCACACCACCTGGTTCTTCGAGACTTTCCTGCTTAAGCCCCACTTGGCGGGCTACCGCGAGGCGGATCCCCTCTACCACTATCTCTTCAACTCCTACTACGAGACGGCGGGACCTCGCCATCCCCGCCCTCAGCGGGGAATCATCTCCCGGCCCTCGACCGCCGAGGTGGCGGACTACCGGAGATGCGTCGATGAGGCGATGGGGCGCCTGTTGGACAGCGAGGTGCCCGCTGACGTGGCAGACCTCGTCGCCTTGGGCCTGAACCACGAGCAGCAGCACCAGGAACTGCTGCTGATGGACATCAAGCATGTGTTGAGCTGCAACCCTGCCCGCCCGGCCTATCGCACCGATCCGGCTCGGCCCGCCGAGGGCGCCCAGTCCGAGGCGAAGTGGATCGGCTTCGAGGGCGGCCGGCTGGCGATCGGCCACGACGGCGCTTCGTTCGCCTTCGACAACGAGAGCCCGCGCCACGACGTGCTGCTCGGCGCCTACGAGTTGTCCAGCCGCCTGGTCACCTGCGGGGAGTGGCTGGCGTTCGTCCACGACGGCGGCTACCGGACGCCGACCCTCTGGCTATTTGACGGCTGGGCGGCGGTGCAGTCCGAAGGCTGGTCCGCACCGCTCTACTGGGACCGCACCGGCGCAGGCGCCAGCGACGACTCCGGGGAGCTGTTCACTCTGGGCGGCTCGCGGGAGATTCGCCGCGACGAGCCGGTCTGTCACGTCTCCTATTACGAGGCCGACGCTTTCGCCCGCTGGGCCGGCGCCCGGCTGCCGACCGAAGCGGAGTGGGAGTCCGCCGCGGCCACCGTTGGGGTGCCCGACGCCGCTGAGGCGAACCTCCTGGCTGCCGAGGCGCCGCATCCACGCGCCGCGGCCGGTGACGGCTTGGCGCAGATGTTCGGCGACGTCTGGGAGTGGACTTCCAGCGCCTACAGCCCCTATCCCGGCTTCGCTCCCGCGCCCGGCGCCGTGGGTGAGTACAACGGCAAGTTCATGGTCAACCAGATAGTGCTGCGAGGCGGCTGCTGCGCAACCCCGCCGGGCCATGTGCGCGCCAGCTACCGGAACTTCTTCGCCCCGGCCACGCGCTGGCACTTCTCGGGCCTGCGCCTGGCGCGGGACAGCCGCTGACCCCAGCCGCCGTGGTGCCTGGATCCCGCCCCGACCCTGCCGCCGCGTCCGCCAGCGGCTATGAGGTTACGGTCTGCACCGACGAAGCCGCGCAGGATCGGGCGCTCACCGCGGAGCTCGCCGCGGGGCTCCAGTCGGTGCCCAAGGATCTGCCCCCGAAGCTGTTCTACGACGACGAGGGCAGCCGGCTGTTCGGGGAGATCACCCGCCTCGAGGAGTACTACCTGACGCGCAGCGAACACGAAATCCTGACCCGAGCCGCCCCGGAGATCGTGGCGCTCTCCGGTGCCGGGACGCTGGTCGAGCTCGGTTCGGGCCTCTCGCAGAAGACCCGCCTGCTGCTCGACGCCCTGGCTGCCGCCGAGGCGCTCGAGGGGTTCGTGCCCTTCGACGTCAACGAGTCTGCGCTGCGCGCCACCGCGTCGGCCGCCGCCGCGGCCTATCCGGGCGCTTCCGTGCACGGCGTCGTGGGCGAGTTCGGCTCAGACCTGCCGTCGATTCCCCGAGCCCCTCGACGGCTAGTGGCCCTGCTGGGCGGCACCATCGGCAACTTCTCGGGTCCCGAGCGCCAGAAGTTCCTCGCCGAGATCGCCGGCCTGTGCGAGCCTGGCGAGACGTTCCTGCTCGGCGCCGATCTTGTGAAGGACCGCGACCGCCTGCTGGCTGCCTACGACGACCCCCACGGTGTCACGGCGGCGTTCAACCGCAACATTCTGCGGGTCATCAACCGCCGCCTCGAGGCCGACTTCGATCCCAAGAAGTTCGCCCACGTCGCCACCTACGACGACGAGATGCAGTGGATCGAGATGTGGCTCCGCTCGGAGGAGGCACAGGAGGTGTACCTGCGGCGCCTTGCTCTGAGCGTCTCCTTCGCCCCGGGCGAGGCTGTGCGCACCGAGATCTCCGCCAAGTTTCATCCCGCCCAGGTCAGCGACGAGCTGACGGCCGCCGGGTTCTCGGTCCTGGCGCAGTGGCTCGACGGCGCCGGTGACTTCTCGCTCACGCTGGCGCGGCGGGCCGACGGTTCGCCGTCGTAGGCTGGCGCCGGTCGTCGGCTCACGAGGGAGGGCGCTGTGGGGGCAACCGTGGTGGTCGGCACCCAGTGGGGCGACGAGGGCAAGGGCAAGCTCACCGATCTGCTCGCCGCCGACATGGAGATGGTGGTTCGCTACCAGGGAGGGCACAACGCCGGCCACACCATAGTCGTGCGAGACGAGTCCTTCGCTCTGCAGTTGGTCCCGTCGGGAGTGCTCTATGAGCACATCACGCCGGTTATCGGCAACGGCGTGGTCGTGGACCCGTTCGTTCTCGTCGACGAGTTGGCGATGCTCGAGTCCCGTGGGATCAGCACCCGCCGGCTGCAGCTGTCCGGCAACGCCCACCTCATCCTGCCGTACCACCAGCAACTGGACGTCCTGAGCGAGCGCCGCCTGGGCTCAGCCAAGCTGGGCACAACCAAACGCGGGATCGGCCCGGCCTACGCCGACAAGGCGACCCGCATCGGCCTGCGGGTGCAGGACCTCTTCGACGCGGGGATCTTCCGAGAGAAGCTGGAGACCGCTCTGCGCGAGAAGAACCCGCTGTTCGCCAAGGTCTACAACCGGCTGGGCTACGACCCCGAGGTGCTGGCCGACAAGTACACCGCCGAGGTCGGTCCCGCGCTCGAGCCCTACGTCACTGACACCGTGTCGTCGGTACACGAGGCGCTCGAGGCGGGACGTGAGGTGCTCTTCGAGGGGGCGCAGGCGACGTTCCTGGACCTCGACCACGGCACCTACCCGTTCGTGACGTCCTCGAATCCCGTCGCCGGAGGCGCCTGCGTGGGCGCGGGCGTGGGCCCGCGGCACATCGACCGCGTCGTCGGGATCACCAAGGCGTACACGACCAGGGTCGGCTCGGGCCCGTTCCCCGCCGAGGTGTTCGGCGAGGTGGCGGACCGGCTCGTGGTCGACGGGGCGGAGTTTGGCACCAACACCGGGAGGCGGCGACGCGTCGGCTGGCTCGACCTCGTCATGGTCCGCCACGCGGCGCGCTTGAACTCGCTGTCGGAACTGGCGATCACCAAGCTGGACGTGCTCGACTCGCTGGAGGTCGTCAAGGTCTGCACGGGCTATGAGATCGACGGTCGCCGCGCCGAGCGCATGCCTTACCACCAGTCCGACGTGCACCGCGCTGTGCCGGTGCTCGAGGAACTGCCGGGCTGGCGAACCTCGCTGGCTGAGGTCACCGCGGCCGAGGACCTCCCCGACGAAGCCGCCGCCTACCTTCGCTTCGTCGAGGAGCGGGCAGGCGTTCCGATCACGCTCGTCGGCGTCGGCCCGCGGCGGCGCCAGTTTGTGCGCCTGAAGCCCCAGCGCCCGTGACCGTCCCGAACCTGCTGGCCGAGCGCTACGCCAGCGACGCGATGCGCGCCGTCTGGTCGCCGCGCGCCAAGGTCCGCCGCGAGCGGGAGCTGTGGGTGACGGTCCTGGAATGCCAGATCGAGTTGGGGATCGAGGTCCCCGAGGGCGCGCCGGCGGCGTACCGAGCCGTCGTCGACGAGATCGATCTCGCTTCCATCGAGCGCCGGGAGCGACGGCTCCGCCACGACGTGATGGCCCGTCTGGAGGAGTTCTGCGCGCTGGCGGGCTGCGAATACCTGCACTGGGGTCTCACCTCCCGCGACGTGACCGAGAACGTCGAGCAGACCCAGATTCGAGACTCGATGCGTCTCGTGCTCACCAAGGCGGTCGCGGCGGTCGATCTTCTGGCACGGCGGTCAGGCGAACTGGCCGCAGCGCCGGTCGTGGGCCGGACGCACAATGTGGCGGCGCAGACCACGACCTTCGGACGCCGTTTCGCCTCCGCCGCCGAAGAACTGATCAACTCGATCCGCCGCCTCGAGGCGCTGATCGAGGGCTATCCGCTGCGCGGGCTCAAGGGCGCCGTCGGCACTCAGGCCGATCTCTTGCGGCTGTTCGGCGGCGATCCCGCGAAAGTCGATGCGCTGGAGTCGGCGCTGGCCCGCCGGCTGGGATTCGCCCGCACGCTGCGCGCGGTCGGTCAGGTGTATCCGCGGTCTTGGGACTTCGAGGTCGTCTCGTGCCTGTTAGGGATCGCCGCCGGACCGGCAAACCTCGCCACGACGATCCGCCTGATGGCCGGTCACGAACTCGTCACTGAAGGGTTCGGTTCTGGCCAAGTCGGGTCGTCTGCCATGCCGCACAAGAGCAACGCCCGCTCCTGTGAACGCATCGCCGGCCTCGCCACCGTCCTGCGCGGCCATATCGCGATGGTCTCGGACCTGGCGGGGGTTCAGTGGAACGAAGGCGACGTCAGCTGCTCGGTGGTTCGCCGTGTCGCATTGCCGGACGCGTTCTTCACGATTGACGGCCTATTGGAGACGTTCCTCACCGTCATGGGAGAAATGAAGGCTTTCCCGGCGCTGGCCGCAGAGGAGCTGCGCGGCCGGGCGCCGTTCTTGGCCAGCTCGGCTCTGCTCCTCGCTGCCTCCGCGGCGGGCGCCGACCGCTCCGAAGCCCATAGCGTGCTGATGCGTCACAGTGCGGACGCGGTGACCGCCCAGAGGTCCGGCCGGCCCTACGACTTCGTCGCTGCCTTGGGCGACGACGCAGACTTCCCCTTGACGCGGGACGACGTGGAGGCAGCGGTTTCAGAGGCGGTCGAACCTGGACGCGCTGAATCCCAAGTAGCTGCGCTCATCGAGGCGGCGACTGAGCTGGCAGCCCGCTATCCCGACTCGAAGGACGTTGTGCCGGAACCGCTCCTTTAGCGACGGCGCCGGCTTGTTGGCGGTTCGGCGTCAGCGGATGCCGGCCTCGTGCAGCACCTTGGGAGGCACACCCATCTCTCGCCACGCCTGGTACGAGACGCCCTTGCGCTCGCTGTACGAGGCGGCGACGCCGACGAATTCGTCCTCGAGGGTCTCGATGTCGACGTTCTGCTCGGCGGCTTCGATGGCCTTCTGGAGGTCGATTCGGTCTTGGATCAGATGCAGTCGCCCGACGGCGCCCGCCGACTCAAGTTCTTGCTCCACCGACGCCAGCTTCTTGCGAAGCGTTTCGGGGTTGCGCCGCCTGCCGCCGGAGCGGCCAGCCCCTTCGAGCGCCTCAAGATATTGGCGCACGATACGCGTCTCGGTGCGACCTTGGATCATCGCCGCCTTGTGCTCGGGGGTGACCTCTCGGGTACTGCGTCCATCGCTCGGGTTGTCCTGGCTCATATCTACTGCTCCTTTCAGCAGGGATTCACCGCCATTGTGCAGACATGGTCTCGGGCGGGGACTCTAGCCGCGCTC
>VXNF01000018.1:0-12908 GCA_009840735.1 Acidimicrobiia bacterium | reverse complement strand
TCGATCCGGGGACCTTCCGCTTTTCAGGCGGACGCTCTGCCGACTGAGCTACCCGACCGGGGCGGTCCTGACGGGATTTGAACCCGCGACCTCCGCCTTGACAGGGCGGCGTGCACTCCAAGCTGCACTACAGGACCAGCAAACGCCCAAGCCTACCCGCCGCCTCGCCGGCGCGTCGCGGGCTTCGTCTTCGCGACAGCCGACGGCGGTACCCCCAACGGGATTCGAACCCGTGTTTCCGCCTTGAAAGGGCGGCGTCCTAGGCCTCTGAACGATGGGGGCAAGCGACGAAGCCTACCGGGCGTGTACCTCGGCCACGGCCAGATGCAGGCGCAGTACGGCCGTCCACAGGAGGGCCGCGCCCGCGATGTGAACGCCCACGAGCAGCGGCGGCACGCCCGTGAAGTACTGCAGGTAACCGACAGCGGCCTGCGCGCCGATCACGAGCACCACCGCCCGCGCCGCCCCGGCGTGCCGTGCTGGGCGACGAGCCGTCCGGCGCAGCCCGAACGAGCCCCGCTCGGCGCCCGCCCAGAGTGCCAGCGCCACCGCCGCGCACAGGGCCATGGCCCCTCCGTGGAAGCGGGCCAGGTACGGGATGTCGTATTGCAGCCGCTCGACGTCGGCGTCGCCGCCGTGGGGGCCCGCCCCGGTCAGAAGTGTGCCGGTGACGATGGCCAGGACCGTCGCCGCCAGCAGCAGGCGCGTCAGGTTGGTGCCGGCGCGGCTTGTTCCCCTGCCAGCGGTCGCAGCATCGTCGCGGCCCCCGCCGGCGGCCACCCGGCCGGCGCGGTGGTGCAGCACGACCGCGTTGGCCACGAGCACCATCGACAGCAGGAAGTGGGAGATGACCAGCCAGGGAGAGAGGTGGTACCACACGACGAGGCCACCGAGGACCACCTGGCCGGCCACGCCCGCCACTAGGCCGAGCGCCAAGCCGGTCAGGTCCCGCCTGCGGGGTCGCAGCAGCAACGAACCGAGGACAGCGAGCGCCACCGCCACCGAGACGACCCCGGTGATCGCTCTGTTCACCGACTCCACGAGGGCGTGGTACTCAAGGTCGGGGAGGAGCTGGTTCTCCTCGCACGTCGGCCAGTCGGAGCAGCCCAGCCCCGAGCCGGTCAGGCGCACAGCGCCGCCGGTGACGATGATGAAGATCAGGGCCACGAGGGCCCCTAGCGTGATGCGGCGGTAGGTCGCCGCGCTTATTCCCTGCCGCCACAGCGCCATCGCCGATCAGCCTAGGGAGCCGACCGGTCCGGTCCCCGCCGCCGCCGAGCAGTGATCGGAGTATTGGACACGTCGGTCTCGTACGCTTGCGCCGATGCCTGTGACGACAGCTCGGGCCACGGTCGCCTCCTACGTGGCGCTGACCAAGCCGCGCATCATCGAGTTGCTGCTCGTGACGACGGTTCCCACCATGATCGTGGCCCAGCGCGGCATGCCGCCGGTCTGGCTGATGGCCGCAGTGATCTTCGGCGGGGCGCTCGCCGCCGGCGGGGCGAACGCCCTCAACATGGTCATCGACCGCGACATCGACAGCGTGATGCAGCGCACCAAGGGTCGGCCCCTCGTCACCGGCGAGATCAGCCCGCGCAAGGCCCTGGTCTTCGCGGTCGCCTTGGAGGTCGCCGCGTTCGTCTGGCTCTGGCTGATCGTGAACCTGCTCAGCGCCACTCTGGCGGTGAGCGCCACGCTGTTCTATGTCTTCGTCTACAGCCTCTGGCTGAAGCGTCGCTCCGAGCGCAACATCGTCATCGGCGGCGCCGCCGGCGCGGTTCCGGTGCTGGTGGGCTGGGCGGCCGTGACGGGCCGGCTGGACTGGGCGCCGTTGCTGCTGTTCGCGGTGATCTTCTACTGGACGCCCCCGCACTTCTGGGCGCTGGCGGTGCGCTACCGCGACGACTACGCCCAGGCCGGGGTGCCGATGCTGCCTGCGGTCCGGTCGATCCGCACGACCGCGCTGCGCATCATCGCCTACACCGCGGTGCTGTGGGCCACGAGCATCGGCTTCGGCTTCGTGGCCGAGCTGGGCGTGCTCTACTTGGTGACCGCGCTGGTGACCGGTGTGATCTTCGTGGTCTTGGCGGTGCGGTTGCTTCGCCAGGAGACACCGCAGGCAGCGATGGGCCTGTTCAACTGGTCGATCTCCTATGTGGTGCTGCTGTTCGGGGCGATGGCCCTGGATCGGCTCGTCTGATGGCACCGACGGCTCGACCGGCGGCTCCGGCGGTGCCGCTGGCTTCGACGCTCGGCGCGCACTGGGCTCGCCGCCGGTGGGCGCGGCCAGTCCGCGGTGGCGCGGTACAGTCTCAGGCTGGATCAGGCCCTGTGGCCGCCTGCCGAGCGCACCTCGTCGCGCGGTCATACCGGATGGACACCCCGCACATCGCCATCGAATTCGTATGACCGCGACGGAGACACACACGTCCAGCGACGTCGAGCACGCCCCGGTGCCCGTCGAAGGCCCGGCGGTGCCTGTCGAAGGCCCGGCGGTGCCCGGAGGGCTCGCTGGCGCGCTGTCCAGCGGCGACCACAAGACGCTGGGGCGGATGTGGGTGCTGGCGTCGCTGCTGCTCGGCGGCTTCGTGCTGGTGTGCGGCCTGTTGCTGCACCTCGAGCGGGCGGACCTGCCGGGAATCGAGGTCTTCGCGGGTGTGGAGTCGTTCCGGCAGTTCTTCACGCTGTACCGCGTCGGGCTGATCTTCCTGTTCGTGGCGCCGCTGTGGGTCGGCTTGGCCACCCATGTGGTGCCGCTGCAGATCGGCGCCCGCGGCGTCGCCTTCCCGCGGGCGGCCGCCGCAGCATTCTGGGGCTGGCTCACCGGCGCCGGCATCCTCATCGCCTCCTGGGCGATCGACGGCGGCCTCGTCGCCGGCGGCGAGCAGCGGGCGGTGGAGCTGTCGCTGCTGGCTTTCGCCATGGTGGTCGTGTCGCTGCTGGCCGCTGCGGCGGTGCTGCTGACCACCATGTTTACCCAGCGCCCGGCGGGCATGAGCCTCGAGCGGATGCCGCTGTTCTCGTGGTCGATGCTCGTGACCGGCGCCGTCTGGCTGCTGAGCCTGCCGGTGCTGGTGGCCAACCTGGTCATCATGTGGGTCGACCTCCGGGGTCCGAGCGCGGTGCGATTCGGCGCCGGACAGAACCTCTACGAGCAGGTCTCCTGGGTGTTCGAGCAGCCGCAGGTGTTTGTGTTCGCGATTCCGGTGCTCGGCGTGGTCGGGGAGATCCTGCAGGTGGCCTTCGGCGCTCCGCAGCGACGCTGGGGCCTCATGCTGTCGCTCGTCGGCCTGGCCGCAGTGTTCAGTTTCGGCGCGGGCTTGCAGCGCTTCTTCAGCCCGACGGCCCAGACGACCCCGCTGTATGTCCTCAGCGGCTTCGTCGTGGCCGGGGTGGTCGTGGCGCTGCTGGGAGGCTGGGCCGACCTGGGTCGCCGCACCCGGCGGCTGCCCCGGCCCAGCGGGCACCTGGCGGTCGCCATGTCGGCGCTCGGGGTGCTGGTCTTCGCCGCCATGGTCGGCCTAGTCCGGGTGTTGGGCGCAGCGGTGGGGTTCCTGCGCAGCTTCGCCCGGAACAACGAGTCCTGGCAGAGCGACTTGGATCGGGCGCTGGCGCCCCTGGACGAGCTGCGCGGGACGATGGCCGGCGCGGGTCTGCTGGATCTGGTGGCGCTGGCCGCCGTGATCGGCGCCGTGGCCGGGCTCTTCTACTGGAGCCCCAAGATCTTCGGCCGCCGGGCCTCGCACGCAGCCGGCTTCGGCGTCGCTGCCATCTTGGGCGCCGGCGGTCTGCTGATGGGCCTGACAAGTACCGTCGCTGGCTTCCTGGGGCAACCCGAGCGCCCCAGCACCAGCTTCTCCTCAGCTGGCGCCGAGGTGGCCGCCGTGCTCGGCGCCATCGGCGTCGTCGGGACCCTCGTGGGCCTCGCGGTCGTCGCAATCGTGGCACTGCGCGGCGCCGCGGCGCTCTCGCAGGGCGCCTCGACGGTGCCTGACCCGTGGGGCGGGCCCACGATGGAATGGTTCGCCGCATCGCCCCCGCCGCGGGAGAACTTCGGCGCCGAGCCGTTGATCCCGGTGCGGTCGGCGCACCCGCTCTGGGACGCACCGGCCGCTGCTGCCGCCGATAAGGACGCCCCGTGAGCGCCCCCGTTCTGGCGGCCAGCGAGCCCGTGGCGACCGAGCCGGTGGCGGCGGCGGTCGCCCCTCGCCGGCGGACCCTGCAGGTGGGGACGGGCTTCGCCGCGGCCGCCGCGCTGATGTACTTCGGCGGCCTGCTCGGCGTCTACTTCTCTGAGCGGGCCGATTTCCTGCGGGCCAACCCCGGCCAGTCGTGGATTCCCGCGGGAGCGCGTGTCGAGTTGACGGCGCCGACGGTCATGGCTTGGACCTTGCTGCTGAGCGTGGTGACCATGCAGTGGGTCGTCCACGCCGCCAAGCGCGACGACCGCCGCCACACGCTCATCGCCCTCATCGTCACGGCCATCTTCGGGGTGGCGGTAATCAACCAGACCGCGTTTCAGTACCGCCAGATGGAGTTGACCATCGACGGCGGCAGTTTGGCCGCCCCGCTGATCTACACGATCTCGGGAAGCCATCTGGCCCTCGTCATCGTGGCGCTCGTGTACCTGTTCGTGATGGCTGTGCGCACGCTGACCTCGCCTGCGCCGAGCGCCCACCTCGACGGGATGACCGCCGCGGCTCTGCTGTGGCACGTGATGGTCTTCGTCTACCTGGTCATCTGGGTCGGAATCTTCGTGACGAAGTGATGGACTCCGCACCCCGTACCCCGCACCCCCAGTCGGCTCGGAGACTGTCGGCTTGGAGGTCGCCGCTGTGCTGACCCCGGGCTTCAAGCTCTTCTTCGGCTTCGGCGTCCTCGCCGCCGCCGGCTCGATCGTCTACGGCATCGCCACGGGCAACCCCGCCGGCGCCGACTACCTCGGTGTGGTGGACCGCGACGCCTGGAAGGGCGTCATCAGCCTGGGCTGGCAGGGCGGCGTCGGCGAGCACACCGGGTTTGTCGTGCTGGTCTTCGCGGCCCTGGTCAGCGGCGGCCTGGGGTGCATGCTCGTGGCGTTCCGCGACGCCGACGCCGAGTCCGTGGGCGAACTCGCCCCGACCGGCGAAGCCCCGCCGAGCACCGCGCCGCCGGCGAACTCGTACTGGCCGCCGCTGCTGGCCTTCGCCGCAGCCGTGGCGGTGATCGGGCTGGTCACGCATGCGGCCATCTTCGTGATCGGGCTGATCCTGGCCGGCGTGGTGGCCTTCGAGTGGATGGTGACCGCCTGGGCGGATCGGGCTACCGGCGACCCCGTCGCCAACCGAGCCCTGCGCAACCGGCTGATGCATCCCATCGAGATCCCCGTGCTGGGCGCCGCCGGTGTGGCCATCCTGGTCGTGGGCGGCTCGCGTGTGCTGCTGGCCGTGAGCGAGTTCAGCGCCGTGTGGATAGCCGCTGGGGTCTCCGCCGTTATCCTGCTGGCGGCCATGCTCTTCGCGGCGCGGCCCCGGATCGCCCGCTCGGTCATCACGACCGTGCTGGCCTTCTCTGCCGTGGCGATCGTGGCCGCCGGCATCGTGGCGACCGCGGTGGGCCCGTACGATCACGGACACGCCGGCGACCACGGCGCGGACGAGGCCGGCGAGATCCACGAGGACGAGGAATGACCGCAGAGCAGCCGTCGGCACGCTTCGGTCGGCCCCTCTGGCGGCGCCTCGGCCTCGTGGGGATCGCGCTTGCTGCTGCGCTGGCGCTGTCCGCCTGCGCCGACGAGCACCCGCTCGACACCCTCACCGAGGCCGGCCCGGACGCGCAGGAGATCAACGACCTGTTCTTCCCCGTCCTCGGGGTCGCCATCATCGTCTTCTTCTTGGTGCAGGGCGCCATCGTCTATCTGGTCTTCAAGTACCGGGCGCGTCGCCGTGAGGCGGCCGCGGCGGCCCGCGCCGAGGAGCACTCCGGCGACGGCGACGACCTCTACGGCGACGACGAGTACCCCGCGCAGGTTCACGGCAATCTCCGGCTGGAGCTGGCCTGGACGATCATCCCCACGATTCTGTTGGCGGTCATCTCGGTGTTCACGCTTATCTCCCTCGTCGAGTTGAACGAGGTGTCCGCCGCAGAGGACGATCTGCGGGTCACCGTCGTGGGCCAGCAGTGGTGGTGGGAGTTCCAGTACCACCTCGACGGCGACACGTCCACGCCGCCGGACATCGTGACCGCCAACGAGCTGGTGATGCCGGTGCGCCAGCAGGTGCCCTTGGAGATCACCTCGCGTGACGTGATCCACTCGTTCTGGATCCCGCGTCTGAACGGCAAGCGAGACGCCGTGCCGGGCCGGACCCACCCGTGGGTGATCGAGGCGAACGAGGTGGGCCGCTACATGGGCCAGTGCACCGAGTTCTGCGGGCTCTCCCACGCCTACATGCGGATGTACGCCGTGGTGCTGTCCCCCGAGGAGTGGGAGGAGTGGGTGCAGGGCCAGATCGTCGACGCGGCGCCGCTGGAACCCGGCGATCCCGGTTTCGAGGGCCAGGAGGTCTTCTTGGCGAACTGTGCCAACTGCCACGTCGTCAACGGCGTGACCGACGTGAACCTCGACGGCCGCCTCGACGGCATGATCGACTACGCCGGGGCGAACTCCATCACCAGCGCGCTCGTGGCGGGAGCGGCCCCGAACCTCACCCACTTCGCGAGCCGCACCACGTTCGCCGGCTCGATCTTCGACGTGTACGAGGGCCGCGCCGAGTGGATTCCCTACCTAGAGGTGGCCGAGCGAGGCGACCTCAACCGCGGCCACCTAGCGGCCTGGATCCGCAACGCCCCCGAGCGGAAAGCGAACGACGCCGACGGCGCCCGCGGCATGACCGCGTTCCCCGGCCTGACCGAGGGCGAAATCGACTCGCTGGTCGAGTACCTGACCACCCTCCGCTAGCGAGCCGAGAGCACACGAGACACCCAGAGAGACCCCGGCGACGACCATGACCACCACCTCCGAACCGCCGCTGCAACTCACCGCCGGCGTCCAACTGGTGCGGCCGTCGAGCTCGCTCGGCGTGCTGGCGCGGCCCAAGGGCGACACCGGCTGGAAGAGCTGGCTCTTCACCGTCGACCACAAGCGCATCGGCATCATGTACGGCGCCGCGGCTTTGGTGTTCCTGGTGATCGGCGGGATCGAGGCGCTGCTGATCCGGCTGCAGCTGGCCGTACCCGGCGGCAACGTGCTCAGCGAGGACGCCTACAACCAAGTCTTCACCATGCACGGCGTGACCATGGTCTTCTTGGTGATCATGCCGATGGCGGCCGCTTTCGCCAACTACCTGCTGCCGCTGCAGATCGGCGCCCGGGACGTGGCCTTCCCGCGGCTCAACGCCTTCAGTCTCTGGGCCTTCTTGGCCGGCGGCATCTTCTTGAACACCTCCTGGTTCCTCGGCGGCGCCCCCGACGGCGGCTGGTTCGGCTACGCGCCCAACAGCGGGCTCGTCTACTCGCCCAGCAACGGCATGGACTTCTATGCCCTGGGTCTGCAGATCGCCGGCATCGCCTCCCTCGTCAGCGCCATCAACCTCATCACGACGGTGCTCAACATGCGGGCGCCCGGCATGACCCTGTTCCGCATGCCGGTTCTCACATGGATGCTGCTCGTTGTGCAGTTCCTGCTGCTGTTCGCCATTCCGGTGATCACCGTGGCGCTGTTCCTGCTCACCTTCGACCGGCTGTTCGGCGCCAACTTCTTCAACGTGGCGGCCGGTGCCGACCCGCTGCTCTGGCAGCACCTCTTCTGGATCTTCGGGCATCCCGAGGTGTACATCCTCATCCTGCCCGCCTTCGGGATCATGTCCGAGGTCATCCCCGTCTTCAGCCGCAAGCCCATCTTCGGCTACCCGTTCATGGTGTTCTCCGGGATCGCCATCGGCTTCATGGGCTGGGGCGTGTGGGCGCACCACATGTTCACCTCCGGCATGGGGCCGGTCTCGGTGGCCGCTTTCTCGCTGTCCACCATGTTCATCGCAGTGCCCACGGGGGTGAAGATCCTCAACTGGCTGGCGACCATGTGGGGCGGGCGTCTGCGGATGACCACGGCGATGATGTACTCCGTGGGTGCCGTGGCGATGTTCACCATCGGCGGACTCTCGGGGGTGACCCACGCCATCGCGCCCGCGGACACCCAGCAGACCGACACCTACTACATCGTCGCACACTTCCACTACGTGATCTTCGGGGGCTCGCTCATGGGTATGCTCTCGGGCATCTACTTCTGGTGGCCCAAGATGTTCGGCCACAAGCTCGACGAGAAGCTCGGCAAGATCGGCTTCTGGGTGCTGCTCATCGGCTTCAACCTGACCTTCGGGCCGATGCACATACTGGGTCTGCAAGGCATGTCGCGCCGCATTCACAGCTACGCCGCCGACTCGGGATTCAACCTCTGGAACATGTTCGCCACCGTCGGTTCCTTCGTGGTGGCCTTGGGGGTCATGCTGTTCTTCTGGAACATCGGCGTGAGCCGCCGCCGCGCCCGCGGCGCGCCGCCGGTGGGCCCCGACCCCTGGGACGCCCGCGGCCTGGAGTGGATGACAGCCTCGCCGACGCCCGCCCACAACTTCGACCGCGACATCACCGTCACGCGACCCGACGAGTTCTGGCACCGCAAGTGGCGTATCGGCCCCGACGGCGAAGTTAAGAGAATCGCCCGGGCCGCCGACGTGGCGCATGACGGCAGCGCCACCGATGTGCACCTGCCTTCGCCCTCGTACTGGCCGGTGGTGGTCGCCCTCGGGCTGCCGCTCGTGGCTTACGGGCTCATCTACAACCTCTGGATCACCGGCCTCGGCGCGCTGTTGATCTTGGGTGGCCTGTACGGCTGGGTGTTCGAGCCGCCCGACGATCCCGAGGCCCACGACCATCACGACGACCACGACGCTGACGGGTCCGACGATTCGGGGAACGGCGCCTCCGGCGGCGGCGCCTCCAGCAACGGCGACGGAGCGCCCGCCGACGGCGACGGCGCCCGCGAGCTGGCCGGCGTCGGCGCTGGCCTCGCCGCTTCGACCGCCAAAGCGACGGGGGCGCAGCCGTGAGCGAAGTCGCCAACCCGCCGCCGGCCGTGACCGCGCCCGCCGGGGCCGGCCACGCGTCCGCCGCCCACCCCCCCACGAACACGGGCATGTCGCACAACAAGGTGGCGATGTGGCTGTTCCTGGGCTCGGAGTGCCTGCTGTTCGGCGCCCTCATCTCCGTCTATATGTTCGCCAAGTCCCGGCTGCCGGCCGGCGAGATCGGACCGCTCGACGTATTCGACATCCCGTTCACGTCGGTCAGTTCGTTCGTGCTGCTGATGAGCTCGCTGACCATGGTTCTGGCGCTGTCGGCGATCACCCGCGGTGAGGAGCGGGGCTTCCGGGTGTGGATTGTGGCCACGGCGCTGCTCGGCGGCACGTTCATCGCCGGACAGGTCTACGAGTTCACGGTCTTCTACAACCTCGGGCTCGGCTACACCACCAACATCTTCGGGTCGGCCTTCTACACCCTCACCGGGTTCCACGGCGCCCACGTCACCATCGGCATCGTGATGCTGATGTCGGCGCTGGTGGCCAACCTGCGGGGCCGCCTCGGCCCCCGCAACGCCGAGACCGTGGAGCTGATCGGCCTCTACTGGCACTTCGTCGACATCGTGTGGATCCTGATCTTCACGATCATCTACCTGTTCCCGCAGTAGGGGAGGCGACCGCCCCATGAGCCAGACACCGCCGGCGCCGCCCGCCGAGGAAGCCGCTCCAACACTGGAGGGGCCCGACGGCCCGCTCAGCGCCCACGCCCACGACGCCGTCCATGAGCACCCTTCGGACCGGCAGTACGTCAAGATCGCCCTCATCCTCGGGGTGCTCACCGCGCTGGAGGTCTTCACCTACTTCGAGTCGGTACACAACCTGGGCGACGCCGCGCTGTACGTGATCCTGATCGTGCTGATGGTGTTGAAGTTCGTTTACGTGGTGGCCTGGTTCATGCACCTGAAGTTCGACTCGGTGCTGTTCAAGCGAATCTTCACGGCGGGCGTCGTGCTGGCGCTGGGGGTCTATCTGATCATGCTGACCGCTTTCCGCATCTGGGGAGTCTGACAGCGCCTCGGGGGCTGGCGTGGCGGAGTTCATCGACTACGACCTGTGGGGCTGGACTCCCCACCCCGAGGTGTGGCTGATCGTCTTGGCGGCGCTGGCCGTCGGGGCCTATGCGGCGCGGGTGCTGGCGCCGGCGGCCGGCGAGGTCATCGAACGGCGTCGCAAAGGCTGCTACCTGGCGGCGGTCGGCCTGCTCTGGCTGGCCAGCGACTGGCCCGTCCACGACATCGCCGAGGAGCATCTCTACTCGGTCCACATGGTGCAGCACCTGCTGATCACCCTGGTGGTGCCGCCACTGCTGCTGCTAGCGACGCCGGAGTGGCTCGCCCGTCGGGTGATCGACCCTGCCGCGCCTCTGGCGCGGCGGCTGCTGCGCCCGATCACCGTCGGCGTCACCTTCAACGCAGTCGTGGCGATCACCCACATCCCCTGGGTGGTGAACACCAGCGCCAGCAACGGCGTCTTCCACTACACCGCGCACCTCGTCCTGTTTGTGACGGCGATCGCCATGTGGATGCCGGTGTGCGGGCCGTTGGCGGAGCTGCGCCTGCAGCCGCTGCCGAAGATGTTCTACCTGTTCGCTATGTCGGTGCTGCCGACGGTCCCGGCGGGGTTCTTGACCTTCGCCCAGACCCCGATCTACGCCGCCTACGACACGCCGCTGCGGCTCTGGGGGGTGACGGTGGCCAGCGACCAGCAGATGGCGGGGCTCATCATGAAGATCGCCGGCGGCCTGTACCTGTGGACGATCATCGCCGGCGTCTTCTTCCGCTGGTCGGCCCGCCAGCGGGCAGCTGACCGCGCCGCGGCCGCCGCGGCCGCCGCGGCCTCCGACGCGCCGCCGCCCGTGGCGGCTGGCGCCGGCACGCTTACCTACACGCAGGTGGTGGAGGCGTTCGAGCAGGCCGGGGCGCCGCCTGTCGAGCTGCGGGATTGAGCGGCGATCGAGACGGGCCGCCTGTGGCAGCGCGCCGAAGACATCGTGTGCCGGCCTCAACCCCTGACGGCTCCCGCCGCCTGACCGGTACCGTTTGGGCGTGCTCGACGTCCGCCTGCTGCGCAATGAGCTGGACCGTGTCCGCGCCGCGGTGGCGGCGCGCGGCGACGACCCGGCGCCCCTCGCGGAGGCGCTCGACCTCGATGTGCGCCGCCGGCACCTGCTGGCGCGCCGGGACGACCTGCGCCACGAGGTGAAACAGCTCTCCGCGGCGATCGGCAAGCTGCATCGGGACGGTCGCCGCGACGAAGCCGTTGAGTTCACTGAGCGCTCCCGCATGCTCGGCGATGAGACCAAGGCCGTGGCGGCACAGGCCGACGAGCTGGGTCGGCGGCTGGAGGGGACATTGATGCGGGTGGCGAACCTTCCCGCGGCAGACTGTCCCCTCGGCGGTGGGCCGGCGGACAACCCGGTGCTGCGGGTGGAGAACTTCGCCCCCGACCGCTACGGCCCGCACCAGCGCGTCCCGCACTGGGACTTTGCCGCCGAGATGGGCCTCTTGGACGTGGAGCGCGCCACCAAGCTGTCCGGGGCGATGTTCTCGATGTTCCGGCGCGAAGGGGCGATGCTGGCCCGCGCTCTGGTGCAGTTCGCTCTGGACCGCAACGCCGATCTCTACGAGGAGGTGCGGCCGCCCACGCTCGTCCACACCGACACGATGACCAGCACCGGCCACCTGCCGCGCTTCGCCGACGACGCCTATCACCTCGAACGCGACGACCTGTGGGCCATCCCCACCGCCGAAGTGCCGCTCACGTCGCTGTGCCGCGACGAGGTGCTGGCCGAGGCGGATCTTCCGATGCGCCTCATGGCCCACACCTCCTGCTTCCGCCGCGAGGCCGGAGCGGCGGGCCGGGACACCCGCGGCCTGCTGCGGGTACACGAGTTCGACAAGGTCGAGATCCTGGCCTACGCCACACCGGAGCAGGCCCCGGAGATGCACCGCGAGCTGCTGGCGCGGGCCGAGGGCGCCGTGGCCGACCTGGGGCTGGCCTACCGGATCGTGGACATCTGCACCGGCGACCTGGGGGGCGCGGCCGCCCGGACCTTCGACGTCGAGGTCTACTCGCCGGGTGCCGACCGCTGGCTGGAGTGCTCGTCGGTCTCTTGGTTCAGCGACTATCAGGCTCGACGCGCCAACGTTCGCTATCGCCCGGCCGCCGGGCGCGGAACCCGGCTCGTCCACACCCTGAACGGTTCGGCCTTGGCGGTGCCGAGGGTCTGGGCGGCGCTCACCGAGACCTGGCGGCAACCCGACGGCGCAATCGAGGTGCCGCCGCCGCTGCGCGCCTACATGCGCGGTCTGGAGGTGATCCGGTGAGGGGCTTCGGCGGCTGAAGGTGTCTCAGGCTGGCGCGGCGGACTGCGAGCGCAGCCGCCGTCGCAGCCGGAGCCAGACGACGCCGGCGACGGCCGCAGCGGCGAGGAGCTCGAACAGCACCGCCCAGCGCAGCGGATCGGACCAGTTGGCCACGCGCTCGGGAATGTCGGCAGCGGTGCGCGCTATCGGCAGCACGAAGAGGTCGAAGCGGTAGTAGGCGCCTTCGACGGCCAGCCACAGCACACCGAAGGCGACCACGGCCAGGCGTCCGTTGAGGGGACGCATGCTCGGTCGCAGGGCGCCCAGCACGATCCCCACCGCCACGTAGCCCGCTGCCACCGCCAGCCGGGCCGGCCCCGCCGCCCCCCCCCCGGGGCGGGGCGCGGGGGGGGGGGGCAGGCGGGGAGGGGGGGGGCGCCGCGCCGCCGCCGTGGCTGTCTCTTTTTAACATAGTTGGCGGGCGGGGGAGGTA
>VXNF01000093.1 GCA_009840735.1 Acidimicrobiia bacterium | reverse complement strand
GGGCTCCTGGAGTTTGACGGCGACGGGGAATTTCCCGACGATCTTTTCGGACCCGACGGCCCGCTCGGTGAGTTGTTCGGGCCGGACGGCCCCTTCGGCGACCTCCTCGATGGGGCGACTGTCGAAGACTTGCCGCTGCCGGGGCGGACCGCCGCCTGACCGCGCGGTTAGTCGTCGATGCCCGAACCCCGCCCCGCCGCTGACTTCTCCGGTCGGTCGGGCGTGGCGCTCGTGAGCGGCGGAAGCGGTGGCATCGGCGCCGCGGTGTGCCGGCTGCTGGCTGCCCGCGGCGCCGACGTGGTGCTCACCTACAAGACCAACGCCGATTGTGCGGGGGCGCTGGCGGCCGAGATCGACGCCGCCGGCGGGCACGTCAGCGCCCTGCAACTCGACCTCTCCGACACGGCCGCGGTGGCGGAGGCGGTCAGTCAGGCGGCTGCCGGCGGGCTGCACACGGTCGTCTACGCGTCGGGACCCTACGTGTCGATGGAGTACGTGGCCCGCATCGACCCCGAACGCTTCTGGCGGCAGTGCAGCGAGGACATCCTGGCGTTCTACAACCTGGCGCACGCCGCGCTTTTGCACCTGCGCGCAGCCCGCGGGGCTCTCGTGGCCGTTACCACTTGCGCCACGGTGCGCTTCCCCAAGCGCGACTCGCTCTCCTCGGCCCCCAAGGGCGCCGTGGAGGCACTGGTGCGGGCGATCGCCAAGGAGGAGGGGCGCCACGGCGTGCGCGCCAACTGCGTCGGGCCGGGCCTGATGGCCGACGGCATGGCCGCGGCTCTCATGGCCTCCGGCGAGGTGGACGAGCGCGCCCAAGCGGAAGCCCGCGGCACCATCGCGCTCGGCCATTTCGGCCGGGCGGCCGACGTGGCCGAGGCGGTCTGTTTCCTGGCCTCGGACCGGGCCGGCTATATCACCGGCCAGAAATTAGACGTGGACGGCGGCTGGACGCTCTGAGGCTCGCCGGAATGACCACGCCCCGAGGGCGGGGGCGTCGGGTGCCAGCGCAGGCGTGCCACTCTCCGAGGTCGCCGGAGCGCCACCGGCGTCCTCGCCCGGCCCGCCGCCAACCGCTCCAGGCCGCTACCCCGTGTAGGGGCGGGAGTACCGGAGACGCACGAGGGGTATCTCCCGGACGGTGCGTTCTTGGTAGCGGGCGTAACGAGGGGCGCTGGAGGTACGTGACTCCCACAGGTCGGCGCGTTCCTCACCGGTGAGCGTCTCGGCGGTCGCCCAGAAGACTCGCTCCCGGTCGCGCACGATGACCTCCGGGTTGGCTCGCAAGTTGTGGTACCAGGCCGGGTGCTGATCGGCGCCGCCGAAAGAGCCCACGACCACCATCGAGTCGCCGTCGGGCAAGTAGCTGAGACACACCGTGTGCGGCTTGCCGGAGCGGCGCCCGATGGTGCGCACCAGGATGCAAGGCATCCCGTCGACGTGGCCACCGAGCTTTCCGGTGCTCAGCTTGTACAGCACGACATGGGCGCGGGAGATCCACGGGATGAGCCAGTCCGGAGGTGTCCAGTCGCTGACGCTCGTGAGGGTCATCGGTCTCCTCTCGCCGGCGCGCCCCCGTGAGCGTAACCGCGGCGGGTGGCTCGCTGCCGAGGCCGACTGGGCCTGACGGGGGCCGCTCCTATACTCCGGCCCGTGGGGATGCACATCGACCACCCGGCGTTCCAGGTGGCCGCGGCGCGCCGCATGTTGGCTCGGGGCGGCTGCGAGAGCCGCGTCGCCGGGCAGGTGGCGCTGCGGGATCCCGACCGGCCCGAGACGTTCTGGATCTCCCCGTGGGGCTACTTCGACGAGACCCTTCCCGACCACGTCGTTCAGGTGGACCTGGATCTGCGGGTGCTTTCCGGCGCCGGCGGGGTGTCGCCGGCTGTGGGCTTCCACGCCGAGATGCTGCGCGACCGGCCCGATGCCAGCGCGGTGATCCACACCCACTCGCCGTCGGTGGAGGTCTTGAGCACCACTGGCACCGATGTGGGCATGTACTCCGCGGACGCCTGCCTGGTCCACGACGAGCAGGCCCACTACTTCGATGACGGTGTGCGGCCGATCGTGGACGGGCCGCGCATGTCGGCCGCCCTGGGGGATCGCAGCGTGCTCTGGTTGGGCAATCACGGCGTGGTGATCGTGGCCGAGACGCTGGCGCTGGCCACCGTGAGGGCGATCACCCTGGAGACCGCGTCGCGCTGCCACATCGAGGCGCAGATGATCGGCGGCAAGGAGATGCCGACCGCCGAGGCGATCCGCAGCAAAAGCCTCTACCTCGATAACTTCATCGGCGCCATGTGGGAGGCCAACTGGCGTCGCTTGCGCCGCAGCGACCCCGACCTGTTCGAGACCCTAGAGATATAGTCGCCGCCGACGGGCACCTGCGCCCTCACCGTTCTCCCGCGGACCACCACCCGATCGTGTGAGTTCGCGCCGTCGGTTCGTCGGGGGGCATGGTCGGTTCAGGTCGCGGCCGGGTCGAGGACGACCTTGATGGCGCCCTCGGCCCGCCGGTCAGCGGTTGCCAACGCCTCTTCGACGGCGTCGAGAGGGAAGCGGTGCGTGATCAGCGCTCGCGCCACTTCGGGGTTGCTCGCCAGCACGGCGGCGGCCGCCTCGATGTCTCGTCCGGAGGGCCCCCGCCCGTACATGAGCCCGGTGAGGATCCGCAGCTCCTTGAACATGACGCTGCCGCCGGGGAGCACGATGTCGGTCCCCCAATAGTTGGCCAGCAGCAGCAGGGTGCCTCCCCGCCGGGCCCTGCGGGCGGCCTCGGCGAGCGCGTCGGGGGTGCCGGCGGCGTCGATGACGAGGTCGTAGCGCTCATCGTCGGGTCCGTCGGCGCCGAGGCGGTCGGCTGCGACGCGCTGCGCCTCGTGTCGGGCCAGCACCGCGACCTCGGC
>VXNF01000117.1 GCA_009840735.1 Acidimicrobiia bacterium | reverse complement strand
CCCCCCGCCCCGCGCCCCCCCCCCCCCCCCCCGCCCCCCCCCCCCCCCCCCCCCCGCCCCCGCGCGCCCGCCGCCCCCCCCCCCCCGCCCCCCCCCCCCCCCCCGCCGAGCTGAGCGCGACGCCCCGCAGCGCCGCCAAGAGCCGCTCGTAGACGCCGAGCAGCACCGCCACCGTGCTGCCCGAGACGCCGGGCACCAGATCGGCCAGCCCGATACAGAAGCCTCGCAGGCCGTCGCCCGCCCAGCGCGTCACGGCGCTGCCCGGGCGCTGCGCCGTGACGCCGCTGCGGTCGCTCACGAGACGGCGCGTCTCAACTCTGGCCGGCGAGCTTGCGGTTCTTCAGCTTGGCCCTGACGTAGTCCCGGTTCGTCCAGGCGATGAAGTCGATGGAGATCTCCTTCGGGCAGGCCTCCTCGCACTCCCCGTGGTTGGTGCAGCTGCCGAAGAACTGCTCCATGGTCTCCACCATCGCCTCGGTACGCGCCCAGCGCTCGGGCTGACCCTGCGGGAGCAGGTTCAGGTGCTGCACCTTCGCTGCGGTGAAGAGTTGGGCGGCGCTGTTCGGGCAGGCGGCGACGCAGGCGCCGCAGCCGATGCAGGCGGCCGCGTCGAAGGCGCACTCGGCGGCCTCCTTCGGGACGGCCACCAAGTTGGCGTCCGGTGCCGCTCCCACATTGACCGAGATATAGCCGCCTGCTGCGATGATCTCGTCGAGGGCCGTGCGGTCGACGGCGAGGTCCCGGATGACCTCGAACGCCCCGGCGCGCCAAGGCTCGACGGTGATGAGGTCGCCGTCGGAGAACTGCCGCATGTGGAGTTGGCAGGTGGCCGTTCCCTTCTGGGGGCCGTGGGCGCGCCCGTCGATCATCAGACCGCAGGTGCCGCAGATGCCTTCCCGGCAGTCGGACTCGAAGACAATGGGTTCCTGACCGTCGAGAGTCAGGCGTTCGTTGAGGACGTCCAGCATCTCCAGGAATGAGGCGTCGGGGCTGATGCCGGCGGCCTCGTAGGTCTCGAAGCGGCCCGGCGCCTCGGGCCCGTCCTGGCGCCAGACGCGCAGGCGCAGGTTCAGGGTGGCCGGCCCGTCGGGCGGCTCTCCCTGCGCCCCGTGCGCCGCGCCGCTGGGCTCGGTCGGGCTCATGTGTCGGACCTCACTTGTAAGATCTCACCGTCGGGGTCACGGTCTGGAACTCCAGTTCCTCGCGGTGGCGGATCGGCTCGGTGGCGGGCCCCGCCCATTCCCAGGCCGCCACGTGCGCGAACCGGTCGTCGTTGCGGCGGGCCTCGCCCTCGGCGTCCTGGTGCTCTTCGCGGAAGTGCCCGCCGCAGGACTCCTCGCGCTCCAGCGCGTCGCGCGCCAACAGTTCGGCCAGCTCGAAGAAGTCGTCGACTCGCCCCGCCTTCTCGAGGGACTGGTTGAGCGTGGCGGCCGAGCCGGGGACGCAGACGTCGGCGTGGAACTCCTCGCGCAGGGCGGGGATCTCCGCCAGCGCCTTGGCGAGCCCGGCGGCGCTGCGGGACATGCCGCAGTGGTCCCAGACGATCCGGCCGAGCTCCCGGTGGAACCAGTCCACGGTGCGCGACCCCCGCGCCGCGCTCCAGCGGGCGATGGAGGCGTCGGTCTCGGACACGGCGGCGGCGAAGGAGGGATGGTCGGTCCCCGGACCGGCCTCGCCCAAGCGGCCGGCCAGGTAGTCGCCGACGGTGTAGGGGACGATGAAGTAACCGTCGGCCAGACCCTGCATCAGCGCCGAGGCCCCGAGGCGGTTGGCGCCGTGGTCGGAGAAGTTGGCCTCGCCCGCCACGAAGAGTCCCGGCACGTTGCTCATGAGGTTGTAGTCCACCCACAGGCCGCCCATCGTGTAGTGGACCGCCGGGTAGATCCGCATGGGCGCTCGGTAGGGATCCTCGCCGGTGATGCGTTCGTACATGTCGAAGAGGTTGCCGTACTTGGTCCGCACCACGTCTGCGCCGTCGCGTGCCAGCACGTCGGAGAAGTCCAGGTAGACCCCGTTGCGCAACGGGCCGACCCCCCGGCCCGCGTCCACGACCGCCTTGGCGTTGCGCGAGGCCACGTCGCGGGGCACCAGATTCCCGAAGGCGGCGTAGCGCTCCTCGAGGTAGTAGTCGCGTTCGGCCTCGGGGATCCGCTCCGGGGGCCGCGTGTCGTCGAGCGCCCGCGGCACCCAGATGCGCCCGTCGTTGCGCAACGACTCCGACATCAGCGTCAGCTTGGACTGGAAGTCGTCGCCGGCGGGGATGCAGGTGGGGTGGATCTGGGTGTAGCAGGGGTTGGCGAACAGGGCGCCGCGCCGGTGCGCCCGCCAGGCCGCGGTGACGTTGCACATCATTGCGTTCGTCGAGAGGTAGTAGACGTTGCTGTAGCCGCCGGTGGCCAGGATCACGGCGTCGCCCGCGTGGGCGCTGACCTCGCCGGTCAGAAGATCCCGCACGACGACGCCAGCTGCCCGCCCTTCGGCCACGACGAGGTCGAGCATCTCGGCGCGGGTGTGCAGGTCCACGGCGCCCGCCGCCACCTGCCGCATGAGGGCCGAGTAGGCGCCCAGGAGCAGCTGCTGGCCAGTCTGGCCGCGGGCGTAGAAGGTGCGCGACACCTGCGCCCCCCCGAAGGAGCGGTTGTCCAGCAGCCCGCCGTACTCGCGGGCGAAGGGGACGCCGGCCGCCACGGCCTGGTCGATGATGGCCAGCGACGTCTCAGCGAGGCGGTACACGTTGGCCTCGCGGCTGCGGTAGTCGCCCCCCTTGATCGTGTCGTAGAACAGCCGGTACACGCTGTCGCCGTCGTTGCGGTAGTTCTTGGCGGCGTTGATGCCGCCCTGCGCGGCGATGGAGTGCGCCCGGCGCGGCGAGTCGTGGTAGGTGAACGCCTTCACCCGGTAGCCCAGCTCGCCGAGGGACGCCGCCGCGGACGCCCCCGCCAGGCCGGTGCCCACCACGATGACCGTGAAGCGGCGCTTGTTGTTGGGGTTGACGAGGCGCAGGGCGAACTTGCGGTTCGTCCAGGCGTCCTCTAGCGGCCCCTCCGGCAGCCGGGCGTCGAGGCTGCCGATCATGGCGCGCCCCCCGGCGGAGCGAGTGCATCGCCGACTGCGTGGTCGGCTTCGAGGCGTTCCCGCACGACCGACCGGCCGCCGTCGTCTATCACGCCGACTTGCACCAGGATCGGGAAGCTGAGGTTGCCGATGAGGATCACCGCGGCGAAGCCCTGGGCGAGCCGGCGCCGCAGCGGGTTCCAGCGCGGGCTGTTGATCCCGAGGCTCTGGAACATGCTCCAGGCGCCGTGGTAGATGTGGGTCGCCAGCGCCACGTTGGCGACGAGGTACCAGATGGCGACGGGCAGGCTGGACAGGCTCGCCACGACGTTGTGGTAGGGGTCGCCGCGCACGTAGTCCGGGTTGAAGTGCCCCCAGGTGAGGTCGGCCAGGTGGTACACCACGAACAGGCCCACGATGGGCCCCGTCCAGCGCATGGTGCGCGAGGCGTAGTCGGCGGCGATGTAGTCGCGGCCCCCGGCGTAGCGCCGGTCGGCGGACCGGCTCATCCGGGTCAGGCTGTAGGCGGAGTGGATGTGCAGGGCGAAGGCGGCGATGAGGCCGGCTCGCAGCGCCCACAGCACCCAGGTCCGCGGGATGACCTCGGTGCCGAGATCGCGCAGCGTCTCGGCATACTCATGGGTCTCCCAGGGGCCTTCGTAGAGGTGCAGGTTGCCGAGCATGTGTACCAGCACGAACCCCAGCAGGGCGAGACCGGTCAGCGCCATCACCCACTTCTTGCCGACCGCCGACTGGTAGAGGTTCAGCGGCCACGGCAGAGCCCGCCGCGGCGCGCCCGAGCGGCGAGGACCTGCCGGCTTGGCGGCAGTCGGGGTTGGGGTGACGGTGCTCAGCGTGCTGCTCCTGCGCGCAGCCTCGGCTCTGGGCCGGGCGGTCGGCGCCTCGGTGGCGCTCTGGGGATCGCTACGTTACCGGCGGGAAGCCCCGTCGCCGGGAAACCTCGAGAAATCCCCGCTCTCGCACTTGATTTTGGCTGCGACACCCGGCATACTCACCGTTACACACTTGTAATTACACAGGTGTGAACAGGCCTGTGGACAACACAGGCACCAAGAGCCGTGCGGGCGGCTTGCCGAGGTGAACCAGCCAGGGTGACCCCCGGGGCCGAAACCGCCAAGGTCGGGAGGATGTGCGGATGTTCACTGAGGAACTGCGAGTCCAGGATCCGTGGAAGCAGTACGCCAACTGCCTCGGCGTGGATCCCGATCTGTTCTTCCCCGAGCGGGGGGCGTCCACCAAGGAGGCCAAGCGGGTCTGCGGGGCTTGCGTCGTACGCTCGGAGTGCCTCGAGTATGCCTTGGCGAACGGCGAGAAGTTCGGCATTTGGGGAGGCATGAGCGAGCGCGAGCGTCGTCGGGTGCGCCGCGAGCGCGCCGAGGCGCGGCGAGAGGCCAGCGAGTCCGCCACGGCCTGAGCGGTCCAGCGGACGCCGGTGACCGCGGCGCCGGCCGCAGATCCGATAGCCTGGAGCCGTGGCAGTAATCGGAACGACCGAACTGATCGTCATCTTGGTGATCGTTCTGGTGATCTTCGGAGGCGCCAAGCTGCCGAAGCTGGCGCGGTCGCTGGGTCAGGCCCAGCGCGAGTTCCGCAAGAACGCCGGCGAACTCGAGGAGCCTGCCTCCGGCGAGTCCGCCGAGTCCAAGAACACCAGCGACGCCTAGCCCCCGGCCAGGGCAGACCCGGCGGCTCAGGCGACCGCTGCGGGCCTGTCCTCCGCGGCTGGCTGCCGCCTGTCCTGCTGCCGGCGTTGTTGCAGCCGACGGCGCTGGCGTTCGGAGGCGCCGCCCCAGACTCCGTGGGGGATGTGGTTGGCGAGCGCGTACTCCAGGCACTCCTCGGCCACGGCGCACTCGGCGCAGATCCTCTGAGCGCGCAGCACGCCGACGCCGTCGGAGGGGAAGAAGACGTTCGGTGACTCGACCACGCAGCGCGCCCGCCCCATCCAGCCTGTGCTCGGCAACCCCGTGCTCGGCAAGGTCGACGGCGTCGACGGCACTGTCGCGGCGTCCATTGGGATCAGTTTGCGCGGTGACGGCTAAAAGTCCCATAAAGGGCACTGGATCCGACGTGTCGGGTCACTCGCCGGCGATTCGGCTGGCGCCTCCCGGACCGGTAGCCTTGGCTGAGCCCATCGCCACCCCGCCGGCCACCGAGGCCCGAGGGGAGCGGTCCGACGAGCGGAACGCGCATCACAAGGAAGCCAATCTCATGAAAGCTAAGGGGTCATCATGACAAGTGTCGGGCCCAATTACGAGCAGGAGATGCCGCCGCCCGTCGGCCACGTCAAGGTCGTCTACGTCGGCCCCGTGGCGCCGCACTGGGAGTTCCGGTCGGACTTCGGCGACTCGCAACTCATCGACGACTTTCGTGTGCGCGCCCAGGCGAGGCTGCTGCTGTTGCCGCGGGACGACCCGCAGTTCCGCCGCAATCGGGAGCGGATCAACCGGGACGCCGTGCGCCAGAATCTCCTCATCGAGTGGGACCTGGGCTACGACGAGGACGAGTACGACCCGTACGGCGAACCCTGAAGGAGCAGGGAGTGAACGGCGGCTCCCCGCACGCAGATCCTCGCTATCTGAACCGGGAGCTCTCCTGGCTGGACTTCGACGCCCGGGTGGTACACCTCGCGGCCGATGAGAGCATCCCGTTGCTGGAGCGGTTGCGCTTCTGCGTTATCGCAGCGGGGAACCTGGACGAGTTCTTCCAGGTGCGCGTGGCGAGCATCAAGGCTCAGGTGGCCGAGGGTCGCGTCGAGCGCTCCATCGACGGCTTCACGCCGCAGGCCCAACTGGCCGCCATCCGTCCTCAGGTCGAAGCCCTGCTGGCGAACCTCACCGGAGTCCTGCGCGACGAGGTGTTCCCGGCGCTGGCGGCGGAGGGGATCCGGGTCGTGGATTGGGGCGACTTGGACCTCGACGATCGGAAGTTCCTCGAAGGCGAGTTCGCCGACCGGATCTATCCCATCCTGACGCCGCTGGCGGTAGACCCCGGGCACCCGTTCCCGTACCTGTCGAACCTCTCCACGAGCCTCGGCGTGCGTCTGGCGGACCCAGAGACCGCCCGGCGCTGCTTTGCCCGGATCAAGGTGCCGTTCACCTACGGGAGGCTGCTAGGCCTTCCCGACGGCGAGCGGTTCGTGCCCATCGAGCAGGTCATCGCCGCCCATCTCGGGGCGCTCTTCCCCGGCATGGAGGTCCTCGAGCACGCCTGCTTCCGGGTGACCCGCAATGCCGACCTGTCCGTGGACGATCAGGAGGCCGAGAACCTGCTGACGGCCGTCGAGGCGGAGCTGCAGAGGCGCCGGTTCCGTGCCGTGGTGCGCTTGGAGATGGACGCGGCGGCCTCGGCCGCCATGCGCAACCTGCTCATGGACGAGCTGGATGTGATGCCGGACGACGTGTATTCCACGGATCTGCTGCTGGACGTCGGCGGTCTGGCCCAGTTCGCCGGCCTGAAGCGCCCCGAGTTGTTGTGGCCGAAGCGCCGCCAGTTCGTCCCGGCCCCGCTGCAGCCCACCGGTGAAGGCACCCCGGACTTCTTCGCCGCCATCCGCAACGCCGACGTGCTGGCGCACCATCCCTACGACTCGTTCGGCGCCTCGGTGCAGGAGTTCATCGGCCAGGCGGCGCAGGACCCCCACGTCCTAGCGATCAAGATGACCCTCTACCGCACCGACGGCGACGGCGACATCGTGGAGGCGCTCGTTTCGGCCGCCGAGCGAGGCAAGCAGGTGGCGGTGGTGGTGGAGCTGAAGGCCCGGTTCGACGAGCTGGCCAACATCGGCTGGGCGCGGCAGCTGGAGAGCGCCGGCGTGCATGTGGCTTACGGGCTGGTGGGGCTGAAGGTTCACGCCAAGGTCTGCCTCGTGGTGCGCGCCGAGCCCGACGGACTCCGGCGCTACTGCCACGTCGGCACCGGCAACTACAACGCCCTCACGGCCCGCGTCTACGAGGACCTGGGACTGCTTACCGCGGATGAGCACATCGGCGCCGACCTCTCGCACCTGTTCAACCGGCTCACCGGCTACGGCCACGGCTTCAGCTACCGAGAGCTCGTCGTGGCGCCCGAGGGGATCCGGCCGCGCCTCGCCGAACTCATCGCCGCCGAGGCCGCGCACGGCGCCAGCGGCCGCATCATCCTCAAGCTGAACAGCCTCGTGGACGCCGAGATCATCGACGCCCTTTACGCCGCCTCGGCAGCCGGGGTCCGCACCGAACTGCTGGTTCGGGGGATCTGCTGCCTGCGACCCGGCGTGAGGGGCCTGTCGGAGACCATCAGTGTGCGGTCGGTGGTCGGCCGCTACCTGGAGCACTCGCGCATCTACTTCTTCGGCAACGCCGACGGTGGGGGACGTCCGGTGTACCTCATCGGCTCGGCCGATCTGATGCCTCGCAACCTCAACAGCCGCGTCGAGGCCATCGTGCCGGTGCATGACCCGCGGCTGCAGCGGCGGCTGCAGCACATCCTGGACACCAGCCTGGCGGAGCGGGCGCGGGCTTGGACGCTGCACCCTGACGGCACCTGGGAGGAACCGCGCCCGGGCACCGACTCGCCCCACGACACCCTCCACGAGGTCTCCGGCGTTCCCGCAGTCTGAGCCCACGGGGCGCGCCGCGCCGCGCCTGTCATGCCGCGTTCACCTCGTGTTCATGTACCGAGCGCGCCGCATCATGCCAGCCTCGTTAGCTTGCGCAGGTCTTGCGTGGAATCGAGGAGGACGTCTTGAGACGAGCAGGCCAGGTCTGGCAATGGTCCGGCGCGGTGATCTGCGCCGCCGCGCTGTTCGCGGCCGCCTGTGGCGGCGCTGACGGCGCGACGGGATCGGCCCCCGCCCCGGGGGGCGCGTCCGGCGACGACAAAGGTTTCGGCATCGGCGGGGACCCCGCAGCGCCGGGCGCCGGTCAAGGCGGCTCGCTGGCTCAGCGGGAGCTCGAGGCCATCAGCGGCACCGTGACGATCTCGGGCTCATCCACCGTGGAGCCGATCTCGGTGCGCGTGGCGGAGCTGTTCCGCGACGTGGCCCCGGGAGTCGACGTCACGGTGGACGGTCCGGGCACCGGCGACGGCTTCAAGCTGTTCTGCGCTGGCGAGACAGACATCTCGAACGCCTCGCGGCCGATCAAGTCCCCCGAGGCCGAGGACTGCGCGGCGGCCGGAATCGGCTGGATCGAGCTGCGGGTCGGCATCGACGGCATCGCCGTGATGACCAACCGCGGCAACGATGCTGTGGACTGCTTGAGCTTCGAGGATCTCTACGCCCTCGTGGGCCCCGAGTCGGTGGGTTACACGAACTGGTCCGACGCGGCCCGGCTCGCGGCCGAATTGGGTTCAACCACGTCGTTCCCGGATCTGGAGTTGGACATCACCGCTCCGGGCGCCGAGTCGGGCACCTATGACAGCTTTGTCGAGATCGTGCTGGAGGGCATCGGCGACCACCGCGCCGAGGAGGGCGCCATCTCGGGGGACGAGGCGGCCACGACCCGCCCGGACTACGTCTCCGCGGCCGATGACAGCATCATCGTCGGGGGCATCGAAGGCGCGGCGGGCAGCTTCGGCTGGGTCGGCTTCGCCTACGCGGTGAATGCGGGCGTGAAGCTGCTCGACATCGACGGCGGCGACGGCTGCGTGGCCGCCACGCCCGCGACGATCGCCAGCGGCGAGTATCCGGTGTCACGGGCGCTTTACATCTACGTGAACGCCGAGCGGGCCGCCGCCGGTGAGGCGCTCACTGGCTTCGTGGACTTCTACATGGGCGAGACCGGTCTCGTGCAGGCCGTATCCGACGTGGGCTATGTGACCCTCACCGGCGACGCCCGTGCCGAAACCGTCGCCGACTGGTCCGCTCGCGTCATCGGCGGCTGAGACCCCGGTCACCTCACAGCGCTTGTTAGGTTCCGGCGATGACTGACCTGGCGCTGGGTCTGGGCGGTCGCCGCGCCCCCTCGGTGGCTGCGGCCCTGCGGCGCGGACCTCCGCTCTCCGCCCTGGCCGTGGTTGCCGGCCTGGCCATGGTTCTCGCCTCGGCTTTCATGCCGTGGGCGGTCCGAGCGGACTCGGGGCGGACCGCGAACGCCTTCGAGGCCAATCTGCCGTGGTTGGTGGGTGGAACCGACTTGGCGCAGCAGTCGCCCGGCTCGTTCGCCAACGGGTGGATTCTCATCGCGGTGGTCGTCATCGCCGCCGCGATCGGCTACCCGCTGCTGGCCGGACGCCGCATGGTGGCGCTGCCGCTGGGAACTATCGGCGCTATTAGTAGTCTGTACATCTATTTCACTGCTTACCGGTTCGACAACCAGTTCTCCAAGATCGAGAATCTGGCGGTCGACATGGGCAGCGGCTGGTGGCTCGCGCTCGTCGGATCGCTGCTGGTCGTGGCGGGCGGTGTGCTCGCACGGCTCGGCGCCCACAGCTACGGGGGTTCGGCTGTGGTCGGCGGAGCGGTGACGATCGAGGCGCTGTCGGGCAGCCGGGACCGGCGCGACCGCGAGTCCGCGGTGCGGACGGTCATGCTGGTAGCGGCGCTGGCCTCGATCCTGGTCTCGGCTCTGATCATCCTGGCGCTCGTCCGGGACGCCTTCACGTTCATGCTCAACATCGACTGGGCGTCAACCTGGACGACCGGCTGGTTCCCGCGCCGGGGCTTCTACGACGTCAAGACGCTCATCGTCTCTACCGGGCTCGTCGTGGGTGTCTCGACGCTCATCGCCACCCCCGTCGGCCTCGGGGCGGCGGTGTACCTCTCTGAGTACGCCAAGCCCGTGACCCGGCGCTGGCTGAAACCCACGCTGGAGATTCTGGCCGGCATTCCCAGCGTGGTCTTCGGCTTCTTCGCGCTGCAGTGGATCTCCCCGAACATCATCCGGAACATCGACATCTGGTTCGGCCAGGACGCCCGCCTCGGGAACCTGGCCGCCGCCGGAGTCGGCGTGGGGTTCCTGAGCGTGCCGCTGATGGCCTCCATCTCCGAGGACGCTATGAAGGCGGTGCCGAACTCGCTGCGGGAAGCCTCCGCCGGCTTGGGCTCGCGCAAGGTCACCACCACGCTCAGAATCGTGCTGCCCGCGGCGGTCTCGGGGCTGGTGGCGGCGTTCATCGTGACCACGTCCCGGGCGGTGGGCGAGACCATGGTGGTCTTCATCGCCGGCGGCGGCGGCGACACCGCCGTCTACACCCACAACGTCTTCGACGGCAGCTTGACCATGACCGCGGCGATGGCCTCGCTGGCCTCGGGCACCGACAGCGTCGTCGGCGAGGGCCTGACGTTCGAATCGCTCTACTTCGTGGGGCTCATGCTCTTCCTGCTCACGCTGGGCATGAACCTGATCGCCGACCGGGTCGTGCGGCGGTTCCAGAACAAGTACTGACGGGCAGGCATGCGGCTCGGACGCGTCTTCGACGACAGGACCCGCAAGGCGGTCACCTCCACCGTCTACAAGCGGACCCGCGACGTCAAGGGGGCGATCTTCCGCACACTGCTGCAGGTGGCGCTGCTTGTGGCGCTGCTGGTCTTAGCCGTGCTGTTGGTGGACACCGTGCTCGACGGCTGGTCGGTGCTTGACGGTCGCCTGGGTGACTTCCTCGCAGGCGGCCTGCGCTCGCAGTCCGGCGATCCTGAACTCGGGGTGTTTCAGGGCATTCGAGGGTCGCTTTGGATCGCGGTGTTCGTCATCGTGCTGGCCTTCCCGCTGGGCATCGGCGCCGCCATCTACCTGGAGGAGTACGCCCCCCGGTCGCGGCTCACGAGCTTCATCGAGTTGAACATCCGCAACCTGGCGGGCGTGCCCTCGGTCGTCTACGGCCTGCTGGGGCTGGCGATCTTCGTGCGGGGACTCGAGGACATCACCGGTGGGAAGTCCGTGACCGCCGCAGGCATCACCTTGGCGGTCCTCGTGCTGCCGATCGTCATCATCACGTCCTCGGAGGCGATCCGCGCCGTTCCCGGGGCGCTGCGGGAGGCCGGCTACGGGGCGGGCGCCACCAAGTGGGAGGTGATCCGCACCCAGATCCTTCCGTACGCGGCGCCGGGAATCCTGACCGGCACGCTGCTCTCGCTGTCACGCGCCATAGGCGAGGCCGCCCCGCTTATTCTCGTGGGGGCGGTCACGGGCTTCTTGGGCGGGCAGTCCGGGCTCCTCGACGTCACCCAGCTGCAGGAACGGTTCACCGCCATGCCCATCGTCATCACGCGCTGGGTGCAGCAGTCCGGGCGCGACGGCGGCTTCGCCACCGCCGCGGCGGCGGCGATAGTGGTCATGCTTGTCGTGGTGCTGCTGCTGAACTCCGCGGCGATCTTCCTGCGAAACCACTTCGAGAAGAAGAGGTGACACGACGATGCGCCCGATTCCGACGCACAGCGACGAAGGTGTGATCTGATGACCGCAGTGACAGACGCGACAGCCGCCGCCGAGTCCGAGGCGTTCCCGCCCGATGTGGTGTTCCGCGTCAAGGATCTCGACTGCTACTACGGATCGCACCGCGCCGTGCGCTACGTGACGATGGACGTCAGGGAACGCGAGATCACGGCCATGATCGGCCCGTCGGGCTGCGGCAAGACGACCGTGCTGCGTTGCTTCAATCGCATGAACGATCTCATCGAGGGGGCTCGGGCCACAGGAACGCTGCTTTTCAGAGGAGTCAACCTGTACGACTCGCGGGTCGACCCCGTCGAGGTGCGCCGCCGCGTCGGCATGGTCTTTCAGAAGCCGAACCCGTTCCCGAAGTCCATCTTCGACAACGTGGCGTACGGGCCCCGCATCGCCGGCGCAGTTCCCAAGCGCGAACTTCCCGACATCGTGGAGGCCTCACTGCGCCGCGCTGCGCTGTTCGACGAGGTCAAGGACCGTCTCAAAGACTCCGCCATCGGCCTCTCGGGCGGCCAGCAGCAGCGCCTCTGCATCGCCCGAGCCATTGCCACGAGCCCCGACGTGCTGCTGATGGACGAGCCTTGCTCGGCGCTCGACCCCATCTCCACCGCCCACATCGAGGAGCTGATGCACACCCTCAAGGAGGAGTACACAATCGTCATCGTGACCCACAACATGCAACAGGCCGCCCGCATCTCGGACCGCACCGCGTTCTACACCGCCGAGGTGGACTCCGAGACCAACGTCCGCTACGGGCTGCTCGTGGAGTTCGACACGACCGAGAAGATCTTCTCCAACCCGTCCGATGAGCGCACCGAGAACTACGTCACCGGGCGTTTCGGCTGAGGCGTCGGCCTCGTCGGCCTGCGCACTCGACGGGCCGACCCCGGAGAACGCATCAGGCGACCAGCACACCAGGAGGTGAAGCAATGGTCGAGAGTCTGCGCAAGCCCTTCGCCGACCAACTCGAGGAGATCCGCAACGAGCTGGTCCGCATGGCCGGCGTCTTGATCGAGGCGATCCCGCGCTGCACCGAGGCGCTGCTCGCCAGCGACTTGGCGGCGGCCCAGGAGATCATCGACGCCGACGACGTGCTGGACGACGCCTCGCTGGCGCTGGAGCACCACTGTCACCAGCTTCTGGCGCTGCAGCAACCGACGGCGGGCGACTTGCGGGCCATCATGGCAGCCTTGACGATCAACTACGAGATCGAGCGCTCCGGCGACCTAGTAGAGAACATCGCCAAGGCGATGCGGCGCGTCTACGGCACCGAGTTCGGTCCGCGCCTGCGCGGGCTGATCGCGCAGATGAGCGAGGAGGCGACCCGGCTGATGCGCTTCGCCGTGGACGCCTACGCCGACGGCAACTCGGGACTGGCCGCAGCCCTCGACGACATCGACGATCGCCTGGACCGACTGAACCACCAGTGCCTCGCCATGATCGTGGGGGAGGAGGGCCCGGAGATGGGCGAGATGGCCTCGCGGGTGCAACTCGCCCTGATCGCCCGCTACTACGAGCGGATCGGCGATCACGCCGTAAACATCGGAGAGCGGGTGCGCTACATGGTCGACGGCTGGAGGCCCCCGCAATCCGAGGAGGCGACGGCCGAGTCGCGGGCCGGCTCGACCGCCGGCACTGACGGCGGGGGCTCGGGCGGCTAGCCGATGCGGGTGCTGATCACCAACGACGACGGGATCGAGGCGCCCGGCCTCGAGGCCTTGGCGCGCTGCGCCGTGCGAGTCGGCTATGACGTGTCGGTCGTGGCGCCGCGGCACCAGATGAGCGGGACGGGAGCCTCGATGGGCGCCCTGGCGCTGCACGAGCCGATCCCGGTTCATCGTTGGCGAATCCCGTCTCTCGACGGCGTCTCTGTGTGTGCCGCTGAGGCGACGCCGGCGGCGTGCGTCATTCTGAGTTGCCTCGGCGCCGTAGCGTCACCGCCCGATCTGGTCCTCTCGGGGATCAACGCGGGGCTCAACGTCGGCACTTCGGCGCTGCACTCCGGGACGGTCGGCGCCGCGCTGGCGGCCGCGGCCTGGGGCGCCAAGGGCCTCGCAGTCAGTACCGCCACCGGCGACGGCGAGGTTCATTGGGACACGGCGGCCGCGGCCGCCGTGGACCTAGCGGCCTGGTTCATGGAGGAATGCGAGGCCGGATGCCTCAACGTCAACGTGCCGAACCGGACTCCCGCGGCGCTTCGCGGCGTGCGCTGGGCGACCCTGGCGCCCGTAGGGGCTATTCGCAGCTACCTCGCCGGACTCACCGAGGCTGACGATCGTGGTGGGTTCACGGTGCTGACCGACCACCGCAGGACCGACCCGGAGGAGGCGCCGGCAGGATCGGACCGGAACCTGGTGGCGCAGGGCTACGTCACCCTCACCGGCCTCGGGGGCCTCGCCGAGTGGTCGCCGGCCGATGGCTCCGTGCCGGCGCTGACGGCCGACAGCACGACTTCCGACAGCATGACTTCCGAGAGCACGACTCCCGAGAGGACGCGGTGACGCTCGGCATCGTCGTGCTCGCCGTCGTCTTGGCGGTGACGGCCGGGACGTGCGGGGTGCTGGCCGTGCGCTACCGCCGCGTCCACCGCTCGGTGCGCCGGCTGCTGGAGGGCGCCCGCCCAGCGGCATCACCGGACCTGTCTCCAACGCCAGATCCGACGACGGCCGAGTATGGCAGCATCGCCGGGCTGCTGGCGGAGACGGAGGCCCCCCGGAGCGACAACCTCGAGGCTGATGACCTGAACGGTGTACTCGACGCGGTCGCCCGCCGGCTGCATGCGCTGGCGGGCGCCGCGGCGGCCCGGGCCGAGTGGATGGGCCGCTTCAGCGGGGCCATCGCGCGCATGGCAGAGGGCGTGGTTATCTCCGACGACGCCGGCGAGGTGATCTTCCGCGACGGCACCGCCCTAGCGACGATCCCCAGCCGCCACGGCGAGGCCCTCATGGACGCTGCCCTGCACCGCCTGCTCAGTCGGGCCAGGGAGGGCGCGACCGTTCGGGAGGAGGTGCGCCTCTACGGTCCGCCCCCGCGCGTCTTTCGGCTCAGCGCCTCGCCGCTGGCCGGCGGTGCGCTGGCGCTCGTGGAGGACGTCACCGAACGGGAGCGGGTCGAGACGCTGCGACGAGACTTCGTGGCCAACATCAGCCACGAGCTGCGCACGCCTGTCGGTGCGATCAGCCTACTGGCGGAGACCCTCGCGGACCTGTTGGCGGACCGCGCCGGCGCCGACAGCCAGGCCGCCCCGACAGCCGAGAACCGGACAGGTGAGGATCAGACGGGCGAGAGCCAAGCGACGATCCTGGGGCTGGTGGGCCGACTGGTCGCCGAGGCGGATCGCATGGCTCGGGTCATCGACGATCTGGCCGAACTCGCCAGGGTGGAGCACGAGACAGACGCCGAGCGAAGCGTCGTGGCGATCCAGGACGTGGTACACGCCGTGGTCGAGCGCCTCGCCAATGCGTCGGAGCAGTTCGGGGTGGCGGTGCACGTGGCTGCGCCCGGCGATCCGATCCTCGTGAACGTGGATCGGCGCCAGATCGCCTCCGCGGTCCACAACCTGCTGGACAACGCCATCAAGTACTCGCCCGCCGGGGCGTCGGTGAGCCTCCGCGTCCGCCGCTCGGGTCCCTCGGCCGAGCTGTCGGTGCAGGACTCCGGCATCGGCATTCCCCAGGGTGACCTGCCCCGAATCTTTGAGCGCTTCTACCGAGTGGACCGCTCGCGCACCGCTTCCTCGGGCGGTATCGGGCTCGGCCTCGCCATCGTCCGCCACGTCGCCATCAACCACGGAGGGGACGTGGCCGTGGACTCCATGGAGGGCGAGGGGAGCACCTTCAGCCTCCGCTTGCCGCTGCTTGCCGGCCCGGCCAGCACGCCGCAACAGCCCCAGCCGACCGACGCCGCTTCGCCCCGTGCCGCAGCCGACGCCGGGGCGGCCGGCACGGCGATCCATGAAGCCGCGCCGCGGGGCGGCAGCAGGGCGCCGTGAGCCGCTCGGCGCGCGTCCTCGTCGTCGAGGACGAGCCGTCGTTCGTCGAGGCGCTGAGCGCGGGCCTGCGCCGGGAGGGGTTCGCTCTCGACGTGGCGCGTGACGGCCGGGAGGCGCTCGACCGTTTCGAGGCCTGCGAGCCGGACGTGGTCCTGCTCGACGTCATGCTGCCGCGCCTGTCGGGCCTCGACGTCTGCCGGGCGATCCGCAGCCGCTCGAACGTGCCGATCATCATGGTCTCAGCCAAGGGCGAGGAGATCGACATGGTCGTGGGCCTCGAGGTCGGTGCCGACGACTACGTTCCCAAGCCGTACCGGTTCCGGGAGCTCGTGGCCCGGATCCGCGCCGTGCTGCGGCGCGTCGAGGTGCAGGCCTCCGCCGGTGAAGCCCCCGCCGCGAACGACGACGGGCCCATCGCGGTGGGCGAGGTGTCCATCGACCCCCGCGGGCACGAGGTGCGGGTCCGGGGCGAGGCCGCGCATCTCCCGCTGAAGGAGTTCGACCTGCTCTGGGCGCTGATCTCCCGTGCGGGGCGGGTGGTGGCGCGCGACGACCTGATCGAGCAGGTGTGGGGAGCGGACTACGTGGGCGACACCAAGACTCTGGACGCCCACATCCGCCGGCTGCGGAGGAAGATCGAACTCGAGCCCTCCAGCCCGCAGTGCATCCTCACCGTCCGAGGGGTGGGCTACAAGTACTCTGAACCAGTCGCTTCCCCGGTCGGGAAGGGAGACCGCTAGAAGGATGGCCATGTCTGGCGCCGGAGGCTGGAGTCCGGTTCGCGAGCCCCGCCACCCGCGCCCGCCGGAGATCGGCGGGGCAAAGCGGGTGACCGCCTTCATGTGCCTGGCCCGGGTCCACGCCCTGTCCGCAGCGGGCGACGCCATGATCGCCGTGGCGCTGGCCGACTCGCTGTTCTTCTCCGTGGATGCCGACGCCGCCCGGTCGCGGGTGCTGCTCTATCTCTTCTTGACGCTGACCCCCTTCGCGGTCGTGGCGCCGCTCATCGGGCCGGCCGTGGACCGGGCGCCCGGCGGGCGGCGGCTGCTCACCGTCCTTCTCAACGCCGGGCGCACCATCACGGCGTTCTTCATGATCGGCAACCTCGCTTCGGGGCTGCTGTTCCCCCTGGCCTTCGCGGTGCTGGTGCTCGGCAAGGGCTACGCGGTGGCGAAGGCCTCGGTGGTCCCCGCCACGGCGCGCAGCGAGACCGAGTTGGTACACCGCAACTCGCGGCTGGCGGTCCTCGGCGGCGTGGCGGCCCTCCTCGGCGGGATTCCGGCCTGGCTGATCCAGCGCTACGTGGGATCGGACTGGGTAATGGGCGTGGCCGCAGCGGTCTTTCTGGGTTCGTGCGTGCTGGCCTTGCGGCTGCCGCGCGCCGATGCGGCAGCGGGCGCCGACCGGGTCGAGGCCAGCGAGGCCGCCGGGGGGATCCGCCGGTTCGGCATCCGCTTGGCCGCCTCCGGGACCGCCGTGCTGCGCGGCGTGCTGGGGTTCATGACGTTCCTCGTGGCCTTCGGGCTGCGTGACGACGCGCTTTGGCAGGTGTATCTCGTCGGCGCCTTCGCCATGATCGGGGTTTTGAGCGGCTCGGCGGTGGCCGCCCGGATGAGCTCGGGGGCGCGCGAGGAGTCGATCCTGCAGATCATGCTCGTGGTGCCCGCGCTGGTGTCGCTCCTGGCGATCTGGGACGGCGGGCTCAAGGGGGCGATCGTCGTGGCCCTCGTCGTCGGGCTGGCCGCCTCCGCCGGCAAGGTGGCGTTCGACTCCGTCGTGCAGCGCGACGCCCCCAACGCCGACTACGGCCGGAGCTTCGGACGTTTCGAGACCCGGTTCCAGCTCTCCTGGGTGGTCGGAGCGGCCCTGGCCGTGATCCCGATGTCGCTGCGGCTGGGCTTCATACTCATCACCCTGTTCTTGGCGGCGGCGGTCGTGTTGCACCTTGTCGGCGCCGAGAATGTGCGGCGCGGCCAACCGCCCCCCAGCCTGCCCCGCCGACTGCCGGAGAGGTGGCATCGCCGGCCCGGACGAGACGATCACGCCGCCCCGGAATCTCCCTCGACCGGATCCTCCCCGCCGGGGTCCCCTTCGCCTCCTGCCGCGTCGGACCCCTCGGAGTCTCCGTAGACGTCGAGGCGGGCGAGCCACAGTCCGGCGGCGGAGACCTCGCTGGGCGTCGGCCAGTTCTCAGCGGACTGCCACAGGCGTCCGAGCCCCTCGGCGCCGGACCGTTCGGTGACGCCATCCACGAAGCGGCCTCCGCGGGCCGCGGCTTCCGCGTCCACCGCGACGCCCAGCAGTCGGGCCAGTTGGCGGGCTTCGCCCGGCGGCGTGAGGCGGCGTCGCCGGAAGGCCTCCCGCACGGGACTCTGGGTGCCCAGCAGCTGCGAGCAGGCCTGCTCGGTGGTGAAATCCACGTAGCCGGTCACCACCGAGAGAAGCTCCTCCAGTTGGCCGGCGACCTCTTCCTGGCGCTCGGTCCCGGTCGCGCCGAGCAGCATCTCGGGGCTGGCGAGCAGGGCGGGCATCTCTGCCATGGCCCTCTCCGGGTCGAGGTCACCGAGCCGTTGCTGCAAGGAGTCCACGATGCCGCCGGGATCCATATCGAAGCCTTGGGCGTGGCGGCTCAGCAGGTCGGTCAGGCGCTGATGCAGCGACGGGACGCTGAGCGCCGCGTTGGCGATGAGCGAATGCACGCACACCCAGAGGCATGTGTCGTCCCGCGGCAGGCTCCAGGCTTCTGCGAACGCCGCGATGTTCGGCTCCACGAGCAGGAGGCGGTCGCTGCGCACCCGCGGCAGCAGCAGTTCGTAGGAGCCGAGCGCGACCCTTCCCAAACGACCGATAAGGGATCCAGCGGTCATGTCCGACAGCAGCGGTGCCAGCGGCGCCATGAGACGCCGCAGCATCGCCTCGGGTCCCTCGGACTCTGCCTCGTGGGCTTCCGCAGAGCCCCGCGCCGCAGCCAGCGCCTCCTGCAGCTGCTGGAAGTGCGGTCGCCAGTCGCGCAGCGCATGATGCGCCCAGCCGCCGCGATTCACGACGGCGACCTCCACAGGCCGGTGGTCGGCCGTGATGGGCAGTCCGGTTGCCGCCTCGGCCGCCCGCTGTGCGATGCCGGCCAGGTCGCTGAAGGTGACCCGATCCGCTGGGGAGACGTTCGCCTCCTGCTGGCCGTCGGTGGCCACCGCCACCGCCAGCTGATCCGCCGCCTGGCGGCTCACGGCGGGGGAGCGAAGCAGCTTGGCCAGGTCGCCCATGAGCGGCCAGGCGCCCAGCGGGTCATCCTCGCCGCCCCAGCCGGCGGCGCCTTCGTCGAAGGGTGTGTCGGGCGGACCCATGGCTGAATCGTAGATGGGCAGTCGCACCTCGATGCGGGCGGTGGCCGTTAGTTTGGGGTTCTGTGACTGACCGCGCTGGGGCCACTGCGGTCTCTGCTGGCGGCGGCGAGCGGGCCGGGGCGCCGAGCCGCCCGCTCGTCGTGGCGATCACCGGCGTCGCCGGATCGATCGGCTCGCGGCTCGCGGCGCGGCTGGCTGCCCGCACCGGCGAGGTGCGCGTCGTCGGCGTGGACCCCCAGCCGCTGCAGTCGCAACTCGACGCCGAGCTGCGCCAAGGGGATCTCCGCACCGACGACGTGGCCGCCATGCTGCGGGGGGTAGACGTCGTCGCGCACCTCGGCTCGGCGTTCGATCCGCGGCGCGACGGGCTGGATTCGGCCAGCCTCGACATCGAGATGGTGCGGCGCCTGCTGGCGGCGGCCTCGGCGGCCAACGTCTCCGGCGTCGTGCTGATGTCCAGTGCGATGGTCTACGGGGCCTGGCCTACCAACCCGGTCCCGCTGGGCGAGGACGCTCTGCTGCGGCCCAATCCTGGCTTCTCTTTCGCAGCGCACAAGGCGGAGCTGGAGCGGCTCGCAGCCCGCTGGCACGGCGAGAATCCCAGAGTGCGCCTCGTCGTGCTCCGTCCGGTGACCGCGGTGGCCGCAGGCGAGAGCAGTTGGGCGGCCCGCATCCTGCGCGCCGCGGTGAGCGTGGCGGCCGGTGACGACAACCCGCCCGTGCAGTTCCTGCACCTAGACGACCTGGCGGCAGCGGTGGAGTCGGCGGTGCTGGGCGACCTGACCGGTGCCTACAACGTGGCGCCCGACGGCTACGTCGCCGCGGCCCGCATGAGGCGGCTAAGCGGCACGGTGCCCTGGCTGCGGGTCCCGCCGCAGGTGGCGTCCTGGCTGGCTCGGTTCCGCTGGCGCTGGCGCTTGGCGCCCACGCCGCCCGGAGTGGTCCCCTACACCCGCTTCCCCTGGGTGGTGTCGAACGAGCGGCTGCGGGCGGTCGGTTGGGCGCCCCGGCACAGCAACGAAGAGTGCTACGTCGACTCTCATCCCGCCAAGCCATGGGCGATCAGGACGTCCGCGGTGCTACAACGGCGGTCCTTGGCGGTGCTCGTGGCCGTGTTGGCAGTCGGAGTCGGGATCGCGATCGGCGCGATGGCTCGGGCGCGCCGCGGCGCCCGATCTCCGGCGCCCTGACTGCCCCGCCCGCAACGATCCCCCCGCCCGCGCCTGACCGGCCGTGGCCGACCGACTGGCCGCGTCCCAGCGGATGAATCGATCTGGCCCCGGCGCGACTTATCCTTGATCTGTGCGGTCGCCAAAGGGAGACACATGGGTGGGGCTCTGCGCGGATCGATTGCCGCTGGAGGCGGCGGTGGCATGGGCCAACCGTCGGGACTGCGGCGCCGTGGTGATGTTCTCCGGGAACGCCCGCGACAGCTCCGCTGATCGTGCCGGCGTCTACGAACTGACCTATGAGGCCTACGAGGCCGAGGCCGAGAACCGGTTGGCTGCTGTGGCGCGCCAAGCGCGGGATCTCTGGCCCGCCGTCGGCCGGCTGGCACTGCTGCACCGCACCGGCACGCTGGCGATCGGCGACGCCGCGGTCGTGGTCGTGGCGGCGGCGCCCCACCGGGCCGAGGCGTTCAGCGCGGCGCGGTTCTGCATCGACGCGTTGAAAGCCACCGTGCCCATCTGGAAGCTGGAGAAGTGGGCCGGCGGCGAGAGTTGGGGCAGAGAGGCCCAGCACCTGTCCGAGATCGAGGAGTACACCGAGCGGGTGCACAACCCGCTCTAGGAGGCTGGGAGAGGCTGCGAGTGGCTGGTGCGATCTTCTTGTTCGTGGCCGTCGGCGTCTGTGTCGTCGGGTTCCTGCTGATCTGGCTGAGACACCGGGACCGCTCGACCTTCACGTCGAGCGTCGACCGCTTCGACGCCGAGATGTCGGCGCTGCGGCCGCCCGCGGGCAGCGGCCGCCGCCGCCGGGGCCGTTAGTTCACCGTGGCGCGCAATCTGGCGATCGACCTGGGGACAGCCAACACCCTGGTGCTGTCCCAAGGCCAGGACATCGTCTATCGCCAGCCGACGGTCATCGCGGTCCATCGCCAGACCGGCGAGGTCCTCGCCATGGGCGAGGAAGCGTGGCGCATGATCGGCCGGACCCCCAGCTACATCGTGGCGCACCGGCCGCTGCGCAGCGGCGCCATCACCGACTTCGACATGACCGAGCAGATGATGCGGGCCATCTTCCATCAGGTCGGCGTGAACCGCTTCAACCGGCCGCGCGTGGTGATCTGCGTGCCGTCGGCGCTGACGCTCGTCGAGATGCGCGCCGTGAAACTGGCGGCGCGCCGCGCCGGCGCGGGCCAAGTGCTGCTCATGGAGCAGCCGATCGCCGCCGCGCTGGGGGCGAACCTGCCGATCGACAAGTCCGTCGGCAACCTGATCGTGGACATCGGCGGCGGCACGACGGAGTCCGGGCTCATCTCGCTCGGCGGCGTGGTCGCCCTCGAGGCCGAGCGCGTCGGTTCGTTCGCCATCGACGACGCTGTGCAGCGACATCTGCGCGAGCAATACGACATCGCCGTCGGTGAGCAGACCGCGGAGAAAATCAAGGTCACGGTCGGCTCGGCGCTCGACGTGGGCGAGGACCGACAGATGCAAGTGCGCGGTCGCCGCGTCTCGGTCAGCTCGCCGGAGGTGCTCAAGCTGAGCTCGGGCGAAATCCGCGAGGCCATCGCCGGTCCGCTGCGGGCGATCCTGAACTCCATCCTGAACTGCGTGTCCAACACTCCGCCGGAGCTGGCCAACGACATCGCCCGACGCGGGCTGTACCTCACCGGCGGCGGCGGGCTGCTCAGCGGCATCGACCAGCGGATCGCCAACGAGGCCGGCGTCCCGGTGCGGCGAGTGGACTACCCGCTGGAGTGCGTGGTGCGCGGCGCGGGTCGGTCACTGGAGGCGCTCGACCTGATGCGGGGGATGTTCGTGGACATCGCCGAAGGGGAATGAACGAGCCCAGGCATTCCGCCGCGGCGAGGCGGTCCGCAGCCTCGCCGCTGAGCCACCGCCCGTCGTTTCGGCTAGCGCAGGTCCTCCGCGGCCTGGCGGACCTGCCAGTCCCGATCTCCGGCGGCCCGTTCGAGGGCCTCCTCCACCTCCGGGCCGGAGAAAGCGGCCAGGGCCAAGGTGGCCCGGCGGCGCACCGTGGCCCGGTCCTCGGTGGCGGCGAGCACCGCGGCGAGCCCCGCCTCGTGGCCGATCGCGCCGAGCGCGGCGACCGCCGTCTCCCGGCACTGCGGATCGGGATGGCTCCGGACGATCTCACACAGGCGCGACACGGCGTCCGGCGTCGGTGCGGGGTGCTCGCCGCACGCCCAGGCTGCTGCTTCGACCACAGGCGCCTCGCTGTCGCCAAGGGCGCCGGCGAGCGCCTCGGCTAGGTCGGCGTCGCCGCAGCCTGCGGTCGCCTCCGCGGCGCGGGCTCGCACCGCTGCGTCGGGGTCCGCCAAGGCAGCCAGAAGATCAGCCGCCTCGAGGCGGCCTTGGCGAGCCAGCGCAGTGAGCGCGGCGCAGCGCACGCCGGCGCTCGGATCGCTGAGTCCGTGCCGGGCGGCGCTCTCGGCGCCCTCGAAGCCGCTCAGAGCCACCGCGCGCCGCCGCCGCAGCGATTCGGGCTCGGGCGGGCGCCTGCCGCCGGCCAGAGTTGACGCCGGGTTCGCGCCGGCAGCCGATTGCCCCGCCGCGGGCGTCATCCGATGACGGCCTCCAGGGCGATCCCGCCGACGAAGGCCAAGAAGCCGACCAGCGCGGCGAGCAGCACGCCGAGCACGCCGATGAGCGCCAGCAAAGCGGCCCCCGCCCCGAGCCGGTGCCACCAGCGGAAGCCGGCGCCGTGCCCGTAGCGGGCGCGCTGGCGTCGGAACGGGTCTCGCCACAGCGCCGCCGCCGCGGCGCGGCCGGCGGCCTCGTCTGGGCGAGCGGGCGGGGTGTGGGCAGGCGCCAGGCGCTCAGCGCCGGGCGCGCCCTCTAGCGTTGAGGGCGTGCCCGCAGGTCCGGCGGTGGCGAGGTGTGCGGTGGCCGAGTTGAACACAGTGAAGCCCACGCTAGCGAGGCTGCTGGGCGGATCACGGCGCCGGATGAGGAGGCTGCTTCGGTCACCGAGATGGGCCGCAGGCCTGATCGCGCGCGTTTGGCGCTGCTGCCGGCGAAACCCGCGCCGCTCCATCTGGATCGCCGCGACTGTGAGCCTCCTCGTGGCGGCGCTGCTGGCCATGACCTTCGTGTCGGCGCCCTATTACGCGCTGTATCCCGGCGACGTCTATTCCGCCACCGGCGCTGTCTCCTCCGACAGCGAGCCCACCTATGAGCCCATGAGCCTCATCGGCTTCGTGACCATCTCGGCGCATCAGACCGAGACGCTCTGGGAGTTGGTCGTCGCCTACCTTGACGGCTCGGCCACCCTGCAGCACGAGGACGTCTTCAACCGGGGCCTGACCCCCCAGGAGCGCCGCAACACCGACGCCCGGCTGATGACCCGCTCCCAGGATGTCTCGGTGTATGTGGCGCTGGCCGAACTGGGCTACCCCCTGCCCGACCCTCAGGTGATCGTGAGCGGGCTGATTCCGTGCATGCCTGCGGCCGACCACATTGCCGTGGGTGATGTGATCACGTCGGTCGGCGGCGAGCCAACCTCGGAGTCTGCCGAGGTCTCGGCGGCGGTGCGCAGCCGCGCCGTCGGCGAGTTGGTCGAGTTCGGCATCCGCCCGAGCGGCGAGACCGAGAGCGTCCTCGTCGAGATTCGCCTGGGTTCGAGCGCGGACGAGTGCATCGACCCTCCCGCTCGGACGACGGTGGAGGAGGAACGTCCCCTGCTCGGGGTGATCCTGGCGAACGACGTGGGCGACCTGGAGGTGGACATCGACTTCGCCACCGGCAACATCGCCGGTCCGTCCGCGGGCCTGGCGTTCGCCCTGTCAGTGGTGGATCTGCTCACGCCCGGCGAGCTCACCGCGGGGAGTCCCGTAGCGGTCACCGGGACCATCTCACCGGACGGCACGGTGGGCAACGTCGGGGGGATCGCCCAGAAGGTGCGGGCGGCTGAGCGCCGGAACTTCCGGATGATGCTCGTGCCGGAGGGGCAGTACGAGGAGGCGGCCGCGGTCGCCTCGCAAGCGCTGGAGATCGTCGAGGTCTCCTCCATGTCAGAGGCGCTGGACGCGGTCGCCCCGAACTGGTCCCGGCCCGAACGCCTCTGACCGAACGGCTCGCGCCCCGCCCCGGTACCCGGCTGGCGTCGTCGCGCACCCTACGATTGGCGACGGTGCAGACTCCCGGCGGTGACGAAGCTGGCGCTCACGGCGCAGCCTCTGGGCCGGCGCGGCCCGCTCTCGGTCCCGAGGAGGTGTCCGGGCGAGAGTTCTCGGTGGTCCGCAAGGGCTATGACCGCGGCGAGGTGCGGGCGTTCTTGGAGGAGGTGGCGTCGGACCTGGCGGCCGCCTCCGCGCTCGTCAGCGAACTCGAACGCCTCGCGGCGCGGGCCGCGGTCGGCGCCGGCGAGGCCTCGTGGGCGCTGGTGGAGGCCGTGGCCGCGGAGGCCTGGCGAGACGAGGTGCTGGCCGACCTGGATCGGCGTCGACGCGAGTTGAACGGCGAGGTGGTGCGACTGCGGGCCGGTCGAGATCGCCTGCGCGACGATCTGGCGGAGGCAGCGGGCGATCTGGCCGAGCAGCTGCGGCGCCTCGACGGCTCGTTGCAGGCCGCCCGGTCGGCGGGGGACCTCGCCGAGCAGCGAGTCCGCGCCGAGGCCCCACCGAGTGCCGAGGAGCAGCGCGCCGAGTTGGAGGCGGCGCGGCTGGCCGGGTTCGTGCCGCTCGGAGCCCCAGTCGCCGACGCTGATCCCGACCAGGCGGCGGGGGCAGCGGCGGCAGAGGTCGGGGGCGACCTAGCGGAGGACCCCGGCACAGTGGAGCTCTTCGCCCGTTTGCGGGCGGAGCGATCCGGCTAGCGGTGGCCCGTCGCCCCGAGCGCCGAGGAGAGCCGGCCGCGAACCGGCAACTAGCCGCTGACAGCCAGCCCCCGCTCGAGGGGGCTTGCCTGCTCGGCGGGCGCTGACGCCTCCGCCGGGCGCGGGGGCCCGGACAGCGGCGGGCAAACCCGGTTGCCGGCAGTAGGCTGCCCGCCATGTCAATGACAGGGCCGCGGGGTCCGAGCGGGCCGCGGACGCCTCCTCCTGCTCGATCCCGGCGCCTGCGGCGGAGCCTGTTCATTGGGATCGCGGCGGTGATCATCGTGCTGGTCTCGCTGCGCGGCGCCGCCAGTTTCTACACGGACTTCCTGTGGTTCGAGGCCCTCGGCCAGGCCGACGTCTGGCGCACGATCATCCTCTCGCGGATCGTGCTGGCGCTCATCTTCATCGCTGTGCTGTTCGCGCTGCTGTACGGGAACCTCGCGATCGCCGACCGGATGGCACCCGCCCAGCGCCCCGAAGGCCCCGAGGAGGACGTGCTGGCCCGCTATCACGCCTCGCTGGGCCAGCGGCCGCGCCTGATCCGCCTGGCCGTGACGCTGCTGTTCGCCCTGCCGATCGGCGCCGGCGCCTCCGATCAGTGGGAAGAGTGGCTGCTGCTGACCAACAGCGTGGAGTTCGGCGCCACCGATCCCATCGACGCCCTGTGGTTCGGCAACGACGTGGGGTTCTACGTCTTCCAGCTGCCGTTCCTCACCTACGTCGTGAACTGGCTGTTCAACGTCGTCCTGCTCACCTTCTTCATCACCGCCATCGCCCACTACGTGAACGGCGGGATCCGCTTCCAGAAGCAGGGCCAACGCGTCACCCCGCAGGTGAAGGCGCATCTCTCGGTGCTCTTGGGGGCGCTGGCGGTCATCAAGGCCGCCGACTACTTCTTGGGCCGCTACGAGTTGACCACCTCGACGTCGGGTGTCGTGGACGGCGCCACCTACACCGACCTGAACGCCCGACTGCCGGTGCATTGGCTGCTGATCCTGATCTCGCTGCTGGCGTTCGTTCTGCTTATCGTCAACATCCGCCTGAAGGGTTGGGTGCTGCCCACCCTGGCGGTCGGGTTGTGGGCTTTCGTGGCGATCGTGATGGGAGGCATCTACCCGCTGATCATCCAGCGACTGCGGGTGGAGCCGGCGGAATCCACGCGAGAGCAGGAGTACATCGAATACAACATCGCTTCGACGCGCTTGGCGATGGGGCTCGACGACGTGACGATCCGCACGTTCAACTCCACCGGCGGGCTGACCTACGAAGGGGTTGCTCGCAGCGAGGACATCATCGGCAACCTCCCCTTGCTGGACCCCGCCATCCTCCCGTTGACCTACGAGAACCGCGAGGGTGAGCGCAACTACTACCAGTTCTCCGACGTGCTGGACGTGGACCGCTACGAGATCGACGGCCAGGTCACGCCGGTCGTGTTGGGGGCGCGCCAGCTGAATCCCGGCAACCTGCCGCAGACCTCCTGGGAGGCCCGCACGCTCACCTTCACCCACGGGTTCGGCCTCGCCCTAGCGCCGGCCAACACTGTCGAGGCGGGGCTCCCGGACTTCCGCATCGGCGGGCTGCCGGTCAACAACGAGCTGGACATTCCCCTTGACGAGCCCAGGCTCTACTACGGCGAGGACCTCGACGGCTACGCGGTCGTCAAGACCGACCGCCAAGAGGTGGACGCCCCCACCAGCACCGGCGAGGAGGCGTTCTACACCTACCAGGGCGACGGCGGCGTGGAGATCGGCGGCTTCTTCCGGCAGGCAGCCTTCGCCCTGCGGTTCTGGGAGGTGGATCCGCTGCTGTCGGGATTCATCACCGACGCGAGCAGAGTGATCTACGTCCGAGACGTGCGGGCGCGCGTCAAGAAGTTGGCGCCGTTCCTGCACATCGACAACGACCCGTACCCGGTGCTGGCCGAGGGGCGGGTGCAGTACATCGCGGACGCCTACACCACTACCTCGAAGTACCCCTACGGCCAGCGCGCCGACACCGAGCAGCTAGGCGACGAGAGCGGGCTGCGCCACCGCTTCAACTACGTGCGGAACTCGGTGAAGGCCGTGGTGGACGGCTTCGACGGCACTACCACTCTGTATGTCGTGGATCCCGACGATCCCATCTTGGGGGCCTACCGCAACATCTTCCCGGACCTGTTCGAGGACTTCGAGAGCATGCCCGAGGAGATTCGAGACCACATCCGCTATCCGGAGGATCTGTTCCGGGTGCAGACCAACGTCTGGGCTCGCTACCAGCTTGACGACCCCCAAGAGTTCTACGAGCAGGCCAAGGGCTGGTCGGTGGCCCAGGATCCCGGCGCGGTCACCGGGGTGCTGACCTCACCGGTCACCACTCCCGACGGGGTCGTGCAGCAGCCCTCCCGAGAGGCGCGCATCGATCCGTACTACCTGTTGACTCGCCTCCCCGAGGAAGACGATCAGGACTTCGTCATCCTGCGCTCCTACGTGCCGGTCTCCACCGAGGACACCCGGCGCGAGCTCACCGCCTTCATGGTGGGCAAGAGCGACCCCGACGAGTACGGGGAGCTAGTCGTGTACCGGGTCGAGCCGCTCGGACTGACCGACGGGCCGGCGCTGGTGAACTCCAAGATCCAAAGCGATCCCAGCATCTCCCGGGTCGTGACGCTTCTCAACCAGCAGGGCTCGCGGGTGGAGTTCGGCGACCTCGTGATGGTGCCGGTGCAGAACTCGATCCTGTACGTGCGTCCGCTCTACGTGGTGGCGCAGAGCCCGCCGGTGCCGGAGCTGCAGCAGGTCATCGCGGTGCTGGGCGAGCGGGTGGTGATGTGCCCGACGCTGAGCGAGGCGCTGCGCGGCCTGTTCGGCCTGACCTTGGTGTCGGACTCACAGAACGCCTCGGCGTCGAGCTGCGTGGGCAACACGGCGGGTCTGTCGGCCGAGGTCGCCTCGGCCGAACCTGCCGCGGCGCCCGGCCCGCCCGAGCCGGCTCCTGCCCCGCCCGCACCCGCCCCGGCGCCCGCGCCCGCAGTGCCGCCGGGCGAGGTTCCTGACGCGGTGGGGGATCTGCTGACTCAGGCGCAGGAACGCTTCGACGCCGCCGACGCCGCGCTGAGGGAAGGCCGCCTAGACATCTACCAGCAGCGCATCGAGCAGGCCGAGGACCTCATCCGCCGCGCCACGGCGGCTCTCGAAGCGACCTTCTAGCCCGCCCGGACCGGGCGTCGCCGACCGTCAGGCCCTTTTGGCCATCTCGGCGTCGCGCAGGACGCGGCGCAGGATCTTGCCGGAGACGGCCTTGGGGATGGCGTCGATGAACTCCAGCTCGCGGATCTTCTTGAAGCTGGCCACTTGGCCGGCGACGAAATCCTGCAGCTCGCCGGCGGTGGCCTCTGCGCCGTCCTTCAGCACCACGAAGGCTTTGGGAATCTCGCCGGCCTCCTCGTCGGGCACCGGAATCACAGCGGCGTCGGCGACAGCGCCGTGCGACAGCAGCAGCCCTTCGAGTTCCGCGGGCGGCACCTGGAACCCCTTGTACTTGATGAGTTCCTTCAGCCGGTCGACGATGTAGAAGTCGCCGTCGGGGTCCACGTAGCCGATGTCGCCGGTGTGCAGCCAGCCGTCGGCGTCAATGGTCTCGGCGGTGGCCTCGGGGTTGTTGAGGTAGCCCTTCATGATGTGCGGGCCGCGCACCCAGATCTCACCGGAGTTGCCCTGCGCCGCGTCCTCGCCGGTGGACACGTCGACGACCCGGCACTCGCTGTTGGGCACGACGCCGCCCACAGAGCCGGGCTTGCCGCAGCCCACGAGGGCCACATGGGTGGCCGGGCTGGTCTCGGTCATGCCGTAGCCCTGCAAGATCTCGGCGCCGATACGGTCGGTGACCTCATCGGCGAGTTCGGTGCTGAGCGGCGCCGCGCCCGAGACGATCGACTTGAGTTTCGACAGGTCGTAGCGATCCACGAGCGGGTGCTTGGCCAGTGCGAGCACGATCGGCGGCACCAGGTAGGCGCGGGTGACCTCGTGGTCCTGCATGACCTGCAGGAACTGCTCGAGATCGAAGCGCGGCAGCGAAACCGCGGTGGCGCCGACGCGAATGTTGAAGTTCATGAGGATCTGGAGCCCGTACACGTGGAAGTACGGCAGGACTGCGATGACGACGTCATCGGAGGAAGCCGCAACCATCGAGCCGCCCTGCGCGAGGTTGGCCACGAGGTTGCGGTGCGTGAGCATGACGCCCTTGGGGTTGCCGGTTGTGCCGCTGGAGTAAGGCAGGACGGCGACGTGGTCCGCCGGGTCGACAGGGGCGTGGCCCTCATAGGCGTCGCCGGTGGCGAGGGCGAAGGCGTCGAGCAACTTCACGCCGGTCGCCTCGGCAGGGTCGGTCTCGCCGAGCACGACGATCCGGCTGATCTTGCTGTCGCCGGCCATCGCCTCACGCGCCAAGGGCAGCAGGAGTGGGATGGTGAACAGCCAGGTCGCGCCCGAGTCCTCCATCTGGTGGCGCAACTCGCGGGCCGTGTAGGTGGGGTTGGCGGTGGTGACCGTGCCGCCGCTGACGAGTGTGCCGTGCAGGGCGATGACGTACTCGGGGATGTTCGGGGCGAGGATCATCAGCACTTCGCCCGGCTGGAACCCGTTCGTGGCCAGCCCGCCGGCGAACCCCTGGATCAGCGTCTGCAGGGTGGCGAAGTCGTAGGTCCGCCCCGACGGGCCGTCCACGAGCGCCGCCTTGGTCGCCCGCCCCCCGGCGTTCTCGAAGATGTAGGGCGTCACCGGCACGTCGGGGATCGAAATGTCCGGCAGGCTGCTCGTGATCACCATCGTTGGCCTCCAGGGCTCAAGGATTACCCACTGCCAGTCAGCCTACGAGACCGCAGGGCGCGACGGCATCCCCGCCTCCGCCAGCCCTGCGGGCGGCCGGTCGGGGGCGGGGGTGCCGTTCGCTCCTTCGACTTCGGAGGCGTCGCGAATCGCCCCCCCGGCGTCCCCTCCCTCGGCGGTCGGCGT
>VXNF01000021.1:2111-30866 GCA_009840735.1 Acidimicrobiia bacterium | reverse complement strand
CACCCCGAACCAAAACGCGAGCCTTTCCGGCCGAATAAATCAGCAGTCTCCTAGCCCTAGCCACCCCCCGCTCCGGAGCGAGCGTCCCCACCGAGCGGCCGCTGGTCATCGAGTTCACGGCTCGTAAAGGCTGTCGCCCACTACGAGTGCCAGCTGAATCCGTGACGATCGATGGACTCAACTAGTCTGGACTTCGCGTGAATGATCGAGGCGATGCTAGCTGGACTGACTCTGATCATGTCAAAATTGTCTCGATCAAGCAGCATGATCGTTAGGGAGCTATTTCGCATAATCTCGCGGGCGTAGTCACGAGCACTTTGTGTCACTCGGCAATTCGCTAGGACCATTACATAAGTAGCCTTCGTTAGGGGAGTGAGACCGACCTCCTTCGCTACGTCCTCCAACGACACTCGCCCAGATGGCTTGTTCTTGCACTGAATCTGCCAACGCGTCGCAATCCCGCCAACTAGACCGGACATCACGACGTCGATCTCAGCTTGACCGGTCTCTTCTCTCGCTCTCTTTCGCCACGCAACGAAACGTAGACCGAGCAGCCTCATGACATGAATGGCATATGCTTCTAGCGCGGCCCCTTTCACGTTTGGATTATCAGAGGATAATTCGCTGTAGATCTCTGCAATAGGTTTCACGTAGTATGCGGTGAGAGCCGTGTCTAGAGTCTTAAGCGTGTTCTCTAGAAAGTCAGCCAGAATCTCCTTGCGGAACATATCTGTTGTCGTCAGTGTAGAAGTCTTCCCGCTGCTCGTGCCACGGGCCTGGTACTGGATGAGTCCCGCGAGGCGCAGTGGCTCCAGAAAGTTCTTGGGCAAGTTACCCCGATTTAGTCGGTGTCCAATGATCGACTCTGCGAGATCGCGAATTTCCGAAGCCGGATAGGCTCCTTGAGGATCAACTCTGCAGAGAGCAGCAACGAATGCTCGTTGATCTGGCGTAAGGCCGGCGAGTGTGGCAATGGTATCGTCTTCCAAACCTACGAGATACGATTTCCTGTCCTGATCAATTTCCCATGCCCTGGCCCTGCTTTCTGGAAAGAGACCGGCTCTCGCGAGCCATAGTCGCATGCTATTTATCGCAGTGTTGTGTACGGCGATTCGAAAACCCTGGTCGGTCAGGTAGGCCGCAAGGGAGTCCGCTGTCACTTTGTGTCCGTCAGCCTGCATCTGCTGAATACCCTCGACGACACGCAGTCCACCAAGCGTGAGCAGAATGTGGCGCGCGAATTGATCATAGAGCTGTTGTCCGGACTTTGCAGCAAGAGACTCGCACAACTCGGTAGCCCGATATTCGGCATCGAGCAATCCGTACTGGATCGCTGCCTCAAGAGGAAGGTTCCGCTGCCGTTCCGAAGTCGGTAGACGTGGCTGCTTGCGCAAATTGGTGGGCTGCTGCCAGATCGCGGCCTGTATTTGCGTCTTGTCGCCGCTGTTCCGAAGCAACGACCGCAGGAAGTTGCTCAAGTCAACCAGTTGGGGCGTGAATTGAGTGCCGACCGGTATCGCGCTGGCCTTGTCAGACATGGCTGGTCTCGCCGGAGCACCTACGCGTGCGCGGTTGAAAGCCTGCGACCGTCAAGACTCGCTCCCAACGGCTTGGTGCCTAGGGCGCCTCCGTCGTCCACCGTCAACTGGCAGCAAGTCAGATGGTGGTCCGTTCCAGAGTACGCCCGGCCTAGCGATGCGGTATGAGTCGGTACTTGCACTTGTCTGCGCTGAAGCGTCGGGCTCAAAGCGACCACGAGCACCCCGCAAGTACTCAGCGTCGCGTTCAATACATATCCAGCGCCGTCCAAGTCGTTCACAGACCTCTCCCGTTACGCAGCTTCCAGCAAAGGGATCAACGACAAGATCGTCACAGTCGGTAGTCAATCGAACGAAGAATTCTGGAAGTTCAGATGGATACCGAGCCGGATGCGGCTTAATCCCGTGATCCTTGCAGTATCGCTGATAGTAGCTGTTGCTCTCGGTATTCGGAATCGCCAACAGATTCGGGGGGATCGCAGCGCCGTTGTCTCGACCGAAGTTCACGCTGATGTCGTGGCCGGAGGGCCGCTTCATGGCTCGGTACCCATTCCTGATGAGGTGTTTCATGGCGTCACTGTATGGCTGAAGGACGCGGCGATTATCGGCTTTGGGCCAAGGTGACTTGGAAAGCCACCACACGATATTGACAGCATCTTTGACCCGTAGCCGACGGACTGTCACCCACTCAGCTGGAGTTGGTAGTTTGGCCGGATTCCACCAGTAGAATTCCTGCGCCAAGTGAAACCCGAATTCTTCGCATAGCATGATGAGGAGTTTGAAGTGATAGAGACTCCTTGTCGGTGTTCCCGGCATCCAAGATCCACCGATATCGATTACAAGGCTGCCAGAATCGTTGAGCACGCGGCGAAAGTGTGTGGCGAATGGCTTGAACCACTCAAGGTAGTCGTCCGCTGACTCGTTTCCGTAGTCCTTCTTCCTGACGAGTGCGAACGGCGGACTGGTAACAATGAGGTTGACGGATTCATCGTCAATCTGGTTGAGAAGACGACGTGAGTCTCCCAAGACGATCTTGCCGACATCGGTCTGGAAGTATGTCTGTTCCCCGGTCACTGGACTGTCTCCGGCTAGCTTGCCCCGTCAGGCGTGGCTTCGCGCCCATCCTAATCACATCGATGGAACTCGCGGTGCTCCCATTCTGTGGATATTGGTGTAGAGATTACTGTGATATAGGGAAACAACACAAGCTGATCGTTTGTGCCCGATTTTCGTCGCGCCGTTCGCGGATATCTGTCGTCGAGACGGTCGCGACTGCCGCCGGGTGCCGACAGCCGGCGGGGCTCAACGGTCGGCTTCAGCGCAGGGGGCCGAAGAACGCTCGGACGTCGTCCACGAAGAGCTCGGGCTGCTCGAAGGCTGCGAAGTGCCCGCCGCGGGGCATGACGGTCCAGTGTCGGAGGTCGCTGAAATACGGTTCGCACCAGGAGCGCACCGGCGGGACGATCTCGGAAGGGAACTTGGCCACGCCGGTGGGGACCGTGACCGTCGCGGGCTTCGGCGCGGCGCCGCCGGCGATCGGTCGGAACGTCTCCCAGTAGAGACGCGCCGACGAAGTGGCGCTGGCGCCCAGCCAGTAGAGCATCACGTTGTCGAGCAGCTCGTCTCGGCTGAGAGCGTTCTCCGGGTGGCCGTCGCAGTCGGTCCACTCGCGGAACTTCTCCAGGATCCACGCCGCCTGGCCCACCGGCGAGTCGGTGAGGCCGTAGCCCAGCGTCTGGGGTCGCGTGGAGTGCTGGCGGTTGTAGGCGGTGCCCCATTCGACGAAGTACTTGAGCGCAGCCGCCGCCTGCTGCTCCTCGGCGGTCCAGGTGGGATCTGGCGAACGCAGGTCGGGTATCGCCATGTGGGTGCGCATCACCATGTTTAGGTGGATGCCCAGACACCTGCCGGGGTGCCGGGTGCCGATGGCGATGCTGACCCCCGAACCCCAGTCACCGCCCTGGGCGCCGTAGCGGTCGTAGCCCAGCCCGGCCATCAACTCCGCCCAGCAGTCGGCGATGCGGTCGACGCCCCAGCCGGTGCGGGCAGGCTTGCCGCTGAACCCGAAGCCGGGTAGCGACGGGCACACCACATGGAAGGCGTCCGAGGCCGAGCCGCCGTGGGCGACGGGGTCGCTGAGGGGGCCGATCACTTTCTGGAACTCCACCACCGAGCCCGGCCAGCCGTGGGTGATCACCAGCGGCACCGCCTCGGCCTCCGGCGACCGGGCGTGGATGAAGTGAACGTCCATGCCGCCGAAACGGGCGATGAACTGCTCGATGCGGTTCAGCTCGCGCTCGCGGGCCCGCCAGTCGTAGCCGTTGGCCCAGTAGTCGCAGACCTCCCGGAGGTAGGCCAGCGGGATGCCCTGTGACCAGTCGTCCACGGTCTCCGCCTCAGGCCAGCGAGTCCGCCGCAGCCGATCCCTCAGATCCTCCAGGACGCCATCGGGAACAGCAATCTCAAACGCCTCGATCTGCACGATGCTGCGGTCCTCAGGTCAGAATGGCGAGGTTTCGCCGGTGGGGACTTCTATGTCGAAGGTCTGCATGAGCTGCGCCAGCAGGTTGTAGTAACCGACGAGCGTCACCAGTTCCATGGCACCGTCGAGCCCGAGGGCCTCACGGGCCGCCTCGAAGGTGGCGTCGTCGGGTCGCCCGCCGGCGATCAGGGCAGCACTGAAGGCGTGCGCCGCGCTCACGGCGCTGTCCTCGAACTCGGGCGCCCCACCGGCCTTCAGGGCAGCGATCTGCTGGTCGGTCAGCCCGGCGCGGCGGGCGATCGGCTCGTGCGCCCACCACTCGAACCCCGAGCGCCAGTGGGCCGCCACCGCCAGGATGGCCACCTCTCGCACGACCGGGCTCAGGCCGCAGCCGAAACGGATTGCCGCGCCCACTTGCTGCAGCGCGTCGCCCACGGCCGGGCTCAGCAGCAGCGCGCCGAACGGCCCGACCAGGCTGCCGTCGGCCTCGGTCAGGCGGAACGAGGCGTCGCGGGCCCGGTCGCCGCCCGCGACGGCGCCATACAGTCGAGCTTGGTCGGCGCTCAGCGCCTCGGGGCTCAGGTCGGGCATACGGCTCACGGCGCTGCCTCCGGGGCGCTCGGCTGGCGCCCCCCACCCGGCAGACAGCGATGACTCGGCCGACACGGGCGGGCGAGGTCGCGACGGGGGCTCACGGGCCGAGGTCCACGATGGCGGCCACCGAGCCGCCGCCGGCGGGACCCTGCTGCAGGCCCGCCACCGACACGAAAACCGCCGGGTCGCCGATGGCGGCGGCCGCCACGCCGCCGACCGCGCCCTTGGTGTGGTGGGTGTGGTGGACGTCGGAGTCGTTCAGCGCCACCTGGCGGCGGCCCCGCAGCCGCCCCGTGGGGTCGGCCTCGCACTTGATGAAGCAGTTCACGACCTTGCCGTCGAGGTCAGCGGCGACCGGTCGCTCCGGCAGGTCCAGGCCCGCCGAGCGAATGGCGTCGTAGATGCCGTCGAAGTCCAGCGCGTCTCGCATCACCGAGTGGCCGATGCGGTAGCGCCCGCCCACGCCGAGCCGGTTGCCGACCACCACGATCTGCGCCTCGGGTTGTTCGACGCCCGAGGAGCAGGAGGCCACCGAGGAGTAGACGGTCAGGTCTTTGGCGATCTGCTCGGGTCGGGGCCGAGGGATCTCGCCGAGGGCGGTGGCGATGCCCAGCGCCGAGGTGGCGTTGGAGACCGCCATCGACTCCATCGTGTCGGTGAGGGCCACGGTCTTGCCCCGCCCGTGGGCGTCGGCGATGCGTTCGGCGGTCAGCAGCGGCGTCTTGGTTTGCACGAAATGCACGTCGGAGCTGTCGCTGATGCCGGCGGCCTCCATGGCTTTGCGCACCCCGGCCGCTACCTTGTCCACCATCTCGAGGCGGCCGATCTCCTCGGGCAGGATCGGCTCGGAGGTGGCGAAGCCCACCGCCAGGCGCTTCTCGTCGGTGGGCTCAGCGGTGCCGTCCACCTTGGCGAACACCGTCATGTGCGGGGAGATGACGCCGTCGCAGCCGCCGGACCAGGCGATCGGCACCCGCAGCGCTTCGGCGCGGGTCTTGCCGGCGTGTTCGACGAGGAAGTCCCGCAGCACCCGGTCGGCCAGCACGCGGGAGAAGTCGTTGACGCCCCCGTTGCCTTCCACTTTGCCGATGAGGGCCACGATGTCCTCGGCGGCGAACTCGCCGGCGTCGATGGCCGCCTCGAGCCCGGCGGTGTCCTGGACGTTCTCGAAGGGAATCTTGCGTACGACGTAGGGCATCTCAGGTCCTCCTCGGCGCTGGGGTGGTTCTGACCTGCGGCGAGTCCCTAGCGCGGGACGCCTCCGGCCGACCGCCAATGATAAGCAGTGTTGAATCGTCTACGATCCTGTTGACATTCGAGCGCCCGGAGGCCAACAAGGCCGGTAGCCGGGACCGACACGAGGAGACCACCCGCTATGACCGCTCCCATGCACTTGCTGCCCGGCCAGACGACCAGACGGGCCGGCGACCTGCTGTACGTCTCGACGATCTTCCCGGTGGACGCCCACGGCCGCCCCGTGCGGTCTTCCTCGTACTCGCCCCATATGGGAGAGTCCGACGTCTACGCCCAGTCCTCAGCCATCCTCGGCGAGCTGGCCCGGAGGGTCGAAGCCGACGGCAGTTCCATGGATCGGGTCTTGCGGGTGGAGGTGCAGCTCGCCGCCACCGCCGACTTCGGTGAGTTCAAGCTGGCCTGGATCGACGCCTTCGGCGACGAGCCGCCGGCCCGCACCACCATCGTGGTCGGCGACGACCAGGTCGTGCCCGGCGCCCGCGTCACGCTGAACGCCGTGGCCCTCAACGGCGACTCGACGGCGCAGCGCGAAACGATCCGCACCGATGAGGCCCCCGACCCCATGCCCTACGAGCACGCTCCGCAGGCCGTCAAGGGCGGCCACTGGGTGTATCCCTCGGCGCTGCCGGCCTGCGACTACGAGGGCGGCATCCCACCGGGCGTGGGCCGGAACCTGCCCGCCTTCCCGTACTACGCCAACGACGCCACCGACCAGGCCGAGTACGTGTTCGCCAATCTGCAGAAGGTGATGCAGGCCGCCGGCACCGAGGTGGCCAACATCGTCAAGGCCCACCTGTACGAGCCCGACCTCGGGACCTTCCCCGACGTGGACGCCGTCTGGGCGCGCTACATGCCACGCCCGCCCACACGGGCCTCCATGGCGGTCCGGGACCTGCTCGTGGAGCGAGCGGTGTTCGTGGCCAACCTGCTCGGCGTGATGCCCGACGAGTCCATGGAGATCGTGGAGACCCGCAAGGGCATCCACTGGCATCCCGTGCTGGTGCGCAAGGTGAACTTCACGCCCGGCATCGCCGTGGGCGACGACTGGCTGTTCCTGGCCGGCCAGATTCCCGTGCCGGACTTCCTGACCGGCGTGGTGGACACCGGCCCGTCCAAGCTGCGGCACTACTTCAGCGACATCGAGATGCAGACCGAGGCCACGATGCGCCTCGTCTGCGATCAGATCGACTCGAACGGCTTCGAGTTGCGCGACGTGGTGGACGCCCACATCTTCCTGGTACACGCCCAGCGCGACTACCGGGGCTTCGAGCGGGCCTGGCGGCGGGTCATGGCCGAGGGCGGCGTGGAGGATCCGCCGCCAATCACCCTCATCCCCTCCCGGCAGCGCAACGGCAACACCGGCATCATGTTCCTCGGCCCCGACGAGGTAATCCGCCCAGACATCGAGATCGACTTCATCCTCTGCCGCAGCTGACCCCTCGACCCGCGACCCCGGGGGCGGAGCACAGCTCTGTCTCTCCACGCATAGGCGAGGGCCGTCACAGTGCGCCGCCCACGCCAACAGCCACCCAGCGTCATTCCGGCGGAGGCACCGCTCTGCTCCTCTCCCCACGGGCGAGAGTTGTTGCAGACCGGTGCTCTCCCTCGCCGTGTTGTGTGCTCGCTGAAGTCGTGCGGCGGAGGCGCCCGCGGTCGAAGGAGTGCCGGGTCTGCCGGACCGATAACGGGCTAGTCGTACAGCACCTTGAATTCGGACGGCTCGTGGCCGAAGAGCTGAACAAGCCTGCCCGCTCTACGCTCGATACCACTTGCACTTAGGTGGGTGTCGAAAAAGTATCCCGACTCGGCCGGCTCGTAGTAGTGGCCGTCTGCTCCGTACTTGACATCTCGCGGATTGCGGGCTGCGTAGGAGTGTTTCTGCCCCTTGAGTTCCAAGACGCGGTCGAAGTCGGCGCTGTGACGCTCGTAGAGAAGATCGATGACCTTCTTGAGTACATCCTGGTGAGTGCTGACTGGGTGGCGCTCGCCCCAGAGTTCGATCGCTTTGGGCTTTACGCTCGGACGGGGCTTCCTGCGTATCCCTGGCTGCTCCTCTCGGGGCGGTGTTGGGGGTGCTTCTGGCGGGTCGGTTGGGATGCCAGCGGGTGGAATGGGTGAGTCCTGCAGTGCCGCTACGACCTGCGGCTTGGTCGGTCGCAGGCTCAGTTCCTCGTAGACCCGCCTGCTGAGGAGTTCGACCAACTCCTCATCCGCTTCAGTCTGCATCCGGGTCCAGATGCTCGGGATCTCCTTGTTCAACTGGGCTGCCTCGAGACCGGCTTTTCGGACCGCCTTCGCTCGCTTCTCTGCTTGTCCGCTGACCAGCATCTCCTTGCTCAGGAACGCCTCGAAGTCCTCCAAGAGTTGCTCGACGGGATCCCTTGCAACACTTAGGACCGCAAATCGGCGTTCCGATGGCGGACCCGATTCCCGCGGGAGATAGAGCCACCACTCCAACCCGGTCGTGAGGACGCAGATGTCAACGCCCTCGTGGAACGCGTAGCCGAGGACCTGCGTCACAGAATTGCTGAGGTCGGATCGTGGGGCCTTGGCCTCGATCAGCGCGACAACGCGGCTCGGACTTCTGAGCGCAATGTCGACTCGTCCACCGCCACCCTTACCGCCGACGGGGTACTCCCACAGGACCTCCGGTCCGTACGGATCCCAATCAAGGTTCTGGAGAATTGACGCGATGACTTGGACCTTGGCCTGCTCCTCCCCACGAGGGGCGGGCGACGAGCGGATGATCTCCAAGCGTTCCTGCAGCGACATGGCTCTCCGGGGAGATCGAAGGTGGGGCAGATGCCAGGGTAGTGCATCGCTGGGATCGGGTCGGAGCCGAGCCGGGCCTCTTGTCGTCACCCCGGTTGCGGGTTGCCGCTATCCACTACCCGCGCGCCGCATCCACAGACTATCGGTTTCGGCGATTCTATCCACGGCCTGCTCGACCGGTGCGGTCCGGCCGCCCATAGAATCGACCTGTGGAGGGTTTGGGCCGAGGTGAGGTCGTCGACGTGCTCCGGGCACACAGAGAGACGCTCGCTGAGCGATTCGGCGTGGCGGAACTGGCCCTATTCGGCTCGTTCGCCCGGGACCGGGCCACGGATTCGAGCGATATTGACGTACTCGTCGGATTCGATGGTCCGGCCACGTCGAAGTCGTACTTCGGTGTGCAGTTCTACCTGGAGGACCTGTTCGGTCGACGAGTCGACCTCGTGACCACTAGAGCGCTCCGCACCCGGTTCCGCCGGCGGGTGGAGCACGACGCCGTGCATGTCTGAACCCGAGGGACGCGACTGGCGGCCCTACGTGCAAGACATGGTCGAGTTCGGCGATCGGGTGGCCACCTATGTGGAAGGATTGGATCAGCGAGGGTTCACTGCCGATCAGCGCACGTACGATGCCACGCTGCGCAATCTCGAGCTCCTCGGTGAAGCGGCGACGCACGTCCCCGAATCCGTGCGCGAAGCGCACCCAGAGATCGCTTGGCGCCAGATCATCGGAACCAGGAACCGCCTAGCTCACGGCTATCTTGGCATTGACGACGATGTCATCTGGGACATCATCCAGACCGACATCCCCGCTCTGCTGGTTGCTCTTGCGCGTCTGTTGAATGACGAGCCACCGTGATTCGGGGCAACTCGCCGAACCACGGCAAGCGTGAGTCGGCTGGCACCGTCGAATGGTGCAGGCTGGGGCTGATCCCCCGAGTCGCTCACCGCGTGAGCACTTCAGGTTCGATGTAGACGCCGTGCTGCGCGCACTGCGGCGGTGCTGCGGCCTTGACGACATGGCCGATCAGTCGCAACCACCGATGGAGTTCACCTGCCGTCGGCGGTTCGTGCAATGTACCGAGGCGGGCCGCGTGTCGTCAGCCCGATTCGACGACGGCTCCGCGACGTTGCTGGGTGACCTGCGGCGAGGTGCCGAGGATTGTGCCGATGCGCTGGCGGGAACGAGGAGTCCCACGGCCCGCCCGAGCTGGCCCTTGCGCGCAACGCAGCCGTTCGGAGTACAGCCCGGCCAGCGAACAGGTCGCTCTTCGACAAGACTCGCCCCGTGGCTGCGCGGGCGCTGATGGTGCAGGGGACGGCCTCGGGGGTCGGCAAGTCGCTGCTGGTGGCCGGATTGTGTCGGCTGCTGGCGCGCTCGGGGGTGCGGGTGGCGCCGTTCAAGCCGCAGAACATGAGCAACGCGGCGGCGGCCTGCCCCGGCGGCGGCGAGATCGGGCGCGCTCAGGCGTTGCAGGCGTTCGCCTGCGGCCTCGAGCCCAGCGTGGACATGAACCCTGTGCTTGTGAAGCCCGAGGCCGACCACACCGCGCAACTCATCGTCTCGGGCGAGGTGCGGGGGAAGCTCGACGCGGCACGATTCCGCGAGGACCGCGAGCCCTTGCTGCCCGAGGTGGTCGCTGCTTTCGAGCGCCTCGCCGGCTTGTACGACTTCATCGTCGTGGAAGGCGCGGGTTCACCTGCCGAACCGAACCTGCGTGCAGGCGACATCGCCAACATGGGTTTCGCCCGGGAGGTGTCTGTCCCGGTCTGGTTGGTGGCCGACATCGACCGAGGCGGCTCGTTCGCGGCGCTTCTCGGCACGGTGGAGGCCCTCGCGCCTGCCGACCGTGCACTCGTGGAGGCTCTGCTGGTCAACCGCTTCCGAGGTGAGGAAGCCCTGCTCGAGGAGGCGTTCGTCTGGTTGGCAGGGCGGACGGGGCTGCCGGTTCTGGGGGCCGTCCCGTACCTGCATGACCTGCTGCTGCCTGAGGAGGACGCGCCCTACGCCTTCATGGACGGCCAGGCTGGCGGAGCGACCGGCGATCCGCCGTTGCGAGTCGCCGGGGTCCACTACCCCCGCGCCGCCAACATCGCCGATATCGACCCGCTCGTGGCGGATCCGGCTGTGGAGTTCGCCTGGCTGCAGGACCCGGGCAAGCTTGCCGGATTTGATCTGCTGATCCTGCCGGGATCGAAAGCTGTGGCCGCCGATCTGACCTGGCTGCGAGAGCGCGGCTGGGTGCTGGCGCTGGAGCGTCACCTGCGCTACGGCGGTCGGCTGCTCGGCATCTGCGGCGGCTTGCAGATGCTGGGCCGGCGCATCCTGGATCCCCACGGAATCGAGGGGCCGGCCGAGACGGCGGGCCTCGGCTGGTTGGCCCTGGAGACCGAGATCCAGCCGCAGAAGCTGGTGCGCCCGGTCTCCGGCCGGGCAAGCTGGCCGGAGGCAGTCGAGTTCACCGGCTACGAGATCCGCCACGGCAACAGCGAGGCCGATCCGGCCCTCTACCCGTTCAGCGCGCAGACCGCAGACGGCCAGATCCTCGGGACCTACGTCCACGGCCTCCTCGACCGAGCCGACTATCGCCGCGCAGTCCTCCGGCACTGGCTCTCCTGGGAAACCAGCCACGCAGAGGACCAGGACACCCGCTGGCTCAGAGACCTGGACCGTCTGGCGGACACGCTCCGCGATCATCTGGAGCTCGCCCTGCTCGAGAACCGAGTCAGCGGGACTGCGTAGCTCGCGCGACGGGATGGTCCTCGCGTGCGTGGGCCCGAAGTGTGCGCCTCGCGTGCGGTAGGTTGATCCGTCGTTCTTGGAGAGAGGGAGCGAGACGTGGACCAGGTGATTCTCTACAGTCTGAACACGGACGCGCGGACGCCTACTTGACAGGAGTGCTGCCGCGTTCGGGACTTCCTGAACGAGCATTCCGTCGAGTTCGACGACCGCAACATCCGCCAGAGCCCTGACGCCCGCGCTGAGCTGCTGGCGCTGACCGGGGACCTCGTCGTGCCGACCCTGGTCGCCGGCGACCGCCAGGTCGTGGGGTTCGACGCCGCGGCGCTCGCAGAGATCGCGGGTCGCCAGGCGCCGGAGATACGCGCGCCGAGCGCAGCGGTCGCCGCCGGCCCGCCGGGCAACTCCCTTGAGGCCGACCAGGGACAGCGGGTCATCGCTTCAGGCGACACCTTGGCCGACGACCTGCGGAACCTGTTGGGACGCATCAACGCTGAACTCGACTACAACGTCGCCAAGGGCGCCACGCCGTTCCGCCAAGGGATGCACGACGGCCTCCGCTTCGCCCAGGACGCCGTTGCGGACCTGCTGAGCCGCCACGGCCACACCGCCGAGGTCGCCCCCCGCGACTGGGACTTCTAGCAGAGTCGAGGAGGCCCGCTCAGCTTCGCCAAGCGCTTCTTGGGCCGCTCGATTCCAGTGGCTCAGTCACCCTGTCGTAGCACCTCTCGGCCTCGGGCCTGAGATGCCGAGAATCTCGCCGATGCGGGTCCAAGTCGTCCCAGCCTGGCGCGCCTTCGCGACAGCTCCGACGATGTGCGAGTGCCGCCTGGTCGAACGGTATCAGTCGGTCGGTTTCATTTCGTCGCGGGTTAGGTCGTCGATGGCGAGGTGGTCGCTTTCGGCCGTCCGGTGTATGGCCCGCAGCAGCAGGTGGGTGGCGATCGGCAGGGTCAGCACCATCGCCGCGGCGGAGATGGCCAGGTAGGCGGCGCCGGTCCAGCCGAGCAGCGGCGCCGCGCCGACCGAGGCGAGCAGCAGGGCGACAGGGCTGGCCTTGCCGGCGACTTGGATGCGGGCGAAGGGCGTGGAGAACCGCAGCAGCCCGACGCCGGCGAGCACCGCCGTAGCGGCGCCGGCGAGCATCACCGACTCGGCCGCGACCCTCATAGCCGGTCGCCTCCCGGTGCTTGGCCAGGGTGCGGCTGACGACGGCGCGGCCCGCCGTCTCGGCGCGTCGGGTCGCTGCGGGACGACCGGCCGGCGCGGCTCGGCTCGCTGGCGGCCTCGCCCGGATCGGTGTCGCGCTCGAGGTAGCGGCCGGCGGCGAAGGGGCCCGCCAGCCCGACGAGAGCCAGCACCACGAGCGCCACAAGGAACGTCGGTTCGCCGCGCCGCGCCGCATCGACGGTGACGGCGGCCATGAGCGAGACCACCGCCACTTCCACGGCGATGACACGGTCGGCCAGCGCCGGGCCGCGCACAAGCCGGTAGACGGCGCACAGGCCGGCCAGGCCGAAGCCTGCGATGGCGATCGTGGTGATCATGCCTCCGCTCCCGGCTCGGCATTGGGCAGCGCCGCGCACGCCAGGTCGGCCAGTTCGCGCACGTGCACCTCGACTTCCCGGCGCCGCTGGACGTGCAGGAGGTGGAGGTACAGCCGCCCGGCGTCGCTGTCGGCCTCGACGACCGCCGTTCCGGGGCTGAGAGTGATGGCCGCTGACAGCAGCAGGAGATGGTCGCTGGCGCCGTCGGGCAGGTCGACGGCGATGATGGCCTCGCCGGTCCGGTCGGTGGGCGTGAGAATCTCGACGGCCACGTCGACCGTCGAGCGGGCCAGATCGACGACGACCAGCCAAGCGAACCGCAGCAGCGGGCCGACCCGGATGCCGCCCGGGTTCGCCGCCGCCCCCGCCCGCCCCGCCGCCAGCACGACCACCGACAGCGCCAGGCCCGACGCCACGTTGGCGAGCGACACCGAACCCCACAAGCCGCACCAGATGAGCGTCAGGGCCGCCGCGGTCAGGACCCGCCGGACAGGCACCTTGCGCCTCACCGCACGACCGCCTCGACGTAAGAATCGGGGCTGCGCAGATCCTCGGCCGCTCGGACCGACAGGTCGAACAACGAGCCTGCCAGCAGCGCCACCGCCAAGGTCCCGGCCACGGCGCAGGCCGTGGCGGCGTTCATCGTGCGACGGTCGCGCACTGCGCCGGGCACTGGAGGCGAGTCGCCGGCTGTTCGTCGGCCCCAGAACACCTCGGTCCAGATCTTGGTCATCGACAGCAGCGTCAGGCCGCTGGCGACCAGCGCAGTCACCATCACCGAGATGATGCCCGCCTCGAGGGTGGCCGAGACGAGGGCGAGTTTGGCGACGAATCCGGAGAAAGGCGGGATCCCCGCCAGGCTCAGCGCCGCGACGGCGAAAACGGCGGCGAGCAGCGGCCGGCGCCGGCCCAGACCGCCGGATCGGTCCAGCGAGCCGGTGCCTTCGTGGTTCTCGATCAGGCCGCCGACGAGGAACAGCAGCGTCTTGACCGGCATCTGGTGGATCAGGAAGAGGATGGCGCCGGCCACTCCGGCGACCGAGAAGAGGCCGAGCCCCATAAGCATGTAGCCGATCTGACTGATGACGTGGAACGAGAGGATTCGCTTCACGTCGGACTGCGCGAGCGCCCCCAAGCCACCGACGATCATGGTGATCGCCGCCGTCGCCAGTATCGCCGGCCCGAGGTCGTCCATGAGGGTGAGGGTGTGGAAGCGGATCATCGAATAGATGCCGATCTTCGTCAGCAGTCCGGCGAACACGGCGGTGATGGTGGTGGGCGCCGTGGGGTAGGAGTCGGGCAGCCACGAGAACAGCGGGAAGACGGCGGCCTTGGTGCCGAAGACCACCAAGAACCAGGCGCCGATCCCCAGCCGGACGCCGCTGTCGAGTTGCGGAATGCGCTCGGCCAGCAGCGCCAGGTTGACCGTGCCGGTGGCGGCGTACACATAGGCCACCCCGATCAGGAACAGGACCGAGGCCAGCAGGTTCATGACCACATAGGTCATGCCGGATCGGACCTGCGCCAGCTGGCCCTGATGGGTCAGCAGGACGTAACTGGAAACCAGGATCAACTCAAAAGCAACGAACAGGGTGAACAAATCGCCGGTCAGGACCGACAGCGCCACTCCGGAGGTCAGCACGGCGATGAGCGGCCCAGCCAACTCCGGGTTGGCGCCCCAGGCCGTGCGGCGCTGGCCGATGGCGAATATCTCCACGATGAAGATGAGCGTGAGGGCGACCGGGAGCACCAACGCGGCGAACATGTCGACGACCAAAACGATGCCGATCTCCGGCGACCAGCCGCCGACGGCGAGACTGCGGGGCCCCCCGTCGGCGACCAGCGCCAGCATGACGTGGGAGCAGACCGCGGCCGAGCCCACGCCCGCCAGCGTGGCGACGTCGCGGGCCAAGGGACGGCTGCGCAGCAGCAGACCGCCCGCCGCGGCCGCCAGCGGGGCGACGATGGTGACCGAGATCAGTTCGGTCATGGTGCCGAGGGTCCGGGCGGCTCGTCGGGTTCGCCCTGCCGCGCGGCGATCCGGCGGTCTTCGAGGTCGTCCTCCACTAGGTCGTCGCCCGAGAGGGCTTGCTGGCGGCGGGCCAAGGACAGCAGGAACAGCGTCAGGCCGAAGGAGATGACGATGGCTGTGAGGGCGATGGCTTGCGGGAGCGGGTTGGCCATCGCTTCGGGCACCGCCCGCCCGGCGATGGGGGGCCGCCCGGCCCGCCCGCCGGCGATCAGCAGGGCGACGACCGCAGCGTGGCCCAGCAGGGCGTAACCGAGGACGATCCGGCTGAGGGGTCGCCCGGTCATCAGGTAGAGCCCGACCGCCGTCAACCCGCCGACGGCGCCGAGCAGCGCCACGCTCATTCGGGCACGCTCCGGCGCGCCGGAGGTGTCTGGTCTGTGGCCAATTCGGTGGCGCCGAGGCCGTCGAGAACGGCGAGGACCACGCCAATGACGATGGCTGCCACCCCGAGATCGAATATCAGCGACGTGCCGGCCTTGACTGCCCCGAGCAGCGGCAACTCCGCGGCGAGCACGTACTGGTCGAGCAGCACGTCGCGCCACAGCAGCGGCAGCACGGAGACGGCGGCCACCAGGAGCGCGCCGACGGCGACCCAGGCGATGCCGTGCGCGGGCCGGTGGAGCCCGGCGATGGTTCGCAGCGCGAACACGGCGCCGAACACCAGTCCGGCGGCGAACCCGCCGCCGGGGTTGTTGTGTCCAGCGAACAGCAAGTAGCAGCCGACCACCACGGCGAACGGGCTGACCGCGCCGATGCCGAGGCGGATGATTGCCGAGCGGGCCGCGATCACGGCGCCGGGCTTCCCGAGTCGGCGGGGGCGCGGGCGAGGGCGAGGATTCCCACCGCCACGACGGCGAGCACCACCACCTCGCCCAGGGTGTCCAGCGCCCGCATGTCGGTGAGGATCACGTTGACGACGTTCTTGCCGCCGCCCTCGCCGACCGAACCGCTCACCATCTCCGCTATCGGCGGCGCCCCGGCGGGATTATGCGATGCGGCCAGGAGCCCCACGACGACGGCCGCCCCGCCGACGCCCGCCACACCCAGCCGCACGCTGCGCCAGCGCAGGCCAACCGGCGGGAAGCGGCGGGAGAGGCGTCCGAACGCCAGCACGAAGCCGACCACGATCACCGTCTCGACGAGCAGCTGCGTGAGCACGAGGTCGGGCGCGCCGGCGATCACGAAAATGGCGGAGATCGTGATCCCCGCCGCGCCCAGCGCCAGGCCGGCGCCCAGCCGGGTACCGACGGCGGCCGCGCCGAGCGCAGCGCCGACGACGGTGGCGGCCAGGATCGCTTGCAGCGGCGTGTCCCAAGCGAACAGGTGGCCGACGCCGACACTGCCCAGGAACGGGATGGTCGCCAGAGCGGCTGCGGCGGTCATCGTCACGAGGTACACGGGCAGCGACCCGTGCTGGACCCGCCCGGTCACCGCCTTGGCGAACGCCAGCGTGGCCTCGAGGCACTGATCGCTCCAACGGGCGCCCCGCGGCGCCGGGACGCGCACCTGCCGGCGGGTCACGAGCAAGCCCACGAGCAGACCCGCGGCGAGGACCGCCAGGGAGATCCCCAGCGCCGCGGTGAGGCCGGGCCAGCGGTACAGCGTCGGCATCTCGGCGCCGCCGGCCAGTCGGCCAGCCGCCGACTTAAGGACGCCCAGCAGCGGCCCGAGGGCCGCGTATCCGGCGACGCCCGCGGCTGCGAGCAGGGCCGCCGGTGCCGCCGTGGCCGTGCGGCGACGGGCGGGTTCGGTCCGCGGCCCCGGCCCGAACAACTTGACCAGCAAGCGCACCGTGTAGGCCACCGTCAGGACCGAGCCTGCGATGACCCCGGCGCCGATCGCCCAGCGCTCGGGGCCGTTGAGCGCCAGCGCGGCTTCGATCGCCGCCTCCTTGGCGACGAACCCCAGCAGAGGAGGGGCGCCGGCCATCGACAGGCCCGCGAGGACCGCAGTCCAGAAAGCCCCCGGCATGGAGCGGGCGAGCCCGCCCAACTCGTCCACATTGCGGGTGCCGGCCCGCACGTCGACCTCGCCCACGACCAAGAACAGGGCACCCTTGAACAGGGCGTGCGCCACGAGCAGCGCCAGCGCCGCCAGGGTGGCCTTGGGCGTCCCCGCGCTGAACAGCGTGATGAGCATGCCGAGTTGGGAGACCGTGCCCCACGCCAGGATCAGTTTGGCGTCCCGGTGGCGCAGCGCCCCGCCGGCGCCCCAGAGGAGCGAGGCAATGCCGAAGGCCAAGCCGAGCGTCTGCCACGTCGCCAGATGCCCGAGAGCGGGTCCCAGCACAGCGACGAGCACGACGCCCGCCTTGACCATCGTGGCGGAATGGAGGTAGGCGCTGACAGGCGTCGGCGCGACCATCGCGCCCGGCAGCCACACATGGAACGGCGTCTGGGCCGACTTAGTAGCGGCGCCGACCATCACGAGGACAGCGCCGGCGACGGCGCTGGCGCCGTGAGCGGGGAGCATCTGGCTGATCAGCGTGGTGTCGGCGGCGCGGGCCACGAGCAGCAGCCCCGCCAGCAGCACGAGCCCGCCCCCGCCGGTGATCATCAAGGTCCGGCGGGCGGCGGCGAGCGCGGTCCCCTCGGCGCTCTTGTGGCCGATCAGCAGGAACGAGGTGACCGACGTCAGCTCCCAGAAGATGAACAGCGACCACACCGAGTCGGACCAGACGAGGCCCAGCATCGCCGTCGAGAACGCCAGCAGCGTCGTGGCGAACCGGCCCGTGCCTGCCGCCTCCGGCGAGAAGTACCCGTGGGCGTAGACGAAGACGAGAGCGCCGATCCCAGACACGATCAAGGTCATGACGTCCCCGAAAGCGTCGACGCGGAATGTCAGCCCCAGGTCCAGACCCTTGACCCAGGTCACCTCGGCTGTCTGCGGCGCGCTCGTCCCGAGCCGAGTCGCCGACCAGATCGCGGTGACCGCCGGCGGCACGGCCCCCACCAGCAGGCCGCGCCGGCCCAGCCGGCGACCGCTGGCGGCCAGTAGCCCGCAGACGGCCAGATGCAGCAGGAGCAATCCGAGGATCACGCCCCGATCCTAAAAGTGGCCGGGAAGTTTGAGCCGGTTCGGCAGCCGCTCCCCATCCGGGTCGCGGTGTTGGCTACTCGCGGTGGTGCTCGATGCCGAAGAAGGTGGCTTGGAGCAGCTCCTCGTCCAGCATGTCCTCCGCTGGCTGCGACGGCCCTAGGACGCCGGAGTTCAGGACGTAGACCCGGTCCACGTGCGGCAAGCAGAGCATGGGGCTCTCCTCGATGACCCACAGCACCGAGGTGCCCCGCTCGCGCACGGCCACGATGTCGGCGATGCGCGCCTGCACGATCGACGGGGCAAGCCCGGTGGTCGGCTCGTCGAGTGCCAGGAAGCCGGGTTCGGAGATCATCGCCGAGGCGATGGCGAGCATCTGGCGCTCGCCGCCGGAGAGCGTTCCGGCGCGGGCGCGGCGCAACTCCGCCAGAGCCGGGAACGACTCCAGCGTCTCGCTGATGCGGCGGTGCTGGGCGCGCACCGGCTCGTGCAGCAGGCTCACCGCCAAGTTGTCGTAGACGGTGAGTTCGGGGAAGGTGCTGCCCTCTTGGGGGACGTAGGCCATGCCGAGTCGGGCGCGGGCGCCCGGGCCGGTCTCGCCCAGGTTCTCCTCGCCGAAGGTCATCGTGCCGCCGCGCAGCGCCAACAGCCCGAACAGGGTCTTCATGAGGGTCGACTTGCCCGCCCCGTTCGGCCCGATCACCGCCACGATCTCCGCTGGGGCCACCTCCAGGCTCACGCTGTGCAGGATGGGCAGGTCGCCGTAGCCCGAGCGCACGTCGCTGAGCAGCAGGCCCTGAGCCTGTGCCCGGCCGCCTGAGGCGCTCACCGCCGTCTCGTCGCTCACGCCTCGACTCCCATGTACACCTGGCGCACCACCGGGTTGGCGGCGGTCTCCTCGGGGGTTCCCTCAGCGATGATCTGCCCGTTGGCCATCGTGTGGACATAGTCCGCCACGTCCAACACGAAGGAGAGGTTGTGGTCGATGATCATCAGGGCGATGCCGCTGCGGTGTACGTCGCGAATCTGTTCGGAGAGTCGCGAGATCGCACCGGGGTTGACCCCGGCGGCCGGCTCGTCCAGCAGGAGCAGCCGCGGCCGGGCCATGAGTTGGCGAGCCAGTTCGGCCAGCTTGCGGTCGCCGGCGGCCAGCTCGTCCACCGGGGTGTCGATGAGCCGGTCCAGCCCCAGGTTCTGGAGGATCTCTTCGGCCCGGTGAGACAACTCGTCGGTCTCGTGGCGGCCCCGGCGTGAGAGCATCCCGGTGAGCACCGCGTGCGAGGCGCCCGCCACCTGCAGGCTCTCCCAGACGGTCATCGTGGGGAAACCCACCGGGGTCTGGAAGGTGCGCACAACGCCCCGTCGCGAGATCTCCCAGGGCGCCATCCCTGTAACCGCCTGGCCGTCGAAGGTGATCTCGCCGGCGTCGGGGCGCTCGTAGCCGGTGACGATGTTGAACAGCGTGGTCTTGCCGGCGCCGTTGGGTCCGATGAGGGCGGTGATGCGGTCGGGGTAGAGGTCGAGTGACACGTCGTGGACCGCCACGTTGCCCCCGAACGCCTTGTGGAGCCCCCGCGTGCTCAGCAGGGCGCCACTGCCGTTGGTCTCCGACGCGGTCATCTCGTCGCTCCGTCGCCGCGGGGGCTCAGCCGCCGCAGGCGCGCCGCCACGGCGGCACCGGTCACATCGAGGGCGGTCGGGCGGCGGGATCGCTCCCCGAAGGTTCCCCGTTCCGACAGCAGGCCCTCGGGTCGGAAGCGCAGCACCAGCACCAGCAGCAGGCCGATGGCCAGAGGATGCACGGCCACGAGCACGTTGCGGAACTCCAGCGGCACGTCGATCAGCTCGATCAACTCGGTGAACAGCAGCAGGACCGCCACGCCCAGCACGGCGCCGAACCGGCTGGCGATGCCTCCGAGCACCAGCGCCGTCCACGCCGTGAAGGTGAACTGCGGCTCGAAGACGCTGGGGTTGGCGTAGCGCAGCCACCACATGTACAGCGGGGCTACGCCGCCGACGGCCACGCCCACGAGCACGAAGGTCTGCAGTCGCAGCCGGCTGACCCGAATGCCCAGCGACAGGGCCACGGGCTCGTTGTCGCGCATCGCCCGCAGCGCCCGTCCGTAGCCCGAGCGGCTGATCCGCCGGGTCAGCGCGTAGACGAGCAGTACGGCACCCCAGGTCACCGCCAGCAGGACGGCCCGCAGGGCGTCGCGTTCAAAAAAGCTCTCGAACGGTCGGGCGACGCTGCTGAAGCCCACGGTGCCCTGCGTGACGTCGCGCAGGTTGATCGCCAGCTGGCGGAACACCTCCGCGAACGCGAACGTGATGATCAGGAAGTACTCGCGCCGGGCTCGCAGGGCGGGCAGCCCGACGAGGAAGGCCACGATGCCGGTCATGACCATGGCCGCGAGGATTCCCGCCCACACGGGCCAGCCGGGGGCCAAGTCCACGTCGAACTCTCCCGGCGGGTTGGTCACGATGGTGTAGGTGTAGGAGCCGATGGCCAGCAGCCCCACGATGCCCAGGTCCCACATGCCGCCCCAGCCGGCCTCCACGTTCAGCAGCATGGTGACCGCGGCGTAGACGCCGATGAGGGTGAAGAGGCTGACCCAGAAGCTGGGCGAGCCCATGGCGCTGAGGGCGGCGAGGGTGCTCATGCGGCCTGCTCCGCCCGGCGGCGAGTGCTGAACAGGCCCTCGGGCCGCACGAGCAGCACCAGGATCAGCGCGCCGAACGCCACCACGAGGCGGTAGGCGGTCGGGATCCACAGCGCGCTCACGTCCATCGCCATGCCCAAGAGCACGGCCGCTGCCATCACGCCCATGATGCTGCCGGTGCCGCCTAGGACTGCCGCGGACAGGATCACCAGAATGTTCTCCCAGCCCAGCGGGGTGGTGACGCCGCCGCGGCGCACCGCGATCATCACCCCGGCCATGGCCGCCAGCGCCGAGCCGATGAACCACACGACGCTGGAGACCACGCGTACCGGGATGCCGCGCACCGCGGCGAGATCCGGGTTGGAGGCTGCCGCCCGCAGCCAGCGGCCCATGCGGGTCAACGACAGGAAGAACTGCAAGCCCAGCACCGCCCCCACCGACAGCAGGATCATCGCCAGCTCGCCGGTGGCGATGTCGAGGGAGTCGTGCGCCGCGCCGAAGCCGTCAAATCGGGTGGCCAGCCCGAAGACGACCGCTGCCGCCACGGCGGCTGCGGCCAGCGCCAGGCCGGTCCCGCGGGCCGCCCACAGCTCGGCCCAGGTGCCGATGACCTCGCGGTGCTCGGCGCGCCGGGCGCGGTTGGCCAGCAGCCAGCCCACCAGCGCCGCCAGGACGGCGGCCAGCACGAGCACCAGCGCGAACTCCGGCACCGAGAACTCGACGCGGCTGCCGAAGCCCACCGGCACGGGGCGCAGGATGGTGCCGAAGATGGCGATGATCGCCCCGTAGATGACGAAGGCGAGACCGATGGACGTGAACAGCAGCACGTTGCCGCCCTTGTCCATCACCGGCTTGAAGACCACGATCCCCAGCGCCACGCCCAAGACGCCCATCAGCAGCATCGAGACGACGCCGGCCGCGAACACGTTGAGCCCGGCGTCGGTGATGAGGATCACCGCCAGGAAGGCGCCGAGAGCCAGCATCTGCCCGTGGGCGATGTGCAGGATGTTCTCGGTTTGGCGGATGAGGGCGAAGCCCACCGTGGCGGCGGCCAGCACCCCCCCGGTGGTCAGCCCGAAGATGACGTGTTGCACGGGAACAGAGCCGAGCCCCGGGGCGCCGCCACGGTCGGGCGGCGCCCCGGATTGGCTGTCGGCTTGGTCGGACTAGCGGCCGAGGCTGGCGTCGAGTTCGATGACGCCTTCGCGGGCGGTGTAGCTGCCGCCGACGATGTGCTGCACGGCGACTTTGGGTGAGACGAGGTTGCCGGTGCTGGTGTTGAGCTCGATGCTGCCCGAGGGGCCGTCGTAGTCGATCGTCTCGCCGCGCTCGAGCGCCGCGACGCCCTCGGCGTAGGTGTACACCTTGGTGCCCGGAGCGTTGGTGACGTTGTAGATCTGCGCGGCCACGTCGGGCCCGTCGGTGGACTCAGCGGCGGTCATCGCCAGCGCCAGGATGATGTACTGGTCGAACTGGTTCGTCTCGTAGAACCCCGTCGGGGGCGGCTTGTCGGCGTAGGTCTGGTGCGCCGCCGCGAAGGCGGTGTAGGCCGGCGACTCGAAGTCGTCGGTGACCTGCGCGGCCAGGATCGTGCCGGTCGGCAGCTCCGCGGCCGCCTCGGCGATGTCGGGCACCTGCAGGTCCGGCGACACCAGGATCGTGGCGTCGTAGCCGCGGGCGATGTACTCCCGGATGATGGGGATCCCCGCCTGGGGCCCGGCGCCCAAGTAGACGGCCTGCGGGTCGCCGGCGAAGGCCTGCTCGACCTGCGCCTGGTAGCTGTCCAGGCCCGGCTGGAAGCGCACGTCCGCGGTGATCTCGCCGCCGATCTTGTTCTCCCACACGTCCTTGAAGACCACCGCCGGGCTCTCGGTGCCCTCGGTCTGCTGCACCAGCATCGCCACCCGGGTGTAGCCCAAGTCGCGCGCCAGCTGCGCCGAGATGATGCCGTAGGTGGTGTCCGAGGCGGTGATCCGCCAGATGTAGTTGCCGCCCTCGGTGTCCAGCACCGTCGTCCCGCACGCCGGGCACATCGTCGGCATCTCGTCCTCGGCCACCGTGTTCAACAGCGCCACCGCGCCGTCGGACTCCACTCCGCCCAGCGCGTGGATCTCCTCGCGGATCCGGTTGTAGCCCGTCACCGCGCCCTCCGCCGTGGACAGGTTGTCCTGCACCACCAACTCGGCGTCGCGGCCCAAGATGCCGCCCTCAGCGTTGATCACGCCGATCGCCGCCTCCGCGCCGTCCTGGCTCGGCGGACCCCACTCGGAATAATCGCCCGACAGGCCAGCGAGGAAGCCGAGCTTCACCGCCCCCTCGTCGTCGTCGCCGCAGCTCAGGACGACACCGCCCAGAACTACGACTGCCACCAATGGCAGAAGAATGCGTCGCACGTTCTCCCCTCTCACTGTCTGTTCCGCTCTCTGACGCCGCGATCTGTCACGCGGCGCGCGCCGAGCTTCAATGCTGTTGAAAGCACAGTAGCAGGGCTGCGTCGGCCGTGCGAGCGAACCGGGCCGGGGCTGCGGGGCTCTCCGGTGGTTCGTGTCTGGATTCCGGCTCTCGCCGGAATGACTTCCTGAATGACGTTCGGTGGGGCCGGGGCGGCGCATCAGCGCCCTACCGGCAAGCCTCAGACGGCTGCTGTAGCCGATCTCCCGGCCATGGCCAGCGCCAGTTCGTCCATGTCGAGGTCCCCGATGGAGCGTTCCAGCACGATCCGCCCCCGGAACAGCACGATGAGCCGGTCGCTCAGCTTGAGCAGTTCCTCGAGGTCCATCGACAGCAGCAGCACGGCGGCGCCGCTGTGCTTCACGTCGAGCAGGCGACGGTGGACGTAGTCGATGGCGCCCACGTCGAGACCCCATGTGGGGTTGTCCGCCAGCAGCACCCGCGGCTCCCGCGACAGCTCCCGTGCCAGCACGACCTTCTGTTGGTTGCCTCCGGAGAGGCTGGAGGCCAGCAAGTCCGGGTCGGGCGGTCGCACGTCGTATTCCTCGAGCAGTTGCCGGGCTCGACGCCGGACGCCGCGCCAGTCCAGGAGGCCGGTTTTGCTGTAGGCGCCCGCGGGGATGTCCGACATGGCGATGTTCTCGGCCACGGTCATGTCCAGGATCAGGCCCCAGGTGTGCCGATCCTCGGGGATCACCGCCAGGCCGGCGCTGCGCAGGGCGCTCGTGCCGGCGCCGGTGACGTCCTCGCCGGCGATCCACACGCCGCCGGACTCGGCCGACTCGAGCCCACAGACGCAGTTGACGAGGGTGCGCTGGCCGTTGCCCTCGACGCCCGCCACGCCGAGGATCTCCCCGGGCCGCACCATCAAGGAGATGCTGTCCAGATGGTCGGCCCCCTCGCCGGGGGCGTTCAGCTCGCGCACCTCCAGCATCGGGACATCGTCGGTCCAGGGGGCGTGGTCGCTCTCCACGGCGGCGATGTCGTGGCCGGTCATCGCCCGAGTGAGGCTGCGCTCGTCGAAGGCGCCGCGCTCGGTGGTCGAGACCTTCTCGCCGCCGCGCAGCACCGTGACCCGATCCGCCACCTCCATGACCTCGCCTAGCTTGTGGGTCACCAGCACGATCGAGCAGCCCCGGTCGCGTAGGTCGCGCAGGATCTCCAGCAGGTTCTCGATCTGGCGGGGGCCGAGCAGAGACGTGGGCTCGTCGAGGATCAAGATGGTGGCGCCCCGGTAGAGCACCTTGAGGATCTCCACCCGTTGCTGCAGGTCTACCGGCAGGTCCCCCACGGCTACGTGCGGGGCGATGGGCATGCCGAAGCGCTCGGCCAGCTCGCTGGTCTCGGCGCCGATGGCGCCGCGTCGGAACCGGAGGTCCATGGCGGGGCGCGACCCCAGGACGATGTTCTCGGCCACGCTGAAGGTGGGGACCAGGGAGAAGTGCTGGTGCACCATCCCGATGCCCAACTCCAAGGCGTCGTGGGGGGAGTGGATCGCCGCGTCCGCGCCGCGCACGCGGATCGTGCCGGCGTCCGGCAGGACGTGGCCGAACATGACGTTCATCAGCGTCGTCTTGCCGGCGCCGTTCTCGCCGAGCAGCACATGGATCTCCCCGGCGCGCAGGTCGAAGTCGATGTCGACGTTGGCCCTCGTCGCGCCGTAGCTCTTGGAGATGCCGTGGAGCTCGACGACGGTGCCGTCGCTGGCTGCGGTCACGGCCGGGCGCTCCTCACTCGGGGCTGGGCGACTTCGGGTCCCGGCACGGTCCGGCTCCGGCTCGGTCGGCTCACGGCGCGGTGCCCCGCTGCGCCCCGTCGCCGTCGCCGGCGAGGGCTCGCCAGACCCTCTCGGGTGTGAGCGGCATGTCCAGGTGGCGGACCCCGTAGGGCGCGAGGGCGTCGATCACGGCGCTCTGCACCGCGGGGGTGGCGCCCACGGTCCCGGCCTCGCCGATTCCCTTGGCGCCGAGCGGGTTGAGCGGCGTGGGCGTGGTGTTGCGGTGGGTCTCGAAGTCGCAGAACTCCGCCGCGGACGGGATCAGGTAGTCGCCGAAGTTGGTGGTTCGCGGCCCTGCGCCGGCGTCGAAGACCATCTCCTCCCACAGTGCCTGGGCGATGCCTTGGGCGACGCCGCCGTGCTGTTGCCCTTCGGCCAGCAGCGGGTTTATGACGTTGCCGCAGTCGTCCACACAGAGATGGCGCAGCTGGCGGACGCCCCCGGTCTCGGTGTCCACCTCCACGACCGCCACATGGGTGCCGAACGGGAAGGTCCGGGCGCCCTGATCGAAGTCGCACTCGGCGGCCAAGGGCTCAGGGGAAAGCTCGGCGAGCTTGCTCCAAGGCAGCGCCGTGTCAGGCGATCCGGCCACGCCGAGCCCCGACCCGTGGTAGACGGTGATGTCCTCCACGTTGGCCTCGAGGTGATCGGCGGCGATCTGACGAGCCTGGTCGACCACGCCTGCCGCCGCCCGGTCGATAGCCGATCCGCCCAACTGCAGGGAGCGCGAGCCGTAGGTTCCGTTGCCGCGGGGGACCACGTCGGTGTCGGACTGCACGACCGTGATTCGCCCCCACGGGATGCCCAGCTGCTCCGAGGCGATCTGGGCGTAGGTGGTCTGGTGGCCTTGGCCGTGGGACGAGACGCCCGACAGAACCGTGACCGTGCCGTCGTCGTGGATCTCCACCGAGCCGTAGTCGCTGCTGGGGCCGTTGCCGGTGACCTCGATGTAGTTGGCGACGCCGATGCCGAGTTGGTGGCGGTCGCCCCGGCGGCGACGCTCGGCTTGGGCGGCTCGCAGTTCGTCGTAGCCGACTAGCTCGACGGCGCGTTCCATGGCGGCTAGGTAGTCGCCCGCGTCGTAGACGGCCCCGGTGGGGGTCACGACCGGCTCGCTGTGGGTCTTGATCAGGTTGCGCCGGCGCACCTCCACCGGGTCCATGCCCAGCTCGGTGGCCAGCAGGTCCATGGCCCGCTCCACCGTCGCGGCCGCCTCGGGCCGGCCAGCCCCCCGCAGGGCGCCGGTCGGCGCGGTGTTGGTGGTGACGCTGCGCGCCCGGAAGTCGATACGCGGGATGCGGTAGGTGCCCGAGGCCATCATCTTGGTGTAGAAGGTCAGCCAGGCGCCGATGTCGGGGTAAGCGCCGGCATCCTGGGTGACGCTCCACTTCATGCCCACCACGGTGCCGTCGGCGCGGGCGCCGATCTGCACGTCCTGCACCTGGCCGCGGGCGTGGCCCATGTGGAGCATGTTCTCCGTGCGCGACTCGACCCACAGCAGCGGCTCGCCCAGCCGCACCGCCAGCGCCGCAGTCACCACCTGCTCCACATATGCGTGGCCCTTGGCCCCGAAGCCCCCGCCGGTGGCTGGCACCACGACGTGTATGCGGTCCGGGTCGAGCCGTAGGCAGTCGGCGACGGTCTGGCGGACCGAGAACGGGCTCTGCGTGGGGACCCAGAGCCGCAGGCGCCCCGCCCCGTCGAAGTCCGGGACGGCCAGGATCCCGTTGGTTTCCATCGGCGCCGGGGCGATCTTCTGGTTCAGGTACCGGAACGAGACGACCACGTCGGCCCCCTCGAGCGCGCCCGGGTCCTCGATCGGGTCCACCTCGAAGACCACCTCGCTGGCGGCCATGGGGTCGGCGTTGCCGGGCAACTCCTCGATCTCGACGATCACCTCCTCGGCGCGGTCCCGGGCCTCGGCGAGGGTGTCGCCCACCACGACCGCTACGGGGTCACCCACATACCCAACCGTGCCGGTGGCCAGCGCCGGGCGACCGAAGTGCGCCGGGGCCGGCGGGCCGGCGAGCATGTCGGGGAGCTGCAGATCCTCCGCCGTGAAGACCCCCTCGCCGCCGGAGATGCCCACGATCCGACCATGGGGCACATCGGAGCGCACGAAGACGACGCTGCGGGCCGCGATGTCCAGGTCGTCCACGTACGACCGGCCGCCGGTCAGCAGGGCCGCGTCCTCGCGGCGCAGCACGCTGTGACCCAAGATCGAGCCCGCCGTCGCCATGGGCTGCGCCCCCTGCCGGTCCCGAACGCCGCCGTCAGCCCGCCGGCGCGTAGCCGATCAGGTCCAAGATCACGTGCGCGCCGGGCACCTGCAGCGGCCCGCCGATGCGCATCGTGGTGGAGGCCGGCTTCGAGCCGGGGAAGTGGCGCGCCCACTCATTGATGGAGACTTGGAAGTCGGCGAAGTCGGCGTGGTAGCACTGCCGCTTGCAGATGTTCTCCAGCGACGTGCCGGCCGCCTCGCAGATGGCAGAGATGTTGCCCAGCAGGTGTTCCATCTCCATCTGCGCCGGCAGCCCGTAGTGCGGGAAGCCGGGGTTGCGCTGCACCGAAGCCGGCAGGCTGCCGCTCTCGTCGGTGGGGATCACGGTGCTGAAGAACAGGTAGTCGCCCGCCTTGACGGCCTGCGGCTCGTGCCAGGGCGGCTGCGGCGCATCGGACGTCTCGATGGTCTCCTTGGAGATGGCGGCGTCGTCGGCCAGCAGCTTCATGGCGATCTCGATGCGCGAGCCCATGCCGCCGAGGCCCATGTAGGGAACCACCACGCGGGCCGGCGGGTTCTCGGGGAACCATTGGCGCCACACCCGGTCCATGCCCGCGAAGTCGTTCGGCCCCGACAGGTAGACGGTCGCCTTCACGCAGTTGCGCTGCAGCGACGAGGCGCCCGCGGCCGCGGCGATCTTCTCGAGCTTCTGCAGCGTGTAGTCGGTCTGGCGCTCGATGGGCGAGTCGTACCAGAGGTACGGGTTCACCCTCGCTTCGGGGGCCAGACCGCTGTGTTCGCCCATGTGGCGCTCGGACATCCAGTCGCCCATCCAGTCCACGGGGATCTCCCCGGCCAAGAAGATCCAGTCGCCGCGGCGGATGGCCGGCGAGTAACCGGCAAGCGGCGACGGCACCCCCTCGGGGGTCTCGTAGCCGACGCTGGGGCCGCCAGGGATGGCCAGCAAGTCCACCTCGATCAGCGAGTCCGCCACGAGCAGCTCCTTGATGCCCATGCCGGTGGAGGCGGGCCGCGGCGGCTTGATGTAGAGGTCGCGGGTGCGCAGGTAGGGCGTGATGGTGATCCGCGGCCAGGTGTTGCCGGCGGCGAACTCCTCCATCGTGGGGTGTTCCGAGGTGAACCACTGGTAGATGCGCACCACGTCGGTGGCGATGTCGCACCCCGCTGCGGCCAGCGTGGAGGAGAGGTTGTCCAGGATGACCTTGGACTGCAGCTCCAGGTGGTTGTCCAGGTAGGGGTTGCGCCCGTCGCCGCCGCCCTCGGCGGTGATCCCCGTCTCGAAGTCGGTGGCCAACTGGCCCGACAGGAACACCCAGTCGCCGGCCTTGACGGCAGGGGTGTAGGGCATGAGCGGCATGGGCTCGCCGCCCCAGATGTGCTGGATGTCACTGGACATGGTTCCTCCGGTGGGTTGTGTGTCTGTGCGGTCGGGGCTGCCGGGGTGCCGTTCGCTCCTTCGTGGCGGGCCAAGGTCGGCGCGAATCGGCCCCCCGGCGTCCCCTCCCTGGGTTTTCTGGCTTTCCGGTCGGGCCGGGGGCTGCTAGGCCGCTCGTGGGCTGGCGGCGTCGCGGTCGGTGAGCAGGCCGCAGCTCTCGGTTATGTCGGTGATGCCGGCGAACTCGGCGGGCACC
>VXNF01000021.1:0-2011 GCA_009840735.1 Acidimicrobiia bacterium | reverse complement strand
GAGCAGGCCGCAGCTCTCGGTTATGTCGGTGATGCCGGCGAACTCGGCGGGCACCTCGACTCCCTTGCGGGCGTACCACTCGCGCACCAGCGCCGGGGCGTCGGTGACGAGCCCAAGGTGCAGCGAGATGATCGTCAGCGCCGAGTCCTCGACCTCGGCGCTGTAGCCCGCCACGACGTCGCGGGGCACGATCACCCGGAAGTCACGGTTGGCGGCGTCGAAGGCCGAGGAGAGCACGCAGGCGTCGGTGTAGGTGCCGGTCAGCACCAGGTTCGGCACGTTCAGCTGATGCAGCAGGAACTCCAAGTCGGTGGGGTAGAAGGCCGACAGGCGCTTCTTTGTGCGCACGTAGTAGTCGCCCTCCTCCTCTTCGACGAGGATGTCGAGCCACTCGGTGCCCTCCCAGGAGTGCTGGTCCATCAGCGGGTTGGGGGGCAGGTACAACTCGTACATCGCGCGCCAGTTGGCCATGCGGTTGTGATGGCGCGAGTTCAGGTCATCGATGCCGCCGTAGCGCTGCCAGTGCTGCACGTGGATGATGGGGATGCCGATCGCCCGGCAGGCGGCGTGGAACATGTTGTGCGCGGGGATGCGCCAGCGGGCGCGCGGCGCCGGGCAGGTCAACTCCGCCTCAGGCCCCACGTGGCCGCGGTGCATGTCGATGCAAGCGACCGCGGTCCCCTCGGGGTCCAGCCACTTGTCGAACACGTCGGCGGAGTTGCTGGTGCCCGACGGGAGCACCCGCCGGTCCTTGTTCTCCAGGTAGCAGTACATCTCGGTTTCCACGGTCGGCCTCCTTGGTCGGTGGATCTGGGGTCGTTTGGATCTGGATTCGCGGGTGGTCCGTCGCAGCGAGGCGGCGAGCTCGGCACCCCGCCTGCCGTGCCCGACCCCGGGGCACCGCCGAGCGCGCCGGCCGGCGGTGCCCCGGGATCGAGTTCGGATTCAGTTTTCAGTGTCGGCGATGCCGAGGTGGGCGCCTCAGCAGCCGATGTCGGCCAGGTTGATCTTGCCGCCGATGCCCACTTCTAGCCCGACGGGGTTATCGCCCTTGGTCTCGTCGGGGATCTGGATCTCGCCGCTGCGGACCCGTGACTCGAAGTCCTGGAAGGTCGCGATGTCCTCGGCGGTCATGGCGCTCAGCGCGGGGTCGCGCAGCTCGACCGCCTTGATGCCCGGCGTGTTGTAGGCGGTGAAGTCGTTGAACTGCTCGATCTCGCCGGTGACCCCTCGTCCGATCATGGCGTAGGCCACGTCGGTGAGGCCGTGCAGCGTGGAGGTGAGCACCACGTCGGGGGAGATGTGGTGGCTGTCGTAGTAGGCCGGGATGACCCACACCTGGCTGTCGGCCTCCTCCGCCGCGTCGATGATGCCCAGCACCGCCTGGTCGGTGGCGGACTGGATCACGTCCACGCCGCCTGCGATGAGTGCCTGCGCGGCCGTCTTGGCGATGCCGGTGTCGTCCCAGGTCTGGATGTACTCCTGGGTGAAGTCGATGTCCGGGTTCACGCAGCGGGCGCCGAGGTGGAAGGTCTCCGGCTGGCGGGTGAGCGCCGGGAACGGGAACCCGCCGAGGGCGCCGATCTTGCCGGTCTCGGTGATGAGGGCCGCCATCACGCCGGAGAAGAAGTTGGCGTGGTGCTGAGCCATGTCGATGTAGCACAGGTTGTCCGGGCTGCCGTCCAGCAACTCCGGCGTGGGGTCCACCGGCGCCACGCACACCTGGACGTCCGGGTAGGCCTCGGCCACCTGTGTGGCCGGGTCGGCCATGGCGCCGTGGGCCATGATTACGAGGTCATAGCCCTCGCTGGCGTAGCTGAGACCCTGCTGCAGGTAGTCGTCCACCTCGTAGGCGTACTCGGTGGGCTCCACGTGCACGTTGGGCCAGTCCTCCATCGCCATGATTGCGCCGTCCCACCATGCGTTGGCCCAGCTCTCGTCGTTGGAGAAGCCGGGGAACAAGATCACGGCCCGGTAGGGCTCGGCGTCGGCGGCCGCCGGCGCCGAGCCC
>VXNF01000051.1 GCA_009840735.1 Acidimicrobiia bacterium | reverse complement strand
CGAGCATCTCCAGGAACGCCGCGGGTGCGATCACGGGCGGCCTCTGTTCTGACCATTCGAGGAGATCCTTGTCGCCGCTCACGACGAAGTCCGCCCCATGCTCGCGGGCGAGGGCGATCAGGTAGTCGTCCGCCCGGTCTCGTGTCAGGGGACTGACCTCGCCCGGGTCGGCCACGAGGGTGGCCCTCTCCCTGACGGTGTCCACGTACCGCCTGGCCGCGTCCAGGTCGATCCAGCGCCGCAGTTTCGGCCTATCGAGGAGAACCGTCGTGATCTCCGTGAGCAGTCTCGGGCACACGACGGCCTCGAAGTCGGCACCCTGAAGCCAATTCTGCACGATCGCATGCGGGGCGCCGGTGTTGATCGCAGCGGACACGAAGACATTGGTGTCCAGCACGACGCGCACGGCGCCGCTCAGGCTGGGAGCATGCTTCGGCGGACGACCCGAACCTCGGCGGCGGCCAACTCCATGGCTTGCTCGTCGGAGAGGTCGCCATCGTTGGCGCCGGCGTTCTCGGCGAGATCGCGTCGGGCGTCGGCAAAGTAGTACTCCAACACGGCATCCTCGCTAACGCCCAGGGCTCGCCCGACTTGGCCCCAGCTGGCTCCCCCGGCGCGCGCCGCAGCGACCTGCTCGCGGCGCAGTCTGTCGAGCTGCGCCTCACCCGCCGCCAACTCGCGCAGCGCCGCCAGCGGATCAGACGGCAGCCTTTCGATCGAGATGACGCTCACTACCCCAACATAGCGCTGACGGCGTATGTGAAGCCAGGTAGGACGTCGGCGCCGTCGAGGGCGTCGGCGGCAGTGCGTGTCACGACCGGTTGGCCGGGGCGGTGGACGTCGACGGTGCGGTCATCGGGGTGTACCACCCACACGAGGCGCACGCCGTGGCTCAGCCACATCCGCGCCTTGTCGTGGACCTCCCGGCGGCTGTCGCTCGGCGAGACGATCTCGACGACGAGGTCTGGCGCGATCTCCGAGTAGCCGGTGACTCGGACCCCCGGCGGGATCCGCTCCGCAGAGAAGAAGGCGATGTCCGGCTCGCGCACCGTGTCGGGGTCGCGTTCCAGCCAGACCCCCGCGTCGGAGGCCGTCAGCCTCCCCAGCCCGCGGGGCTTGACGAAGTTGCCGAGCGCGAGAACGAGGCTCGTGACGATCTCGCCGTGTTCCTGCCCGACCGGATTCACCTCGGTCAGCACCCCTCTAATCAACTCGCCGCGCACACCTTGGCTGTAGAGCGCCAAGAGCTCATCCGCTGTCAGCAGATTAGTTGCTGTTACTGTCATTTGCATCTTTCTCAGTATATAATCTGCTATTCCCAAGACGCTGCCAATCGAGGAGGCTTGGCCGCTTGCAGGGTACCGCAGCCGAAGCGACGCCGCCGCTCGCTGAGCAGTCCCGGTCAGGCTGAGAGGTTCAGGCCCAGAGGGCCGAGACGGGCGCCGACCAGATGCGGCCCTTGGGGGCGTCGTCCAGCGGCTGCGGCGGGCGACGCCCGGTGTGCAGCACCACGCCGCCTGCGAAGGCGTCGCCGAGCTGCTCCCGGAGCCAGAAGAGGTGCCTGGCCTCCTTGCGCCCGCCGTGGATGCCCGCTTTGACCTCCACCGCGACCACGCCGTGTACCCCGCCGTCGAGGACGAAGTCCACATCGCGGTCGTTGCGGCAGAGGTGTCCCAGTCTGTACCGCACCTCCGACGCCAAGGCGGCGGCGCGCAGCTGCGCCGCGACGAACGTCTCCAGCAGTCGTCCGCGGAGGTCGGCGCTGCGGGCGATGGCCTCGGCGCCAACACCCCAGGCCGCCGCCAGTAGTCCGGCGTCCACCAGCAGGCGCTTGGGCGAGCGACGCAGGTGGCTGAGGCGATTGTGGTGAAATGACGGGGCATCTGCTGTCAGGTAGGCCCGCTCCAGCAGCGCCTCGTAAGCCCGGCCGGTGTTGGGCGAGATGCCCACGTCGTCACAGAGCCGCTGCAGGGGCACCACGCCGCCGGAATGCAGCGCGTACGCCGAGACGAAGTCGGCCAACTTCGAGCGGTCGTGGCGACCGACGAGGCTGTCCACGTTGACGGTCCCGTCGATCCGGCTGCGCAACCGGGCGGCCCGCGCCGCCGGGTCAGCCTCACGCATCGTGTTGGGGTAGCCGCTCTGCAGGGCGATCTTGATGTAGTCGTTGGTTCCGAGGTCTAAGTCGCCAGCATCGAGGTCAACGTCGCCGAACAACCGCTCAGCGAGCGGCGCGGCGGCGACGCGGCGACGCTCGGCCTCGCTGAAGGGGAACAGGTCGATGGCCTCGGCCCGTCCCGTCAGCGGCGACTGCTCCCGGTCCTGCGCTCGCACCGAACCCGTGATGATGAACCGACCCGGGGCGTTCGACGTGTCGAGGTGCTCCTTTACCGCCCACAGCACCTCGGGCACTTCCTGCCACTCGTCGATCAGCACGGGAGTGCGCTGGCCCAGCAGCACCGACCGCGGATCCTGGCGGACGGCGGCCGCGGTGTCGGGGTCCTGGCAGGCAAACACCGTGCGCGCCACCTGCAGGGCGGTGGTCGTCTTGCCGACGCCGCGCGGGCCGCGCAGTTCCACCGCGCCCGAACGCGCCAGCGCCCCCTCGAGGTGACTGTCCACGAGCCGAGGGATGTACGGCTCGCTGCCCCCCGGCGCCGCCGAGGTGAGCACCGGCAACTCCTCGGCAAGTCTGTAGCCGTCGTCGACACGTCGCATCGGATCAACCACATCAGCTCCCGGCCGGGGCGCGAATTGCGGACTGCACGACCGAGAGTCTACTTCCTGCGCGTTTTGAGAAGAGCAACTTGCGCGAATTATAACGAGTATTCCACGGGATCTGAAGCAAGATCCTTGCGTAACTCAGATGGCGCAGCCTCTTTCTCGGACCACCGACACAACTCGACTGCGAGACGGCCGGACTCGCGAACGGCACGGGCTTCCTGTCTCTCGTTGGTGCGTCGGGGGGAACCTCAGGGTCTTCTCAGAAGCGGAGGGATGCCCACTGTCGCTCGGCGGGTAGTTTGTTGGGGCTGTCGGGCGTCGGGAGGTGGGTGGTGTCGAGGGTGGGTTGCGGGCGGTCGGGGTGGCTGTGCGGGCGGTC
>VXNF01000098.1:20446-31902 GCA_009840735.1 Acidimicrobiia bacterium | reverse complement strand
CCGCCCGGGCGCACACCTCCCCGCCGCCGCGCGCACCGGTCCGCCCAACTGTCACGGGGCGGCCGGGGCCGGGGACCGCTGCGGGGGGATCGAGGGGAGCTGGGGGAGCGGATCGGTTGGCCGGCGTCGAGGTGGGTGGCAATGGGCGGCCAGGCTGTGCCAGCGGAGGGGGCACGCAAGAGCGCATGAACCAGCCGGCCAGCGATGTGGCGCGCACCGCGGCGCCGCTAGCGTCGCGCCAGCGGATCGTTCCCGACCCGGAGCCGGCCATGATGAGCACCGACAGCGAGCACACCCCATCTGAGCCCGAGCGCGCCGAGCCCGAGCGCGCCGAGCCCGAGCGCGCCGAGATCGTGGCGTCGGAGCCCCCCGAGCAGGTGCAGGGCGACGCCATCGAGCAACCCGCCAAGGTGATGCGCGTCGGCGCCATGCTGCGCGGCTTGCTGCAGGAGGTCCGCGAGGCGCCGCTCGACGAGCGCAGCCGCGACCGGCTGCGGGAGATCTACGAGATCTCCCTGCAAGAGCTGGGCTCGGCCGTCTCGCCGGACCTGCGGGAGGAGCTGGAACGCCTCGCCCAGCCGTTCCCCGACAGCGCGGTTCCCAGCGACGCCGAGCTGCGCATCGCCAAGGCCCAGCTCGTGGGGTGGATGGAGGGGCTCGTCCAGGGAATCCAGGCGACGCTGTACGCCCAGCAGGTGTTGGCCCGCAGGCAGCTGGCCGACATGCGCGGCCAACTACCGCCGATCAGCGGCGGCGAGGAACCCCGCGCCGAGGACCGCCACGGCACCTATCTCTAGGCCCCGGACTCTCTAGGCCCCGGAGGCTGGTTCTAGGACTCTGGGTCCCGCCGAGGTGGGCCGAACTGCTGGCCGCCGGCCTCTCGGAGGACTTTGCGGAGTTGGTTTCGGGACCAGGCTCAGCCCCGGCGGCCGCGGGCCGCGGCCCCAAGCCTCCGGTCCTCTGCTTGGAGGCGGCCCGCGCCGCCGACTATGGTCGGGCCGAAACGACACCACTGTGATTTGTCCACAGGGCCTGGGGGAGGCTTGGGAACAGTCTGGGGAGCCGACGATGCCCGACAGCTTCGTTCATCTGCACACCCACACCGAGTACTCGATGCTCGACGGCGCCTCGCGTGTGGACTCGCTGGTCGAGGCCGTGGCGGCCGACGGTCAGCCGGCGCTCGGCATCACCGACCACGGGAATCTCTACGGGATCGTCCCGTTCTACAAAGCCTGTCGCTCAGGCGGCGTGAAGCCGATCCTGGGCATCGAGGCCTACATGGCCCATGAGAGCCGCCACGAACGCCCGACCCGACAAGGCTCGGTGGACGACAGCGGCGGCGAGACCGCCGGCGGCCAGAAGCTCTACTACCACCTGACCCTGCTGGCGGAGAGCCAGGCGGGCTACCGGAACCTCATCCAGATCGCCAGCCGCGCCTTCCTCGAGGGCTACTACTACAAGCCCAAGGTGGACTGGGAGGTGCTGGCCGACCACTCCGAGGGCATCCTGGCGAGCACCGGTTGCCTCGGCAGCCACGTCTGCCAAGCGCTGATGCAGAACGACTTCGACCGGGCGCTCGCCCACGCGGGGCGCCTGCGGGACATCTTCGGGCCCGCCAGCACCTACGTGGAGCTGCAGGACCATGGCATCGCGGACCAGCAGCGCATCATGCCGCAGCTGCTGCAGATCTCCGACCGCCTCAAGCTGCCGCTGCTGGCCACCAACGACAGCCACTACACCCACCGCAGCGACGCCGTCGCCCACGACGCGCTGCTCTGCGTGCAGACCGGCAGCGTCCGCAGCGACCCGGACCGGTTCAAGTTCCACGGCGACGAGCACTACGTCAAGTCGTCGGAGGAGATGCGCCAGCTCTTCGCCGAGCTGCCCTCGGCCTGCGACAGCACCCTGGACATCGCCGAGCGCTGCAACATCGAGATCGACTTCGGGGACATCAAGCTGCCGCCGTTCCCGCTGCCGGAGGGATTCGCCGACGCCGACGCCTACCTGGCGCACCTCACCCTCGAGGGCGCCAGGGACCGCTGGGGCGGCGAGCTGCCCGAAGCCACTTCCGACCGCCTCGCCTATGAGCTGCAGGTGATCGCCACGATGGGCTTCGCCTCGTACTTCCTGATCGTCTGGGACCTCATCCGCTACGCCCGCTCCGCCGGGATCCGGGTCGGTCCCGGGCGGGGCAGCGCGGCGGGCTGCGCCGTCTCCTACTGCCTCGGCATCACCAGCCTCGACCCGCTCCGCTACGACCTGCTGTTCGAGCGGTTCCTGAACCCCGGCCGCCGCCAGATGCCCGACATCGACATGGACTTCGACTCCCGCCACCGGGACGACCTCATCCGCTACGCGGCGGACCGCTACGGGCGGGACCACGTAGCGCAGATCATCACGTTCTCCACCATCAAGGGCCGCGCCGCCGTGCGAGACGCGGCGCGCGTGCTGGATCGCCCCTACGCGGTGGGCGACAAGATCGCCAAGGCGGTGCCCGACCCGATCATGGGCCGCACCACGCCGCTGCACGCCTGCCTCGAGCGCCAGGCCGCGCACAGCGGCGGCTACGACCTCGCTGGCGACCTCCGCGCCATGTACGCCGAGGACTCGCAGGTGCGCGAGGTCGTGGACGTGGCGCTGGGTCTGGAGGGTCTGCGCCGCCAAGACGGCATCCACGCCGCCGCCGTGGTGATCTCCCCCGACCCGCTCACGACCCGCGTACCCATCCAGCGCAAACCCGCCGAGCGCCAGAAGATCGAGGACGCCCCCATCGTCACCCAGTACGACATGGACGCCGTCGAGGAGCTCGGTCTGTTGAAGATGGACTTCCTGGGCCTGCGCACCCTCGACGTGATCAGCGACACGGTGTCCCACGTGACGCGCCTGCGCGGCTTCGACCTGGACATCGACAACCTGCCGCTGGACGACGAGCGCACCTACGAGATGCTCCAGCGCGGCGACACCACCGGGGTGTTCCAGCTGGAGAGCCCGCCCGTGCGCTCCCTGCTGCGCTCGATGCTGCCGGAGAACATCAACGACGTGGCCGCCGTGGTGGCGCTGTACCGCCCGGGGCCCATGAAGGAGAACGTCCACACCGCTTACGCGGAGCGCAAGACGGGACGGGCGCCAGTTGAGGTCCTGCATCCCGACGCCGAGGAGATCCTGGCCGACACCTACGGACTCATGATCTACCAGGAGTCCATGATGCGGATCGCCCAAGTTTTCGCCGGCTACAGCCTCGAGGAGGCCGACAACCTACGCAAGGCCTGCGGCAAGAAGATCCGCGAGAAGATGGCCCAGGAGCGCCAGAAATTCATCGACGGCTGCGAGACCACTGGCTACGGCCGAGCAGTCGGGGAGGAGTGGTGGAGCAGGATCGAACCCTTCGCCGACTACGCCTTCAACAAGAGCCACTCCTACGCCTACGGCCTGCTGGCCTACCAGACCGCCTACTTGAAGGCCAACTACCCCATCGAGTACCTCGCGGCCTTGCTGACCAGCGTGCGGACCAAGATCGAGCGGCTCACCCCATACCTCTTGGAGTGCCGCCAGCGGGACATCGCGGTCCTCGCGCCCGACGTCAACGAGTCCCTGGCCGACTTCACACCGGTGCCCGACCCGGACGCCCCCGACCGGGGCCGCATCCGCTTCGGGCTGGCCGCGATCCGCAACGTGGGCGCCGGCGACGCCTCCCACATCGCCGAGGCGCGCCGGGTCGGCGGTCCGTTCGAGGACTTCGACGACTTCTGCGACCGTGTGGATCCCTCGGTGCTCAACAAGCAGACCGTCTCCTCGCTCATCAAGGCCGGCGCCTTCGACTCTCTCGGGCATCCGCGCAAGGGGCTGCTGATCGTGCACAGCCGGACCGTGGACGCCGCGCTGGCCGAGCGGCGCGAGCGCGAAGCCGGGGTTCTCAGCCTGTTCGGCGACACGGGGGTGGCCACCGGCTACAGCCACAAGCCGGTGGTGCCCGACGTGCATGCCCCGCGCTCGGTCATGCTGGCCGAGGAGAAGGAGATGCTGGGCCTGTACATCAGCGACCATCCGCTGGAGGGCGTCGAGCACCTGCTGGCGGCCAAGCGGGAACACAGCATCACCCAGCTCGAGGAACTGCCCGAGGGTGAGGTCGTGAAGGTGGCGGGCGCCATCACCTCGCTGAAGCGCCGCCAGACCCGCAACGGCGCGCACATGGCCACCTTCATCCTCGACGACCGAACCGGCATGATTCCCGTCACGGTCTTCCCCCGGGCTCTGCAAGCCCAGGAGGGCCTGCTGGCCGACGAGGCGGTCGTGACCCTCAAGGCGCGCCTCGACCGCCGCGACGACGAACAGCAGCTCATCAGCATCGAGATGCAGGAGTTCTCCGCCGAGACGAACGGGGCGCTTCGGCTGCACTTCCCCCCCGCTGGCGTGGACGCTGACCGGCTGGCGGCCCTCAAGCGGCTGCTCGGCCAGCACGGCGGCCATTCGCCGGTCGAGATACAGGTGGGCAGCGCCCATGTGCTGCAGCTCTCCGCCGACTACCAGGTGGACATCGACAGCGGACTGGTGCCCGAGCTGCGTCAACTGCTGGGGGTCGATGCCGTTCAGGTGTGACCGCGGCGATGTCGGTTTGCGCTCGGGCGCCCGACACACTGGACTAGTGGGGGTTAGACCCGGCGTTGGAGGGTTTGACTCGGCGTTCGAAGCGGCTGGCGAGGGACAAGGCGGCGACAATGGCAGTTGAGGTCGAGAGCAGAGATTGCACCGCGGTCAGCGATGCCGAACTGGAGGCCATGGCCGACCTCTGCGCGGACGGTCCGAACCCGTTTACCGTCGGGTTCCTCTCCAAGCAGACCGAACTTTGGGTCCTGCTCACCGAGGCGCGCGAGGGCAGCCGGCTGCGCGGCTACGTGTTCTCCACGCTGGAACGCATCGGCGGGACCCCCGTCGTGATCCTCGGCGCCGGGTCGGTGGCCCGAACTGCCCGGCGCGGCACCGTCCTGCAGGCCCTCGTGGCTGAGCAGCTGCACCGCGCCGTCATGGCCTTCCCCGACGAGGATGTGCTCCTGGGGGTGCGGATGAACGATCCCGCCACCTTCGAGGTCTTCAAGGTGCTCACCAAGGTGATCCCCCGTCCGGGGCACGACGCCAACGGCGAGGAACGTGCCTGGGGCCGGCGGCTGGCGAAGCGCTACGGGATCGGCACCAGCAACTATGACGCCCGCTCGTTCACCGCCACCGGCGACGGCGGGCAGCCGGCCGTGCTTGACTACGAGGCTCTCCGGCCCGAGCGGATCCCCGCCGCGCTCGTGGAGCTCGCCGCGCCGCTGGATCGCCGGCGGGGCGACTCCCTGATCGCCGTGGCCTGGGCGACCGCCGGGCGCTTGCAGCGCTACGGCGACTGAGCTCCAGCGGCCCGAGCCCGGCGGGCGGCGCCGGAGGTGAACCTGGCTGGGCGCAGCGCCTGGCGGCGTTCTCCTTCCCTCGGGGGACCCCGACCTCGGCGGACATCATCCCGGTGAACCTGGCGCCATGAACATGGCTGAACTCGTCGCAGCGCGCCGCATGACGAGGAACTTCGATCCTCGCCCCCTGGAGAGCGGCCTGCTGGAGGAGCTCTGCCTGCTGGCCCGGCAGGCCCCGTCGGCGGGATTCGCCCAGGGGGCCGCGCTGATCATCCTGGAAGGCGCCGCGGACCGAGCGAGGTTCTGGGAGCTCACCCTTCCCGCCGAGCGGCGCGGCGGGTTCGCCTGGCCCGGCCTGCTGCGGGCACCGGCACTGGTCCTCCCGGCCGCTGACAGCCGCCGGTACCTGGCCCGCTACCGCGAGCCGGACAAGCACGCGGGCGCGGCTGGAGGCCTCGGCGAGTCGCGGCAAGCGTGGCCGGCGCCGTACTGGCTGATCGACGGCGCCTTCGTCGTGCAGAACCTGCTACTGGCGGCCACCGAGCGCGGCCTCGGGGCGCTGTTCTTCGGGCTGTTCAACGGGGAGGCCGAGGTGCGCGCCGCCCTGGGCGTCCCCGAAGGCGTCGAGCTGCTCGGCGTCGTGGCGCTGGGCCACCCTGCGCCCGACCGGCCCAGCAAGTCGCTGGCCCGCGGCTGGCGAGACCCCGAGGAGATCCTGCACTGGGGCCGATGGGATGCTTCCCAGCTCTAGGTTGCGCCCCCCCTGGGCCGTCGTTGCGGCGCAGGCTGGAATCCAAGCTCATGCGACGCTGCCCGGCGCTAGGGTCCGCCTCACCTGTCACGAGTCGCGGAGGCGTTGATGGCGACCGAGCAGACGCTGACCGCCCGAGTCCCTCTCGTCGCCTACCTGGCGCTCGAACCCGAGCCGCATCTCATGGCGCAGCAGTGCCGCGCTTGCGGCGCCCGCTTCTTCGACCGCCGCAACGGCTGTGGGTCCTGCGGGCGCCCCAGCTTCGAGCCGGTGCCGGTGGCGGGCACCGGACACCTGCGGGCCTTCTCCATCGTCCACCGGGCGGCCCCGGGGGTGGCAGTGCCATTCGTCTCGGCGATCGTGGAGACCGTCGACGGCGCGACGGTGCGGGCCAACCTCCTCGACGTGCCGCCCGAGCCCGCAGCGATCCGCCTCGGCATGGCGGTCCGGCTCGTGACCTACCCGGCCGGCACCGACAGCGAGGGCACCGAGTGCGTCGCCTTCGGCTTCGCCCCGGCGGAGAACTGACGGCCATGCCCGCCGGTGAGGGCGACCCGAGGTCGGCAGCTTGTTCGCAGCGAGCCGTCCCGCCGACCGGCGGCGCGCCGGCTGCCCATCTGGCTGGAGCGTCGACTGGAGCGTCGAGCCCGTCGAACCTGAGGAGCAACGATGAGTGACAGCGTGTGGATTCTCGGCGCCTCGATGACGCGGTTCGCCCGCCACGCCGACCGCGATCTGCTGGACTTGGCCAGCGAGGCCGCTCTGGGTGCCCTCGAGGACGGCGGCGTGTCGGTCCAGGACCTCGACGTGCTGGCTTGCGGGAGCCTCTTCGCAGCCAACGCCGGCGTCGGCCAGCAGCTGCTCGGCCAGATCGGCCAGACCGGCATTAGCGTCTACAACGTGGCCAACGCCTGCGCCACCGGGGCCACCGCGGTGCGCGTCGGCGTCATGGCGATCCGCTCCGGGGAGGCCTCCATGGCGCTCGCCGTGGGTGCCGAGAAGATGGGCAAGATGGGTCTGCTGGGCGGCAGCCGCGGACCCGCTGAGCCGCCCAAGGTGTTCGAACCCGAGGGACGTTTCGGGTCGGTGCGGTCCGTGGAGGGCATCCTGGGCACCAAGACCATGCCCGGCGTGTTCGCTCAGGCTGGCATGCGCTACGCGCACGACCATCCCGACGTCGGCTTCGAGCAGTTCGCCAAGGTCGCCCACAAGAACCACCAGCACTCGACGCTGAACCCGCTGGCGCAGTACCGCAAGGAGTTCAGCCTCGACGAGATCAAGGCGTCGCCCATGGTGGCCTACCCCAACACGCTGCTGATGTGCTGTCCCACCGGCGACGGCGCCGCGGCGGCGGTGCTTGTCAGCGGCGAGCGTCTGAGGACCCTCTCGGCGGATCAGCGCCGCCGGGCCGTGAAGCTCTCCGCCTCGGTGCTCACGAGCGACCCCTACGTCGAGGGCGGGCAGGCGCAGCCGGACGTCAACACGCTCACCCGCAACGCCGCCTGCGCCGCCTACGAGCAGGCAGGCGTGGCGCCGGAGGACCTCGATCTCGTGGAGCTGCACGACTGTTTCGCCTCCGCCGAGTTGCTCCACTACGACAACCTGGGGCTGTGCGCGCCCGGCGGCGCCGGGGACTTCATCGATTCGGGGGCGCCGTACCGCCACGGCGCTCTGCCGGTCAACGTGTCGGGCGGGCTCATCTCCAAGGGCCATCCGATCGGCGCCACCGGCGTGGCCAACATCTACGAGGTCGCCGCCCACCTGCGCGGCGAGGCCGGCGAGCGGCAGATTCCCGATGCCCGGGTGGGCCTCGCCCACGTGATCGGTCTGGGATCCTCCTGCTGCGTCCACATCCTGGAGCGCTCCGCCGCCTGAGCCCGCCGCCTGAGCTGCCACCAGTACGCGGCTGGCCCTCCCTCGTCGGTGATCTGTCCGGTCGGGGTAGACCGGCGGACTTCTACGCGGGGTCGATCCCGAGCTGGCGGCGCAGCGCCGGCGCGTCGTCGGCGGGCATGGCGCAGGTGTAGCCCCGACACACGTAGGCGGCCCCGTCGGGGCGCTGCGCCCACAGCGGGGAATCGTAGGGTTCGCCCCAGGCCAGCACGGCGTTGGGCAGCCAGGCCCCGGCGACGACAGCCACGAGGTCGGCGCGGTCGCCGGTGATGACGATCTCGGTGGCGCCTGCGGCGTGCAGGTCCAGGGCGCAAAGCAAGTTGCCGAAGGCGCTGGGATGCTCGCCGGCGAGGGGACCCAGCTGCGCCAGGATCGCCGCGGCCCGTTCTGCGTAGCTGCCTTCCCCCGCGAGCGCGCCCAGGCGCATCAGGCCGACCGCGGCGGCGCTGGAGGCCGACGGGGTGGCGTTGTCGAACAGGTCGCGCGGGGTGGCCACGAGCTGCTCGGCGTCGTGCCCGCAAGTGAGCAAGCCGCCTCTGGTGGGGTCCCAGAAGAGCGCCAGGAGGCCATCGGCGGTGCGGTGGGCCTCGTCGATCCAGCGCGCCCGGCCGGTGGCCTCGCCCAGCCGGATGAAGGCGTCCAGCACGGCGGCGTAGTCGGCGGCGCAGGCCAGGTGGCGCGCCCCGGCCGGTCGCTCGGCGTCGCCGGCTTGCCAGGACCGCAGCCAGCGCCCGTCGGCGCGCCGCAATTCGCCGATCAGGAATTCTCCGCAATCCTCGGCTGCCGCCAGCCAGTCCGCTCGGCCGGCGGCCGCCGCGGCCCGCGCCAGCGCCGAGATGGCCAGCCCGTTCCACTCGGTCAGCACTTTGTCGTCGAGGCCGGGGCGGATTCGCTGCGAGCGGGCCTCGAGCAGTGCCCGGCGCGCCTCCTCGACCACCGGCGGTCGCAGCAGGTCGCCGCGCACCGGTCGCCAGAGGATGTTGGCGCCCTCGAAGTTGCCCTCCTCGGTGGCGCCGTACCACTCGACGGCGGCGTCGGCCGCCTCGGCGGCCACGGCGCGGATCTCCTCGAGGCGCCACACGTAGAACTTGCCCTCGACGCCCTCGGAGTCGGCGTCCTCGGCGGAAGCGAAGCCCCCGTCAGGCTGGCGCAGGTCGCCCAGCAGGTACCCGACGGTCTCGTCGGCGACTTGGCGGTAGCGGGGCTTGCCGGTGACCTGCCAGGCGCTGGTGTACAGCCCCAGCAACAGGGCGTTGTCGTACAGCATCTTCTCGAAGTGGGGCACGAGCCATCGCTGGTCGGTGGCGTAACGCGAGAAGCCGCCGCCGAGGTGGTCGTAGATGCCGCCGGAGGCCATGCAGTCCAGGCTGTTGACGACCATCGCCAGCACGTCGTCGTCGCCGGAGTTGCGCCAGTGGCGCAGCAGCGCCTCCAGCGTCATGGCCTGGGGGAACTTGGGTGCATGGCCGAACCCGCCCCAGGCGGCGTCGTAGCCGCGGCGCAGGGCGCCCGCCGCGTTCGCCAGAGCCTCCCGGCCGTCGGGCACGCCGCCAGTGGCCCCCGGCAGGCGCGAGGCCCGGTCCAGGGCCGCGGTGATGCGCCGCGCCTGATCCCGCACGTCGCTGCGCCGCTCGCCCCACGCCGCGTTGACTCGCTGCAGCACGTCGCTGAAGGAGGGCATCCCGTGGCGGGCCGTGGGCGGGAAGTAAGTGCCGGCGAAGAACGGCTCGCCTTCCGGCGTCAAGAACACGGTCATGGGCCAGCCGCCGTGGCCGGTGAGGGAGGTGACCGCCTCCATGTACAGCGAGTCCACGTCGGGGCGTTCCTCGCGGTCCACCTTCACGTTCACGAACCAGCGGTTCATCAGTTCGGCGGTGGCGCTGTCCTCGAAGGACTCGTGCGCCATGACGTGGCACCAATGGCAGGAGGAGTACCCCACAGACAGGAGTACCGGCTTGTCGGCCTGCCGGGCCGCCTCGAAAGCCTCGTCTCCCCACGGGTACCAGTCGACCGGATTGTCGGCGTGCTGGCGCAGGTAGGGGCTGCCCTCGGCGGCCAGGCGGTTCACGCAGCGAGCATACGGTCAGCCGTTGTTCGTGCCCGCAACGACCCCAGCCGTGCCCGCTGGGGGCCGCATGGCGGTGGGGCCGCAGGTCTTGAGCTGTTTCTCACAGCGAGCCCCGCCAGCGATTCTGTGCCCGCCGGGAGGCCGCGGTGGATGAGCGCGGCGGCACCGGGAGCCCCGAGTGCGCCAGGGGCCACCTCCCCGGTTGTGACACCTAGCAGGCCGGACTGGCGCCCGAACTGCGCTCGGGTAGCGTCGTAGGTGTGACGCGGGCGAGGGACTGGATCGCCGGCGCGAGGCCGCGCACCTTGCCGGCGTCGCTGGCGCCGGTGATCGCCGGAACGGCCGCCGCGGCCCGACCAGGCTTCGGCTGGGGGCAGGGCGTGATCTGGTGGCGGCTGGCGATGGCGCTCGTGGTGGCCTTGGCGCTGCAGGTGGGGGTCAACTTCGCCAACGACTACAGCGACGGGCTGCGCGGCGCCGACGATGGGCGCCGGGTGGGCCCGCGCCGCCTCGTCGGCTCGGGCCTGGCGCGTCCCGATGCCGTGCGCAACGCCGCTGCGCTCGCCGGGCTAGTGGCGGCCGGCGCCGGTGCGGCGCTAGCGGCGGCGGTCGGCTGGGAGTTGGTGGCCGTGGGCGCGGCATGTCTGGCCGCCGGGTGGTACTACTCGGGCGGGCGGCGGCCGTACGGCTACCGGGGGCTGGGCGAGGTGAGCGTGTTCGTCTTCTTCGGCCTCGTGGCGGCGGTCGGCGCCGCCTATGTGCATCTGGAGGCGATCACGGCCCGCAGCGTCTGGGTCGGGGTGGGCTGCGGATGCCTGAGCTGTGCATTGCTGGTCGTCAACAACCTGCGCGACATCGCAGGCGACGCAGTGGTCGGCAAGCGCACGCTGGCGGTGCGCATCGGCGCGGCCCGAACCCGCCTGCTCTACGTCGCCCTGGTGGCAGCCGCCTTCGCCGCGCTGGCGCCGCTGGCGGTCGGCTGGGAGTGGCCGCTGAGGGGCGTGGTGGTGCTGGGTCGTCAGCCCGTCGAGCCGGTCACGCTCGTGCCGCTGGGCTGGCCTCGACCGTGGGCGCTGCTGGGCTTTGCCGCTCTCCCGTTGGCCGTGGGGCCGCTGCGCCGGGTTCTGCGGGGCGCCGAGGGTCGTGAGCTGATCGGCGTGTTGGGCGCCACCGGTCGTCTGCTGGCCGCCTACGGAGTCGCCGTCGCCGCCGGCCTCTGGACCGCCGCCGCCCTGTAGCTCCCGCGAGGCACCGACAGCGTTCGCGGCGAACAGAAAACCACGTCCTACGCCGCCGAGCTGGCGCGCCCGCTCTGCTGTAGCGCCCCCGCTGGCGCCGGTCGCCGTCACACGGTTGC
>VXNF01000098.1:0-20436 GCA_009840735.1 Acidimicrobiia bacterium | reverse complement strand
CGCGCCCGCTCTGCTGTAGCGCCCCCGCTGGCGCCGGTCGCCGTCACACGGTTGCCCCCCTCTGTTGTGTCGCGCCCGCTCTGCTGTAGCGCCCCCGCTGGCGCCGGTCGCCGTCACACGGTTGCCCCCCTCTGTTGTGTCGCGCCCGCTCTGCTGTAGCGCCCCCGCATGTAGGATCGCGCTCGCGGGGCGGATCGCTCGGGTTGACCCGGGAGCCGGGCGTTCCAGCGTTCGCCAGTCTTGGCGTTGGACAGGAGTAGCTCACGTTGCTTGGAGTGGCCGGCCAGACCGACGACGGCGACATCGGGAACGACCGCGTCGAGGGCGAGTGGCTCACGGACGCTCACGACCCCCGCGGTCGCGGGGCCGGCGCGGAGGGCGAGGACCTTCAGGACCCCCAAGACTCCGGGGACGCTCACGAACCCTTCGACGGCGAGGACTCTCCTGACGGCGCCCACCGGCTTTCCTTGCAGCGAGAACTCGTCATCGCTCACGGACCCCCAGACGGCGAGGCGAGCGAGGACGGCGAGCGCCCCGAGGAAGCTCACGACCCCAGCGGCCGCGCAGCCTGCGGCGATGCCGACGCCGACGCAGCGCCGCGGCCCATGGCTCAGGCACCGGTGCTCGCGTTCGCCGACGCTGACCTCATCGCTTCGAGCAAGGCCTGGCAGCACTACCGGGAGACGGGCGACGAGAGCGACCTGGTGCGGCTCGGCATACTCCCGTCGGATATGAAGCCCAACTGGTAGCCGAGAGCAGCGAGGTTGGCCGCGCCATCCTGCCGGTAGCCAGGCGGCGGATGCCCGGTCGTTTCGGCCGGGTGGCGCCCGGCTGGCGGGCTGCCTCGCTGGCACCCCGTGGGCATTCATTCCCGCAGCCGGTCGTTTCGGCCGGGCGGCGCCCGGCCGGCGGGCTGAAGGCGGAACCTGCCACCCGGCGCCGGCACGATCTGGGCTCGGTTCTCGTGAACCTGGTGGTGGCAGCTGCTGCAGAGGAGGCAGAGGTTGTCCAAGTCGGTGTGCCCGCCGTGTTGCCAGTGGACCACATGGTGTGCTTGACACCAACCGACCGAGGCGCCGCAGCCGACGCACCCTTTGTCGCGTTCGGCCAGCACGGCCCTCTGGCGGGGTGTGGCGTGGCGCTTGCTCTTTCCTAACCAGAGTGGCTCGCGCTCGCGGTTGAAGATTGCCGGCAAGACGTTGGCGTCACAGGCGAGACGCTGGAGTTCGGCGGGTGTGAGGGGCGTCCCGTCCGACAGTCGAGCGTGGCGCAGTTGGCCCGCAACGGTGTCGTAGTCCGCGATCACGAGCAGGTCGACGCCCGGCGCGCTCGGCCCCGCACCGCGACCGCCAGCGCCGGTGACGAGCATGGCGAGAGCGTCCGCCCTGCGCTGCTCGGGAGTCCGGCGGTTCTTCGGATCCTCGGCTCGCCAGAGCTTGTTGGATGTGGCGGAGAGGGCGGTCTCGATGCGGCTGCCCGTCAGAGGATCGAAGCGCCCGAACAGCTCGAACATGCCGTCGGCCTGGCGCTTCACGCTCAGCCGGCGCTGCGCGCGCTGGTGCTTGCGGCGAGCGGCAAGGTCGTCGCCGATGCGGGTGTTGATGTGTTCGCGCACAGTCTTGTTGAACAGGTCGGCCGGTTCGCGCTCGGCAGCCCTCAGCAGCGCGTGCTCGTCAATCGGCGCGCTGGGCGGCGCCGCTTCGGCCGCCTCAGCGATCAGGCGGGCGTGCTGCGGGGTGATCGAACCGTTCGCCAATGCCCTCGCCGCGGCGGGCACCTTGACGAGTTGGCCGGCGATCTTCACGTCGCGCTTGGCCCCGTGGCGGGACTGCCCCAGCCGGGCGTGCAGCGCGTCGGCGGCCGCCGCCGCACCGTCGCGCCGTGCCAGCGCCGCCACCGTCTCGGCCTTCAGAGCCGCCAAACGGTTCTCGCACACCCCGAGCAGGTCGAGACGCTCCCCGAGCCGGTCACCCTCCAGACAGCGCAACCCGGTCAACAGCACCTCCAAGGTGGCCGCCACCTCCTGGCCCCACCGCCCCCGTCCAGCGGCTCGCGGCAAGCGAACATCTGCTTGAGTCATAGTCACAACATAGTGAAGAGGTATGACACTGCCGCTTCGAGTGAATCGCGCCAGACGGCGCAGCGTCACCCGGAGGCGGTGTTGCGGGGTGTGTTCGGGGCGGTGGACGCTTTGAGTGAATCGCGCCAGACGGCGCAGCGTCACGCCGAACGCGTCAGCCCGCGCCTGGCACTATCGGGAGCAGCGCCCACGGCCATCCCCCGCCCGACGAGACCGTGCCGAATGCCGCCCCAGGTCCCTCGCCGGGGGATAGAGGAGCCAAGCCGAGAAGCCGCCGACGCTGAAGGCCTGTCACAGGTGGCGATTAGGTTCTAACCCCGGAACACGGCGAGCCGCTGAGCAACAGAGTTTGAGGGGGATCACATGGCAAGGACCATGTACCGCACCACCGGCTACGGATTGATGAACCTCGTCGAGGACATCGATCGCGGAAGGATCGCGCTGCCTGACATCCAGCGCCCTTTTGTGTGGAAGCCGGTGCAGGTTCGAGACCTGTTCGACTCGATGTACAAGGGATTCCCAGTTGGGACGCTGATGTTCTGGGAGACCGGCGCTGATGCGGGTATCCGGCAGATCGGCGGCAGTGACGGCGACGAGACGCCGCCCAGGCTTCTGATCGTCGACGGCCAGCAGCGGCTCACCTCCCTGTACTCGGTCCTGCACGGCAAACCGGTGCTGGACGCCCGCTTCAAGCAGAAGCGCATCACCATCGCCTTCCGGCCCGCCGACCAGTCCTTCGAGGTCAGCGACGCGGCGATTCGACGAGATCCGGAATACATCGCCGATGTCACTCCGCTGTGGGGCGACAGTTATCGATCCGTCGTCCGGGACTTTCTGGCGCGGCTCGCGGCACACCGGTTGGCAGGGTCGGACCTGTCGGAGCGGGAATGGAACGCGCAGCAGGACCTGCTGGAGGATCGCATCGACAGGGTCCGCGATCTGCGCGACTTCCAATTCCAAGTGCTCGAACTGACCGGCGGTGCCGACGAGGAACAGGTCGGGGACATCTTCGTGCGCGCCAACTCCAAGGGCGTGCAACTCAGACAGGCCGATTTCATCCTGACCCTCATGTCTGTGCACTGGGAGAAGGGAAGGGTGCAGATTGAGCAGTTCTGCCGCGACGCCGTCTCGCCGGGCGGCAGCGGCGCTTCGCCCAAGAACCCCTTCATCGAACCGAGCCCCGATCAGATCCTGCGGGTCGCGGTCGGCCTGGCGTTCCGCCGCGCCCGCCTCGATTACGTCTACAAACTCCTGCGCGGCAAGGACCTCGAGACAGGCGACGTCTCCGTGGAGCGACGCACGCAGCAGTTCGAGCGGCTACAGGCCGCCGTGGACCAGGTGCTCGACCTCGGCAACTGGCACGAGTTCCTGAAGTGCCTGACCCACGCGGGGTTCCGCAGCGGGCGAATGGTCACCAGCGACAGTGCGGTGCTCTTCTGTTATGTGCTGTGGCTGATCGGCAGGTGCGACGTCGGCCTCGACCGCAGACGGCTGCGCGGGGTGATGAGCCGCTGGTTCTTCATGGCACACATGACGGGCCGCTATACCGGATCGACCGAGACACTCGTGGAAGCCGACCTAAGGCGACTCGAATCCTCGGCCCACGACGATGAGGCGTTCTGCGCGGAGTTGGATCGCATCATTCGCGCCACCTTCACCCGCGACTACTGGGAGGTCTCCCTGCCCGAGCGCCTCGGCACCTCGTCGTCTCGAACCCCGGTGCTATCGGCATACCTGGCAGGACTGAACCTTCTGGACGCCGAGGCCCTCGGGAGCGACCTGCGCATCCGCGACCTGAGCGATCCGCTGCGGGCCGCGCCGCGGGCACTGGAGCGACACCACCTGTTCCCCAAGGCCCACCTGGCGGCGGAGGGCATCACGCGACACCAGGAGACAAACGCCATCGCCAACATGGCCTACCTGGACTGGCCGGACAACGCTTCCGTAGGCACGGAGGTTCCGCGCACCTACTGGCCCGCATTGAGCGCCTCGATGGATCCAGCACGGCTCGAGCGGCAGATGTACTGGCACGCTCTGCCCGTGGGGTGGGAGCAACTGGACTACCCGACGTTCCTGGCGCGTCGCCGCAAACTGATGGCGAAGGTGGTACGCGACGGGTTCGATCAACTCTGGGACGGGGAGTCCTCGTCGCCGCCTATCGGAGGCGTCGGCGAGCTGCTGCGGCTCGGCGAGTCGCAGACGCTGGAGTTCAAGTCCTCGGCGCGCTGGAACTGCCACACGGGGGGCGTCGACAAGCGCCTCGAGCACGTCGTTGTCAAGACCGTCTGCGGGTTGCTCAACGCGGCGGGCGGGAAGCTGCTCATCGGCGTGAACGACAACGCCGGAGTGGTGGGAATCGATGCGGATTTGCAGACGCTTGGGAGCAAGGCCAACAAGGACGGCTACGAACTGTTCCTGCGCCAGCTGCTCGAGCGCTCACTGTCGGTGCCTACTGCCGGGATCGTACAGATCGGGTTCGAACGCATCGGCGGCACCGAGATCTGCGTCGTCACCGTCGCCTCATCCGGCAAGCCTGTGTTCGCCAAGCCGCTCGAGGGCGGCGCCAGCCACGTCGAGTTCTGGCTCCGGGTCGGCAACGCCACCAAGCAGCTTCACGGTGACGACATGCTCGATTACAAGAGCAGCCATTGGGGAGACTGAGCGACGCCGGTCCTGCCGTCTCAGGGGTGCCTCCGGAGTGGCGCCAGGCGCGGCGCGTGCAGGTCATGGCCGCTCGTGGCTAGTTCCTCCGCCATGCCAGACCCTTCTTCGGCCACCTAGGCGTCGCGGGGCGGGCGCCCTATATTCGACGCGGGCACCTCCCGCCGACGATTGGAGAGGCACGATGACGACGCGGACGAACGACGTGGCAGCCGCGCTGAAGGCTGCGGTGGCGGAGGCTGCGAGGGCCGAGGCTGCGAGGGCGGAGGCTGCGGCGGCGGAGGCTGCGGCGGCGGAGGCTGCGAGGGCCGAGGCTGCGGCGGCGGAGGCTGCGAGGAGCCGGGTCGTGAGGCGCTGGCGGCGCGCCGCGTTGGTCGCGTGGGTCGGGCTGCTGGTGTTCGGCTCGGCGCGGGAGAACACGGGCTTCCTCATGGTGACGGTCATGGGCGGGGTGCTGCTGTTCCTGGTGAGCTGTGTCATCATTGAGCCGGTGCTGGAGGATTGGCAGCGGGCGCGCAGTGAGCGGGGGGCACCCGGTGGGCGGCGACGCTGAGCGCGAGGTCGTCTGGCGGATCGCCGGGGGGATGGCCGTTGCGCTGGCGGCGCTGGAGGCTGTTCGGGCGGGCCTCACGAGGCGAAGGACGTGATGAGCCAGCGTTTGCTGTCGGGGGCGGCTCGGCCTCGACGACGGGAGCAGCATTGTGCGGCGGTGGAACGCTCCGGCGCGCCAGGTGCTGGCGACGCTAGCTATCCATCTGCCGGCACCGGCGGCGAGTTGGCCTCAGCGGGTGGTGCCCATGTCGGCGGGGGTGGCGTCGGCTGCGGTCAGCGCGTTGCTGCGTAGTCGGCCAGTGTCAGGACCGAGTCGCCGTGCTCTGTCGGTGCGACGGCCGCGGCGAATCGGTGGTCCGCCGTGAGCATCGTGGCGCCGACACGGTGTGCCAGCGCGAGGTAGACGCAGTCGTACACCGGGTGGTCGAGCGCCAGCGCTAGTCGAGCCGCATCGGCGGAGACGACTTCGTCGCCGCCCCAGCCCTCGCCGCCGGCGTCCTTGCGTGCGCCCCGCTCGAAGCAGTACGACTCGCCGGACGGGTCGACGTCGGCGGGCTTCGGCTCGCCCAGCAGATCGCAGAGGTCCAAGAAGTGCTGCTGCGCCGCTGAGCGCTCCGTCAACGCGGACGCCCGCCACTTGCGAATGAACTCGTCGGGCGTCATGGCTGCAATCAGGCTAGCCAGTCGCACCGACGCGGCCCGGCAGCGGTCGGCGCGGCCCTCGTACCGCGGGAGGACATCGTGAACGGCCCGCCGGGGGCGGCGCTCAGCCTTGGCGTGTGGCGGTCAGCAGCTGGGCGATGCCGCCGCTGAAGACGCGGTGCTCCATCTCCTCGAAGCCGGCGGCTGCCAGCAGGGCGGTGAGGTCTGCCGCAGACGGCAGGAGCCGCAGCGACTCGGGTAGGTAGCGGTAGGCGACGCGGTCCGACAGCAAGCCTCCGATGATCGGGACGAGGCGGCCGAAGTAGAGGCGGTGACCACAGCGCAGCACCCGCCAGCGCGGCTCGGCCACCTCGAGGAGCGCGATCCGCCCAGCGGGTCGCACGACGCGGGCCACCTCGGCCAAGAACGTCTCCAGGTCGGCCAGGTTGCGCAGCGCGAACCCGCAGACGGCGCCGTCCACGGCGGCGGCGGCCAGCGGGAGGCGCAGCACGTCGGCCCGCAGGAGGGGGGCGGTCGTGTCGGCATGGCGCAGCATTCCGGCCGAGAAGTCCAGACCGACGGCTTTGTGGCCCGCTCGCTCGAGCTCACAGCAGAGATCCCCCGTGCCGCACGCCAGGTCGGCCACGAGCCCGCCCGGCGGCAACCCCAGCAGCCCGACGCTGCGGCGGCGCCAGCGGCGATCCAGGCCGAAGGTCAGCAGCCGGTTCAGCAGGTCGTAGCGGCGCGCCGCCCGGTCGAACATGCGCTCGACGGCCTGCTCGCGGCCGGCATCGAAGAGCTCCTCGGATGCGCCGCGCCCGGCGCAGGCTCGACGCCGGAATGACATGGATCTGTCCGCGGTCGGCACCGCCCGCTCAGCTGAACCAGGTGCGGTAGTGCTGGCGGCTCATGGGGTGGATCAGGAGGCCGACCAGAGCAATCGCTAGCAGCAGTCCGATGAGGTACCAGGCGGAGAAGCCGCCGGCGATGCTGAGAAGCGTGCCCAGTACGTCCCAGACGGCGTAGAAGAGCGCGAGCCGGTAGCCGTACTTTCGCTCGCGCACCATCCCTCGGGCGGCGGCCAGGGCGAGCAGCCCCCCGACGACCACGACGAGCCCGGCGGTGGAGGCAATGTTGATCAGCCCGCCGAGGATCGCGAAGAAGGCGGAGATGTACAGGAACAGGACCGCGATCTGCAGCGTCTGGGGAAGCGTCGGATTTGTCCAGCGGGTTCGGCTCATGCCCCTAGTCTGCCCCGTCGCGGCACGGCTGTCGGTTCTCGAGCGCCCTGCTCGCCCAGCAGCGGCGGCGGCTCAAAGATCGGCGGTGTAGGCGCGGTTGGTGTGATGGTGACCGAACCCGAGACGGTCGTAGACGGCGTTGGCGGCGCCGTTGTCGGACTCCACATACAGCATGGCCACGGCAAGGCCTCGGCCGGCGAGGTGTGCCAGACCCGCCAGCGTGAGGGGCGCGCCGATGCCTTGGCCCCAGAAATCCGGATCCACCGCGATCACGTAGATCTCGCCCATGGCGACGTCGTCGGGGGGCGGGCCGCCGCCGGGGTGGACCTTGGTCCAGCAGAAGCCTGCGAGGCGTTCGTGGCGTTCGTGGAGCAGGAACCCGCCGGGGTCGTACCACGGCTCGGCCTGCCGGGCGGCCAGATCGGCTGCGGACATGGCGCCCTGCTCGGGATGCCAGCCGAACGCCCGTCGGTTCAGCGCCAGCACGGCCTCGCTGTCGGCGGCGGTGAACCGACGAACCGCCAGTTCCGAGTCGGCTGCCGGCAGGGCCCGCCGCAGCTGCCAGAGATCCCGGTAGGGCGTGAAGCCAAAGCGGCCCGCCAGCTCGTCGTCGCCCGGTTCGACGTGGCCGATCCAGAGCCGGCAGCTCTCGCCGCCGCCGGCCCGAACGATCGCGGCCGCCGAGGCCAACTCCTCGGCCAGCCCCGCGGCGCTCAGCGTGAGCCTGTCGCGCCCAGGCACCTCGATCGCCCAGGTCGCATCGCCGTCGCTGGGGCCGGAGATTCGAGTCGCCACCGCCTCGGAGGCTAGCTACCCGACGCTGCCGGGCGGCTCTGCTCGAACGCGGATGGCCGGGCGCTACCGTTGCCGGCGTGGGTCGGCCACGTTCACCCCAGGGCCGTGCGCGGGAGACGCACGAGCGTCTGAAGCGCGAGTACCCCGACGCGGACTGCGCGCTCACCCACGACGGACCCTACCAGCTGCTCGTGGCCACGATCCTGTCGGCGCAGTGCACCGATGAGCGCGTCAACATGGTGACCCCTGCGCTGTTCGAGCGCTTCCCGACGCCGGAGGACCTGGCCGCCTGTGACCCTGGTGAGCTGGAAGAGTTGATTCACTCCACCGGCTTCTACGCATCCAAAGCGCGCAACCTGATGGCCATGGCCGACCGGCTCGTCCGGGTCCACGACGGCGAGGTGCCGACGGCGATGCGCGAGCTGACCGCCCTGGGGGGCGTCGGGCGCAAGACCGCCAACGTGGTGCGCAGCGTGGCTTTCGCTTTGCCGGGCCTGCCCGTGGACACCCACGTAGGGCGGCTGTCGCGGCGTCTCGGACTGACGGCCCAGACCGACCCGGTCGCCGTCGAGAAGGAGCTGAACCCCATGATCCCCGCCGCCGAACGCGGCGATTTCAGCATGCGGCTGATCCTGCACGGCCGCCAGGTCTGCGGGGCGCGCCGAGCCGACTGCGGGGCTTGCGTGTGCAACGACTTCTGCCCGTCGGCGTTCGCGGTCTGAAGATGAGCCGCGCCAGCGATCCCCTGGCCGACGGAGGCCCCAGCCGCCCGACGTGGGTGTCCACGGGCAGGCCCGACAGCGCCGCTCAGAGCGTCGGCAGAGACACCGCGGTCCCACCGGCCACCACCGCGGGGCCGCTGCGGCTGATCGACGCGCGGGGCTCAGCCGAGGCGGCGATCCCGGATCTGCCGCGCAGCGAGCCGCCGGACATCCGCGCAACAGTGCGCCAGATCATCGACGAGGTGCGCCGAGACGGCGACGAGGCGCTGCGGCGCATGGCCCGGCGCTTCGACGGGGCGGCCCTCAGCGACCTGGCGGTGCCACCGGCGGCGTGCGAGGCCGCGCTGGCGTCGCTGGCGCCCGCCGTGCGCGACGCCCTAGCGGTCGCCGCCGAGCGCATCGAGGCGTTCCACGGCGCCCAGCAGGAACCCGCCCACGTCTGGTCCCGCGACGGCGTGACTGTCCGGTCGCGGCGCATCCCGGTTGACCGGGCGGGCCTGTACGTGCCTGGCGGGCGCGCCGCCTACCCGTCGACGGTGCTCATGACCGCCATACCCGCCAAGACAGCGGGGGTGGCCAGCCTGGCTCTTTGCGTGCCGCCCCGCCCCGACGGCGCCGTGGCGGCAGTGACGCTGGCCGCCGCCGCCCTCGCCGGGGTGCCGGAGATCTACGCGGTCGGCGGCGCGGGCGCTGTGGCGGCGCTGGCCTACGGCACCGAGACGATTCCGCGGGTCGACCTCATCGCGGGGCCCGGCAACGCCTACGTGGCGGTGGCGAAGCAGGAGGTCGCCGGCGTGGTCGGCGTTCCCGCCGCGTTCGCCGGTCCCTCCGAGGTAGTCGTGGTGGCCGACGGGTCGGCCCCCGCCGACCTCGCTGCGGCAGACCTCATCGTGCAGGCCGAGCACGGCCCCGACGGCATGGCCGCCCTGGTGACGTGGGATCCCGCCGTCGCGCAGGCGGTGGGCGCCGAGGCGGCGGCCGCCATCGCAGCGGCGCCGCGGCGGGCAGAGATCGAGGCGACCCTGTCCGCCTCCGGCTACGCCGTCGTCGTCGAGAATCCCCAGCAGGCGGCCGCGGTCGTGAACCGCATCGCCCCCGAGCACCTGCAGCTCATGCTGGCCGACCCCGACGAGCTGGTTCCCCTCATCCGCCACGCGGGCGCCATCTTCTGCGGCGAGCACGCGCCGGCCTCCCTGGGGGACTACCTGGCGGGGCCGTCGCACGTCTTGCCCACCGGGCGGTCGGCGCGCTTCGCCTCGGTGCTCGGGACGGCGGACTTCAGCCGCACGACCCATGTCATCACCGCTGAGGAGGACGCCCTGGTGAGCCTGGGGCCGGCGGTGGAGACTCTGGCCACCGCCGAAGGGCTGCCGGCGCACGCCGCCTCGATACGCCGGCGGCTGGACCGCCTCGCCGGCGAGGATCCTGCGGGCGGCGGGCCGTGACGGTGCCCCGGCCTCGTCGTGCCGTCGCGGGGATGCAGGGCTACCACTCGCCGCAGGTGCAGGCGCGTGTGCGACTCAACACCAACGAGTCGCCGGAGGGGCCACCGGAGGGCCTCGGCGCGGCACTCGCCGAGCGGCTGGGCCGGATCGACTGGAACCGCTACCCGTCCCGGTCGGCTGCGGACCTGCGGGCAGGCATCGCCGCCCTGCACGGCGCCGCCCCGGAGAACGTCTTCGCGGCCAACGGCTCCAACGAGGTGATCCAGACGCTGCTGTTGACCTACGCCGGTGCGGGCCGCCGGGTGGGGCTGTTCACGCCCACCTACGCGCTGCACAGCCACATCGCCCGCGTCGTCGGCGCAGAGGTGGTCGCCGCGCCGCGCCAGGGGGATTTCCGGGTCAACCCCGACGCCGCGGCCCGGTTCGCCGCCGCCGAACGGCCCGACGTGCTGTTCCTCTGCTCGCCCAACAACCCGACGGGCACCGTCGAAGCCGCCGAGACGGTGCAGGCCTGCCTCGAGGCGGTCGCAGGCTACGGCGGGCTCGTGGTCTGCGACGAGGCCTACATCCAGTTCAGCGGGCTCGGGCCGGGTAGCGTCAGCGCGGTCGACCTGCTGGGCGAGGACGCCCCGTTGGCGGTCTGCCGCACCTTCTCCAAAGCCTGGGCGCTGGCGGCGGTGCGGTTGGGCTACGTCTTAGCTCCGGCGCGCATCACCGAGGAGCTGCACAAGGTGGTGCTGCCCTACCACCTCGACGCGGTGACCCAGGAGATCGGCCTGCTCTGTCTGGCCGACGCTGCCGCCGCCGACCGGCGGGCTGCCGACATCGCCGCCGAGCGGGAACGCCTGGCCGAGCGGCTGGCGGTGCTACCCGTGGACCAGTGGCCCTCGGGAGCCAACTTCATTCTGTTTCGCCCCACCGGGCGCGACGGCGCGGCGGTCTGGCGAGAGCTGCTGGACCGCTCGGTGCTGGTGCGGGACTGCAGCTCCTGGGAGGGGCTGGCGGGTTGCCTGCGGGTGACCGTCGGCACCCCGAAGGAGAACTCGCTGTTTATCGAGGCTCTGACGGACGTGCTGCGCGGAGCGGTCTGAGCGCACCGGGCTGCTGCGATACTGCAACGGCGCCGGGCTGGGCCGGTCGCCGACGACAACGAGGAGGCGCCGTGAGCGAACGACAGTCGCAGCGGCAACGCAGCACCACCGAGACGAACATCAGCATCGACTTGGACCTCGACGGCGACGAGGGCAGCGAGGTGTCCACCGGGCTGCCCTTCTTCGACCACATGCTGGCGCAGCTGGCCCGCCACGGGGGCTGGCGGCTGCGCGTGGCCGCGGTGGGCGACCTGGCGGTGGACGCGCACCACACCGTGGAGGACACCGGGATACTGCTGGGTGAGTGCCTGCGGGAGGCGCTGGGCGACAAGCGCGGCGTGCGCCGGTTCGCCTCGGCGGCGGTGCCCCTCGACGAGGCGCTCGTAGATGTGGCGCTCGACCTGTCGGGCCGCCCGTTCCTTCACTACGAGGTGGATCCGCCCGGTGAGAAGATCCTGGGCGACCCGCCCTTCGACCCGCAGCTCGCCGAGGAGTTCTGGCGTGCTTTCGTGGTGGCCGCGGGCATCACGCTGCACGTCGTGCTGGTGCGCGGCCGCAACACGCACCACATCCTGGAGTCCGCCTTCAAGGGCGTGGCGCGCAGCCTGCGCGACGCCGTGCGCCTAGAGGGTGAGGGCGTGCCGTCGACCAAGGGCACCCTCTGAGGCGCAGGCGACCGGTAGCGACAGCGTGCAGGAGACGCCGCGCCCCCTCGTGGCGGTGCTGGACTACGGCATCGGCAACCTCCGCTCGGCCCAGAAGGGCCTTGAGCGCGTCGGCGCCGAGGCGCGACTCACCTCCGACGCCGCCCTGATCCGCCGCGCCGACGGCCTAGTGCTGCCCGGCGTCGGGGCCTTCGGGCCGTGCATGGCGGCCTTGGAGGACGCGGGCCTCGACAGCGAGGCGCGCCGCGCCACCGCCGCCGGGGTGCCGTTCCTCGGAATCTGTATCGGCATGCAGATGCTTTTCGAGGGCTCCGAGGAGGCGGCGGGGCGAGCGGGCCTGGGCCTGCTCGCCGGGCAGGTGCGCAGACTGCCCGACGGCGTCAAGGCGCCGCAGATGCAGTGGAACCAGCTGCAGGTGCGGCGACCGGATCCGCTGCTGGAAGGTCTCGACGGGTCCTGGGTGTACTTCGTCCACTCCTTCGCCCCCGAACCGGGGCCCGCCACGATCGCCACGTGCTCCTACGGCGGCGCGGTCACCGCTGCGGTCGCCTCGGGGCCGGTGCGGGGCGTGCAGTTCCACCCCGAGAAGTCGGGGCGGGCGGGGCTGGCGCTGTTGGCCAACTTCGTGTCGATGCTGGCGGGGCGCTGATGCTGCTGTTGCCGGCCATCGACCTGCGGGGCGGACGCTGCGTGCGCCTGTACCAGGGCGACTTCGACGCCGAGACCACCTACGCCGAGGACCCTGGGAAAATGGCGGCGGCCTTGGCGGCCGCGGGTGCCCGCTGGCTCCACGTCGTGGACCTCGACGCGGCGCGCACCGGCGAACTCACTAACTTGGCCCACGTCGGCGCCATCGTGGCGGCTGCCGGCGTGCCGGTGCAGTGTGGCGGGGGCGTGCGTTCGGCCACCGCCGCGCGGCAGCTGGCTGAGGTGGGGGTGGCCCGGGTGGTGGTCGGCACCGCCGCTCTCGAGGACCCGTCGCTGGTGGCTGAGATCGCCCAACGCCAGCCCGTGGCCCTCGGACTCGACGTGCGCGGGCGTGAGGTGGCGGTGCGGGGCTGGCGCTCCGCTGGCAGCCGGAGCTTCCGGGAGGTCTTGGAGGCGACGGCGGGGGTGGAGGCCGCGGTCGTCACGCAGATCAGCACCGACGGCACACTCGCGGGGCCCGACATGGAACTTCTGGCCGAGGCGCTGGCGGCTACCTCGCTGCCGATCATCGCCTCCGGGGGCGTCGGTACCGTCGAGGATCTGCTCCGGCTGGCTGAGCTGCGCGCCGGCGGGCGCACTCTCGCCGGGGCCATCGTCGGGCGGGCCATCTACGAACGGACCGTCGACCTAGCCGAGGCGTTGGCCGCCCTGGCTGAGGTTGCCGCGCTCAGCGACCGCCCCGCCGAAGGCGACGCCGGAGGGCCACCGCCGTGAGCCCCATCGTCGTGCGCATCATCCCATGCCTCGACGTGGACGGCGGACGGGTGGTCAAGGGCGTCGAGTTCGTGGAGCTGCGCGACGCCGGCGACCCGGTGGAGCTCGCCGCCCGCTACGACGCCGAAGGCGCGGATGAGCTGGTCTTCTTGGACATCACCGCCTCCTCCGACGCCCGGGACGTGATGCTGGATGTGGCGCGCCGCACTGCCGAGGAGGTCTTCATCCCGTTCACGGTGGGCGGCGGAATTCGCAGCACCGACGACGCCCGGCGCCTGCTGCGCGCCGGCGCCGACAAAGTTTCGGTGAACACGGCGGCGGTGGCCCGGCCTTCCCTTGTGGCGGAGATCGCCGAGGAGTTCGGCAGCCAGTGCGTGGTGGTGGCGATCGACGCCCGGCTGACGCCCTCCGGCCGCTTCGAGGTGGTCACCCACGGCGGCCGCCGGCCGACCCGCTGGGACGCGGTCGACTGGGCTGCACAGGCCGAGCGGCTCGGCGCCGGGGAGATCCTGCTCACTTCGATGGATCGCGACGGCACCCAGGAGGGGTTCGACCTGCCGCTGATCCGGGCCGTGAGCGACGCCGTCAACGTGCCGGTGATCGCTTCGGGCGGCGTCGGGGCCCTCGTCCATCTGGCCGACGGCGTGGCTGCCGGCGCCGATGCCGTGCTGGCGGCTTCGATCTTCCACTTCGGTGCCCACAGCATCGCCGAGGCCAAATCGGCCCTCGCCGCCGCCGGTGTGCGGGTCCGGCCCGTCGCGGCCAACTCAGCGGGGTAGCGTCGCGGCGTGGGTAGATCCTCGGACTCCGCTCCGCCGCGCGGCGCGCCCGCGCCCGACGACAAGCTTCCCGTCAAGATGCTCAACGACCGGATCATGGTTCACAGCGGCACTGGCGAGGGGGAGCGCTGCTCCTCGGGCGGCATCCTGATTCCCGCCACCGCACAGGTGGGCAAGCGACTGACGTGGGCCGAGGTGATCGCCGTGGGCCCCAACGTGCGCTCCATGGAGGCCGGCGACAAGGTGCTTTTCAACCCCGAGGACCGCTACGAGGTGGAGGTGCGCGGCGTCGACTACATCATCCTGCGCGAGCGCGACGTTCACGCAGTCGCTGCCGAGCGGCTCGAGCAGGGCAGCACGGGCCTGTACCTCTGAGCCGGCCGCGGCGCGGCGTGCTCGCGTCGCACCCCTAGCATGAACGAGATGACCGTTGCTGTCCCCATCACGCCCGCAGCGGGCACCCTCGAGGCGGTGCGGTACGACGACGCCGGGCTGGTGCCGGCCATCGTGCAGGACGCCGCCTCCGGCGCGGTGCTGATGCTGGCCTGGATGGACGCCGAAGCCCTGCGGCGCACCCTCGCCACGGGCAGGACATGGTTCTGGAGCCGGTCCCGCCAGCAGTATTGGTGCAAGGGCGAGACCTCCGGCGACCGGCAGTTCGTGCGCGAGGCCGCCTACGACTGCGACGGGGACACGCTGCTCTTCAGGGTCGTCCAAGAGGGCCGCGGCGCCTGCCACACCGGCGAGCGCTCCTGCTTCTTCAGGTCCTTCGCCGACTGAGAGGCCGTGAACGCCCGACCCACTCGGCAGGAGTTCGGTCGCTTGGCGACCGCGCACCGCGTGGTGCCGGTGTGGCGCGAGCTCCTCGCGGACCTGATTACGCCGGTCGCGGCCTTCTCCCGCATCGTGGGCGAGGCGCCCGGGTTCCTGCTGGAGTCCACCGAGCGGCAGAACCGGTGGAGCCGCTTCTCGTTCATGGGATTCCGCCCCCGCGCCCGCATCGTCGCCCGGGGTCGCCGGGTCACGATCAGCGGCGACGACCTGGGACCGGTGCCGACCGAGGGGGGTGTGCTGGCGGCCCTCGACGTGATCCTCGACCGCTTCCGCTCGCCGGCCATCGACGGGCTGCCGCCGCTGCACTCCGGGCTGGTCGGCTACCTGGGATACGACGTGGTGCGAGAGGTTGAGCGGCTCCCGAACCCGCCTAGTGACGACCTCGGGATGCCCGACGCGGTGCTGGACGTCATCGGGCGGTTCGTGGCTTTCGATCACTGGCGGCAGCGGGTATTCCTCATCCAGAACGTCATCCTGCCGCCCGAACCGACCAGCGAGACCCTAGACGACGCCTACGAGGAGGCCTTGCAGTCGCTCGACGAGCTGGCCCGCGCCGGTGCGCGGCCCCAGCCCGAGCCGCTGCTGGCGCCCCCCGGCCCCGACGATCCCGCACCGGAGACCGCCCCGTCCTTTAGCGCCAAGGCCTATTGCGCCGCGGTGCGCGCCGCCAAGGAGCACATTCTCGACGGCGACATCTTCCAGGTGGTGCTGTCGGAGCGCTTCGACTTCGATCTGCAGGCCGACCCGTTCCAGCTCTACCGGGCGCTCCGCCAGGTCAACCCCAGCCCCTACATGTACTTCCTGCGCCAGCCCGAGGTGACCCTGGTGGGCAGCTCGCCCGAGCCGATGGTGCAGCTGCGCGACGGGCGGGTCACCTCCCGGCCCATCGCCGGCACCCGGCCCCGCGGCACCGATGAGCGCGAGGACCGCCGCCTCGCCGGCGAGCTGGCCGAACACCCCAAGGAGCTGGCCGAGCACCTGATGCTGCTGGACCTGGCGCGCAACGACGTGGGCCGGGTGGTGCGGCCCGGCACGCTCAGCACCGACGAGCTCATGACCCTGGAGCACTACAGCCACGTCATGCACCTCACCTCGCAGGTCTCCGGCGAGCTGGCGAGCGGGCACAGCCCCGTGGACGTGCTGCGCGCCACCCTGCCCGCCGGGACCGTCTCGGGGGCGCCCAAGGTGCGCGCCATGGAGATCATCGACGACCTCGAGCCCACTCGGCGCGGCCCGTACGCGGGCGTCGTGGGCTATCTCGACTTCTCCGGCAACCTGGATACGGCTATCTGCATCCGCACCGTGGCCGTGCGCGACGGGCGCGCCCACCTGCAGGCTGGCGCCGGCATCGTGGCCGACAGCGTGCCGGAGGAGGAGGAACGCGAATGCCGTGCCAAGGCGCAGGCGCTGCTGGCGGCAGTCCACGCAGCGCGCCGCATGAGCCGCAGCGCTGAACCCGTGACCCCGCACCCGTGACCGACTCGGCGCGCTATCGAGGCGACTACGAGGCGCTGCGCCACGGCGCCGGGGCGGTCACGGCGGCCCGCGACGTGCTGGAAGTCACCGGGGCGGACGCGGCGAGCTTCCTGCAAGGCCAGCTCAGTCAGGACGTGGCCGCCTTGGTGACCGGCGAGGCGGCCCCCTCGCTTCTGCTGCAGCCGGACGGGAAGCTGCACTGTCTCCTGCGGGTGAGCCGGCGCGGCGAGGACCGGTTCGTGTGCGATCTGGCCGCCGGGCTGGGCGAGGCGGCTCGGGAGCGCCTGGAGCGCTTCAAGCTGCGGGTCGACGTCGAGCTGCGGCTGCTGCGCCTCACAATGCTGGCCGTCCGGGGCGCCGCCGCCCCGCCGCCGCCACTCGAGGCAGCCGAGCAGGACAGCGACGCCTCAACCCCGGTCGTGGTGGGGCCGGTGAGCTGGGGCAGCGTGGCCGGCTGGGACCTCGTGGCCGAGGAGGTGGCGATCCCGGACGGTGTGCGGCTCTGCGGGCCGGAGGCACTGGAGGCGGTGCGAATCGAGGCGGGCGTGCCGGCGGCCCAGCGGGAGCTGACCGAAGGGCTGATCCCCGCCGAGGCCGGTATCACAGTCGAGACGGTGAGCTTCACCAAGGGCTGCTTCGTGGGCCAGGAACTCGTGGCGCGGATCGACAGCCGCGGGGGGAACACGCCGCGGCGCTTGCGCGGCGTCGTCGTGGGCGACGCGGCGCCGCCGCCCGTCGGCGCCGAGCTGACTGACGCCGACGGCTCGACTGTCGGACGGGTTACGAGCAGTGCCTACTCGCCGGGCCTCGAGGCGGCGGTCGCCTTGGCGTACGTTCACCGCCGTCTTGAGCCGCCGGCCGAGGCCCGCCTCGCCGGCAGCGACGGCTTGCCGGGTGAGATCCGAACGCTGCCGTTGCTGGGGTGAGCGAGAGCCGGGTTGTTGCCGCCGGACGCAGGTCTCGGCGCCCGGAGGTCACCGACGCGGTTGCGGTGGGCCGGTAGGGTCGCGGCGTGTTCGTGAAGATCTGCGGCATTACCAGTGAGGAGGACGGGCTGCTGGCGGTCGCCATGGGCACCGACGCCGTTGGGTTCCTCTTCGCCCCGTCGCCGCGGCGAGTCTCCCCGTCGGCGGCCAGGGACATCGCCCGGCGGCTGCCGCCGGAGATCCTCACCGTGGGCGTCTTCCGCGACGAGGACCCGCGCAACGTGGTGCGCATCGCCAATGAGGCTCGCCTCGGCGCGGTGCAGCTGCACGGACATGAGTCGCCCGAGGAGACCAACAGCGTGCGCCAACAGGTGGGACGGGTCATCAAGGCGTTCCATGCCGGCTCGGCGGACCTCGAGCAGGCCAAGTCCTACGGGGCCGACGTGGTCCTCGTGGACGCCGAGCAGCCCGGCTCGGGCCGAGTGTTCGACTGGGCGCTGGCCGAGCGGGCGGCCGGTTCGCTGCCGGTGATGCTGGCGGGCGGCCTGACGCCGGAGAACGTGGCCGCCGCCATCAGCAAGACGCGGCCTTGGGGCGTGGACGTCTCAACGGGTGTCGAGTCGTCGCCCGGTCGCAAGGATCCGCGTCTCGTGCGGGAGTTCATCAGCGCGGCGCGCCTCGCCGCCGCGGAGCTCCCGGCCTCCGAGCCGCCTTCGGGCTCGCTGTACGACTGGCAGGCCGAGCTCTGAGCGCCGATCGGGCAGGGGTTCTGACATGACCATGACCGAACCGACTCCGCAGGGCCGCTTCGGCGATTTCGGCGGCTGCTACGTCCCCGAGACCTTGGTGCCGGCCTGCCAGGAACTCGACAGGGCGTTCCGCGCCGCCTGGGCCGACGGGGCCTTCCGCGCTCGGCTCGACGGCCTGCTGCGCGACTACGCAGGCCGTCCCTCGCCGCTGACCGAGTGCCCGCGGCTGTCCGCCGAGCTGGGCCTGCGCCTCCTGCTGAAGAGGGAAGACCTGAACCACACCGGCTCGCACAAGATCAACAACGTGCTGGGGCAGGCCCTGCTGGCCGAGCGCATGGGCAAGACCCGCCTCGTGGCCGAGACGGGCGCCGGTCAGCACGGGGTCGCCACCGCCACGGCTGCGGCGCTGCTGGGGATGGACTGCACGGTGTACATGGGCGAGGTGGACGTGGCCCGCCAGGAGCTGAACGTGTTCCGCATGCGCCTGCTGGGCGCGGAGGTGCGCGCCGTGGCCACGGGCAGCAGAACCCTCAAGGACGCCATCAACGATGCGCTGCGCGACTGGGTCGCCACCGTGGAGCGGACCCACTACTGCCTCGGCTCGGTGATGGGCCCGCACCCGTACCCCTGGATGGTGCGCGAGTTCCACCGGGTCATCGGAAGCGAAGCGCGCCGGCAGTGCGCCGAGCTGCTCGGCGGCGACCCGGACGTCGTGGTGGCCTGCGTGGGTGGAGGCTCCAACGCGGCGGGAATCTTCAGCGGCTTCGCCGACGGCGCGGCGGAACTGGTGGGCGTGGAACCCGCCGGAGGCGCGGCGCTCGGGCGGGGTGCCCCCGGTGTCGTCCACGGTTCGCTGTCGTACCTGATGCAGGACGAGTTCGGCCAGGTCCTGGAGGCCGAGTCGATCTCCGCGGGCCTGGACTATCCGGGCGTGGGTCCCGAGCACGCCCACTTGGCCCGCAGCGGCCGGGCGCGTTACGAGAGCGTCGGCGACGAGGAGGTCTTGGCGGCTTTCGAGCTGCTGTCTCGCACCGAGGGCATCATTCCTGCCCTGGAGCCCGCCCACGGGCTGGCGTGGATCAGCCGTGAGCGCCAAGCGCTGGCGGGCCGCATCGTGCTGCTGAACCTCTCCGGGCGCGGCGACAAGGACGTCGATCTAGTCATGGGGCTGCGCGGGTGAACGAGGCCGGACCAGGGCGCCTGGAGGCCTGCCTACGGGCGGCGCGGGCGCGGGGGCGCAAGTGCCTCGTGCCGTATGTGACCGGCGGGCTGGCGGACTGGGAGGCCGCCGTGGAGGCCGCCGCGGCTGCCGGCGCCGACGCGGTGGAGATTGGCATTCCCTTCTCGGATCCCGTGATCGACGGTCCGGTGATTCAGGAGGCGGGGGACCGGGCGCTGGCGGCCGGTGCCACCCCGGCGGGCATCGTCGCTGCTGCGGCCGGCTTGGACGTGGGCCTGCCGCTCGTGATCATGACCTACTACAACATCGCTCACCGCATGGGCATCACGCGGTTCGCCAGCTCGCTAGCCTCCGCCGGCGTCGCCGGGGCGATTCTGGCCGACCTGCCGCTGGAGGAGGCCGGCCCGTGGGCCACCGCAGCCGACGAAGCCGGCGTGGAGACCGTGCTGCTGGCCGCCCCGACCGCCTCGGCGGAGCGGCTGGAGGCCATCTGCGCCCGCGCCCGGGGCTTCGTCTACGCCGTCGGCCTGCTGGGCGTGACCGGTGAGCGCGCCACTCTGGCGGCCAGCGCGGTCGTTATCGCCCGCCGGCTGAAGGACGTCACCGACGTTCCGGTGCTGGTCGGTGTGGGGGTCTCCACGCCGGCGCAGGCCGCGGAGGCGGCAACGGTGGCCGACGGCGTAGTCGTCGGTTCGGCGGTGGTGCGGCGGCTACTGGAGGGCGGGGGCGCCGAGGGCGTCGGGGATTTCGTGGCCAGTGTGCGCCGCGCCCTGGACGGGGCAGCCACATGATCGGCCCGCCCCGGCCCCGCTGGAGACTCGCCTGGCGCGCGCTGGGTGCTCTGGGCGTTGCAGCTCTGGTGGCTGCGGCCTGCGGCGGCGCCGAAGACCCCAGACCGAGCGAAGCACCGCCGGCGGTCGAGGCTGCGGTGGCCCCCGACGCCGATGGGCCATCAGCAACCGAAGCGCCAGCCGCCCCGGCGGCCGTCGAGGACACCACGCCGGCCCCCGCCGCACCGACCTCCAGCGACTCAGCGCCGTCGCCTGCGCCACAGGGCACCCAGGCGCCGCCCGCCGCAGGCGACGCCCCCGCCCAAGACCAGCCCCCCACCCACCCCCCCCCCACCACCCACACAATAGAAATAAAACAAAAATCACAGACGACGAACATAAGCCG
>VXNF01000046.1 GCA_009840735.1 Acidimicrobiia bacterium | reverse complement strand
CTCGGCGTGTGGCACTACGTGATCGTCTCGCTGAAGCATCCCGAGCCGGCGCTGCGCAGCTACCGCATCGTCGCCGAGCGCATCAGCGAGGAAGAGGTTCGAGTCGGCAGCTGACGGCGGATCGAGGCCTGACGGCCCGCCGGTAGAATCCCCAGCGAATCGGTCAACAATTCCCGGCAGACTGTCATGCCCGTCCACGCATCCGTCATCGACTGCATCGGTCACACGCCCGTCGTGGACGTGAGCGTGCTGAGTCCCAATCCGGCGGTGCGCATCCTCGCCAAGCTGGAGGGCCAGAACCCCGGCGGCTCGGTGAAGGACCGGGTCGCCCGCTCGATGATCGAGGCCGCCGAGGCCGACGGCACGTTGCGACCCGACACCACCATCCTCGAGCCGTCCTCGGGCAACACCGGCATCGCCCTGGCGCTGATCGCCCGGCTGCGGGGCTACCCCGTCAAGGTCGTGCTGCCGGAGAACGTCTCCAGCGAGCGCCGCGACCTGCTGGAGATCTACGGCGCCAAGATCATCGACTCGCCGGGGGCGGAGGGCTCCAACGGGGCGGTGCGCCGCGCCGAGCGCCTCGCCGCCGAGCACCCCGAGTGGGTATACCTGTGCCAGTACGCCAACGAGGCCAACCCCCGGGCGCACTACGACACCACCGGTCCGGAGATCCTCACCGACTGCCCCGACATCACGCACTTCGTGGCCGGCCTCGGCACCGCCGGCACGCTCATGGGGGTCGGCCGCTACCTCAAGGAACACAAGCCCGGCGTGAAGGTCTACGCCGTGGAGCCCCCGGCGGGGGAGAAGGTGGAGGGCCTGCGCAGCCTCGCGGACGGCTACATCCCGCCGGTCTATGAGAACTGGAGCGGCGACGAGCTGCTCGACGGCAAGCGCATTGTGCGCACCCGCGAGGCGCTGGCTTACACGCGCCGCCTGGCTACCGAGGCGTCGGTGTTCGCGGGGATTTCCAGTGGGGCCGCTCTGGCTGGGGCCTGCCGGGTGGCCGAGCGCATCGAGGAGGGCGTGATCGTCGTCGTGGCCGCCGACGGCGGCTGGAAGTACCTCTCGACGCGGGCCTGGAGCGACCCCGTGGACGAGGTGGTCGAGCGCGCCGAGGGCATCATCTACTTCTGAACGCTCGAGGTTGTTCGAGTCCGCAAAGGGGCCGGCCCCGGGCGTTGGCCCGGGGCCGGAGTCCCTGGCGAGTGCGGTAGCTCAGCCGGTGGGCAGCTCGGCTGGCGGGCCGTCCATGTCCTCGCCGTCGCCCATGTCGCCAGCGTCCATGTCGCCGTCGCCCATGTCGCTGTCGCCCATGTCGTCGGAGTCCATGTCGTCGTCCATCTCCTCTGTGCCGTCCATGTCGCCGTCGTCCATCTCCTCGCTGTCGCCCATGTCGTCGGAGTCCATGTCGCCGTCGTCCATGGAGGAGTCGATGATCGTGACGCGGCCTTCGCCGCCGACGGGGTACTGCTCGGCCGTCACGACGCCGCCGAGGGCATCGGTGAGGTAGTCGGCCAGCGCGCGCTGGTCGTTGATGCCCAGTTTCGTGTGGGGCAGGTCGCCAGCCGGGAAGCAGTCGCCGCCGCCGGCGAACCAGCTGACCGTGGTGATCACGACTGGGTCGCCGGGCACCACCTCGCCGTCTTCGACGATGACGGTGCCGTCGTCGAGGGTGATGCTGCGCACCCGGGCGCCCTCGTGGCCGATGTTGGAGCAGTCGCCTTCACGGTCGGTCTCCCGCGCTGGCATACCCATGTCGATCACCAGGCTCATGCCCGCCACTTGCGAGTACTGCCCACAGGTGCCTGGGATGCAGTCGTAGGAGACCTCCATCGCCTCCTTCAGTCGCTCGCGGGTCATCTCGAAGGTGACCATGACGTTGTTGAACGGCGAGATGTCGAAGGTCGTGGACTCGCTGAGGTCGCTGCCGGCGGGAATGATGGAGTCGTTGCGGATGCCGCCGCCACCCTGAAGGGCGATGTGCGGTGCCGCGGTTCCGTACTCCTCGGCCCGCTCGGTGCCGACCCACAGCGAGGCGTCGGCCACGAGGTTGCCCTGGTTGGTCTCGCGGGTGCGGACCTGCGAACGCCGCCCGTCGAGGTCCACCTCGGTGGTGGCGAGGATGTTGCTGTCCAGCGCCGCCACGGCCGCAGCCAGCGGCTCCTCGACCGATGCCAGCACGTCGGGGTCGGGGGTCTCGTCGAGGCTGACGCCCACCGAGCGGCCCGACGCGGAGACCACGTTGCCGTCGGCGTCGAAGCCCACGACGAGCTCGCCGATGCAGCGGTAGCCGCCGGGAGCGGTGATGACCGGCACGGTCTTGCCGTCGGCGTCGGTCGCCTCCAGCGGATACGGGCCGGCGGTCTCCTCCTCGGGCAGGCAGGTGCTGGTGTCGCTGCGCAGCATCTCGTCGCCGCCGCCGCCGATGGCCACGTCGACGCCGGAGATGGAGCCGATCGCCTCCACGTCCTCGTCCACCTGCTGCAGGTGGCTGATGAGGATGATCTTGTTGACGCCGGCCTCGGTGAGGCTGGCGACCTCGGCGTTCACCGCCTCGGCCACGGCGGACACCACGGCGTTGCGCGGCGCGGAGATCGCTCCCAGCATCGGGGTGATGGCGCCGATGACGCCGACCTGGTCGCCTCCGGTCTCCACGATGGTGCTGCGGGCCAGGCGGCCGGCCTCCACCATCGCCACCAGCGCCGGCTCGGCCGACACGTCGAGGTTGGCCGACAGGAACACGACCGGCGGGTCGAAGCCGCCGAAGAACTCCGCCGCCACGTCGGGGCCGAAGTCCATGTCGTGGTTGCCGACCGCCATGGCGTCATAGAGGCCGCTCAGGGCGATAGAGTCGTAGAAAGGTGCGCCCCGTTCCAGGCTGACGTTCCACTCCTTGGACGCCAGGAAGTTGTCGCCGGCGGTGACGGTGAGCACCCCGTCGGTGGTGGCACCCTCCTGCAGGGCCCGCATCGCGGTGACGAACCGGGCGATGCCGGGGAAGCCCCTGTCCGGGTTGTGCAGCAGCTTCGACTCGCCGTCGTTGTTGTGCAGGATGGTGAGCGTGTAGGCGGCTTCGTCTTGGGCGTTCAGCGCTGTCGGCGCCAGCGCTGTGACCGAGACAAACAGCCCGAGCGCCGCGAGCGCGACGGCGGGCTTCCGCCAGTTGATTCGATGGGTGGTTCCCCTCGCGGGGACGGGTGCTTGGGTCATGGGCCGGACTATAGGTCTGCGCGTCGGACGCTGCTTGCGCGACAGGCGACGCGGCGGCGACAAGTCCGCTCCAAGGCCGACGGCGGGCGCTCGAAGGTCGCTACGGGGGTGGGTGGCGAAGCCTCGGCGTAACCTGTGGGGCCGATCGGCGGCGGCTCGAACCGCTCGGCCCCCCAGCCGGGCCGGGGCGCCGGTTCGGTCTCGGTTCGCTGTCCGGGCAGGTCTCCTAGCCGGCTGGTGACCGTTCCGGGTCGGTGCGACAGAGGGAGGTGTGCGGTGGAGGTTGTGCGAGCTGACGGGCGTCGGCCCGATGAGCTGCGGCCGCTGGGCTTCGCGCGGGACTACACCGAGATGACCGGTGGCTCGGTGCTGGTGACGCTCGGGCGGACCCGTGTTCTCTGCACCGCCTCGGTCAGCGACGAGGTGCCTCGTTGGATGCGCGGCCGGGGCACCGGCTGGGTTTCTGCCGAGTATTCGATGCTTCCGGGCAGCTCGTCGGAGCGGGTGGATCGTGAGGCCCGGCGAGGCCGCCAGTCGGGGCGCACCCAGGAGATCCAGCGGCTGGTGGGTCGCTCGCTGCGCGCGGTGTGCGACGTGGCGCGCCTCGGCGAGCGGGCTGTGACGGTGGACTGCGACGTGCTGCAGGCCGACGGGGGCACCCGGGTGGCGTCGATCTGCGGGGGCTATGTGGCTCTGCACGACGCTCTTAGCCGTCTCGGCCTTACCGGCGAGCACCCGCTGACCGAGGCTTGCGCAGCCGTCTCGGTCGCCGTGGTCGACGGGCGTGCGGTGCTCGACCCCGACTACCGCGAGGACGTAAGCGCAGAGGTCGACATGAACGTCGTGATGACCGGCGCCGGGGACCTCATCGAGGTGCAGGGCACCGCCGAAGGCTCCCCCTTCGGGCGCCCGATGCTGGACGAGCTGCTCAACCTTGCCGGCGCGGGCGTTGCCGAGATCGTCCGCCTCCAGCGGGAGGTGTTGGATCGGCCGCTGGTGCCGCGTCCGCTGCCGTGAGGGAACTCCCTACCTTCGTGGCTGCGACCGCCAATCGCCACAAGCTCGCCGAGATGCGCGCTGCTCTGGCGGGTGTTGCCACGCTGCTGCCGCGGCCCGCTGAGGTGGGCGAGGTGACCGAGGACGGCGACACGCTGGAGGCCAACGCCCGCATCAAGGCGGGTGCCGTCGCCGCGTTCTGCCGAGCAGCCGCCTTGGCCGACGACACCGGTTTGGAGGTGGACGCCCTAGGCGGCGCCCCGGGTGTCCGGTCGGCGCGGTACGCGGGTGAAGACGCCGACGACAGGGCCAACGTCGCCAAGCTGCTGGCGGCACTGGCAGATGTACCGCCCGCGCGCCGCACCGCCCGCTTCCGCACCGTCGTGTTGGCGCGCTGGCCCGCCGGCCAGGAGCTGCTGGCCCAGGGCACCGTGGAGGGCGCTATCGCCGCCGCGCCTCGCGGCGGGCGGGGATTCGGCTATGACCCCATATTCGTGCCGGCGCCGGGCGGCATCACGTTCGCAGAGATGAGCCTGGAGACCAAGGGCGCCATCAGCCACCGAGGACGCGCCCTGCGCGCCATGGCGCTTCGGCTGGAGGAGCGGCCATAGGGCGTGAGCGTCGGCGGTGCGCCAGGTGGGATTCGAACCCACACGAGCCGAAGCTCACAGGGACCTAAACCCTGCACGTCTGCCGGATTCCGTCACTGGCGCGGGGCGTGGCCACAGGTCAGATTATCGGTAGCCTGCGCGCAGGACTTCCGGGAGGTGTGCCGGTGGATTTGTCAGCTCTGAGCCTGCCGGGCGCGCCCGACGCCGCCCGCGACACCGACAGCGCCCGGCGCGACGGCGCCATGGACATCTTCCAGCAGCTGCTGCGCCAGCGGATCGTGTTCCTGGGCCGGGCCGTGGACGACGAGTTGGCCAACTACATCACCGCGCAGCTGCTCTACCTCGAGGGCCAGGACCGTAACCGGGACATCTGGCTCTACATCAACTCGCCGGGCGGCTCGATCACCTCGGGCATGGCCATCTACGACACGATGCAGTTCGTCACGCCTGACGTGGGCACGGTCTGCATGGGCCTCGGCGCTTCGATGGCGCAGTTCCTGCTGTGCGCCGGCGCTGCGGGCAAGCGTTACGCCCTGCCGCACGCCCGCATCCTCATGCACCAGCCGCACGGCGGTGTGCAGGGCCAGGCCTCCGACATCGCCATCCAGGCCGAGCAGATGACCTACATCAAGCAGGTCCTAGCCGAGCGCATCTCCGAGCACACCGGCCAGCCGGTCTCCCAGATCGAGGAGGACTTCGACCGCGACCGCTGGTTCACCGCCGAAGGCGCCAAGGAGTACGGCATCATCGACGAGGTGATCGCCAACCGAGGCGAGATTCGCTGACCGCCCGGCGCCCACCATCAGGCGATGACCCGGCGACTCGAAGAGGTGGGGTCGGTCAAGTTCTTGAGCAAGGACCACGCGCTCGACGTCGCTCTCCGCGCCTCGCTGCTGGCGGAGAAGCGCGAGGAGACAACGAGGCGCCGGCCGCCGACGAGTGACCGACCGACACCGCCACGGCCGGCTGCGCTGCACGGCTCAGATGGAGAGGCTTCTTAGCAGTTCGGGCTGGCGTCGCTTCCAGTACGAGGTGACCGTGCGCCTGACGTCGGTGCCGGCGCTCTGTTCCAAGTACGGGTCCTCTGCCACGTCGTCCAGATAGCCGAGAGCCTCCAGGATTTGGCGGACCGAGGCGTGGTCGGAGTCCAGGCCATAGCGGGCCAGATAGAAGTCGAACCCGTCGGCGAGGTTCAGCCCGCCCAACGTCTCGAGGCACATCAGGTCGAAGTAGTCCCGCAGTTCGGCTCGTCCGCCGATCGCCCCGAGCTTGGTTGCGCACAGGTCCGCTCGCGAGCCGATGCGCATCCCCGCCAGTTCGGTCGGTTCTTGCAGAATCCGCTGACCCGGCGCATGCACGAACTGCACGAGAACGCCGTCGACGACACAGTCCAAGGATGCGCCCCCTGAGGACCGCCGCTCAACGGACGCTCCGGCTGACCGGAGGCGCTCGGTGATCACGTCGTGGTCGAAGGGCTCGACGCTGAACAGGTCGAGGTCTCGGCTCACCCGGTGACGGAGATGCACCGCGAGAGCGGTTCCGCCCATCAACGAGCCGCCCGGCGGAGCGCTCTGTGCCACGAGTGGCCAAACGGCGCGGGTGGCGGGGGCGATCACCGATCCGAATTCTGCCAATGAGGCGTCTGGACGGGTCATCCCGGGTTGGGTATCCGGCCCTCTCTGCGGGCGGCCACCATGTTGAGGATCGTGGCCCGGGCGGCCTCGGTCGGCGGGTTCCGGCCAGTGGCGGCCACGAGGAGCGCCTCGGTGGGCAGGTTGCACAGCGCCCACGCCATGATCGGCAACGTCGTCTTGTGCGAGCAGATCAACCGGACGGCCACGTGTTCGGCATCTCGAGGCAGACGGAGGGCCGAAGGGTCGCCGTTCCAGAACATGTGCCAGAACTCCCTCGGAACCTTCGCCCCACCGTCGAATTCGGCGGCAGCGTCGGCCTCACCGGCGAGGCTCTGAGCGCTGTCGGCGGCCATCAAGATGTCTCCCACAGGGGCAATCCTACGCCGCGGCAGGCGACCGCAGCCGTCCGAAAGTCGTGCGCGACAGTTCCCCGAGGCGAATCAGTGCGACCTTCACGGGTCCTCAATCTCGTGGAGAGTCCGAACCCTCCCCGGTGTGGGCGGCGGTGGCCAGGCTGCGTAGCTTGGCCACGGCGGCGGCCGGGCCTTGGGGATGGCCGAAGACGGCGCTGCCGGCCACGAAGACGTTCGCCCCGGCGGCGGCCGCTCCCGCCACGGTGCTCGGCCCGATGCCGCCGTCCACCTCCAAGTCGATGTCGTGACCGGAGCGGTCGATCATCCGGCGCACCTCGGCGATCTTGGGTTCCATCGTGGCGATGTAGCGCTGGCCGCCGAAGCCCGGGTTCACCGTCATGACCAGCAGCATGTCGGTGAGGTCCAGCACGGACGCCACGGCGCTCGCAGGTGTCGCCGGATTGAGCGCCACGCCCGCATCGGCGCCCAGCGCCCGGATCCCCTCCAGGGTGCGGTGCAGGTGGACGCACGCCTCGGCGTGGACGATCAGCAGCCCGCACCCGGCCTCCACATAGCGTGCTGCTAGCGCGTCGGGCGCCTGCACCATGAGGTGCGCCTCGAAGGGCAGCGACGTGTGCGGGCGGGAGGCGGCGATGACGTCGGGGCCGAAGGTGAGGTTCGGCACGAAGGCGCCGTCCATCACGTCCCACTGGATGCCGTCGGCGCCCGCAGCCTCCAACGCGGCGCAGTCCTCGCCGAGCCGGCTGAAGTCGGCGCTCAGCGTGGACGGCACGATGCGGATCGGCGGGTTCGTCCTCATGGCGAGCCACCTGGGGGAGGGGACCGGGCGTCGTCAGGCTACTTCCCGGTCGCTTTCACGCCGGGCAGCAGCGGGACGAAGGCCACCGGCAGCAGCCCGCTGCGGCGGGGTACGTCGTCTGGGGACCGCGCAACGCTCGCCGGCTTCTCGTACAGCGCTAACTGCTGGTCCCGCCCGGCGCCGCCGACGGGCGCCACGAGCCGGCCTCCGACGGCCAGCTGCTTGAACAGCGCCGCTGGCACCGACCTCGTGGCCGCCGACAGGAAGATGGCGTCATAGGGCGCGCCCGGCGGGTGTCCCTGCGCCCCGTCGGCCCACACCACCGTGACGTTGTCGAAGCCCAAGGACTCCAGCCGCTGCCGGGCGTCGGCGGCCAGCGACTCGATCCGCTCCACGGCGAACACCTCGGCGACGAGACGGCCGGCCACGGCGGCGGCGTACCCCGAGCCGGCGCCGACCTCCAGCGCCCGGTCGCCCGGCGCCAGCCGCAGCGCCTCCAGGGTCACCGCCACCACGTACGGCTGCGAGACGGTCTGGCCGAAGCGCAGCGGCAGCGCCCGGTCGGCGTAGGCGCTGCGTCGCTGGCCGGCCGGGACGAACGCCTCCCGAGGCACCGAGCCCATCGCCTCCAGCACCCGCTGGTCGCGCACGCCGCGCCCGGCGAGGTCACGATGCACCATCTCCGCCCGGCGGGCATCGAAAGTCGCTTCTGGTCGGGCCTTCACAGCGATGGCACCCCCGCGGCGAATGTACCCCCGCGCCAAGACCGGCGCGGCGCGCCTGGTGCGGGCAGCGCCGTGGCCGCCGTCATCTAGCATGGGCTTCGTGGCCGACCAGACGCCCGCCCCCGACGCTGGACTTCTCGACGGCTATCGGCCCGGCCCGGGCTTCGACGAGGCGTTCGAGGCCGACGGCTCGGTCCGGGAGGCCTACCGCAGGATCGTCGAGCGGTTCAGCCAACTCGACGCGGGCGAACTGCGCCGGCTCGAGCGGCTCGTGGCTGACGAGTTCCGCCGGCAGGGCATCACCTTCACGGTGTACAGCGACGAGGAAGGCACCGAGCGGATCTGGCCCATGGATCTGTTCCCGCGCCTGATCGCGGCGGCCGAGTGGGACGAGCTCGAACGGGGCCTTACCCAGCGGGTCGCCGCCCTCAACTGCTTCCTCGAGGACCTCTACGCCGGGGAGGGCGCGGCCATCGCCGACGGAGTGGTGCCGCGCTGGCTGGTGGTCTCTTCGGGGGGTTTCGAGCGCAACGCCATGGGCATCCAGGTGCCCCACGGGGCGCGCTGCAACGTCGCCGGGATCGACGTGGTGCGCGACGGCGAGGGCCGCTACCGGGTGCTGGAGGACAACCTGCGCAACCCCAGCGGCATCTCCTATGTGGTCGAGAACCGGGCGGCCATGGCCAAAGCGTGCAGCTGGCTGTTCTACGACCACGCCGCTCAGCCGGTGGAGCAGTACGGGCGGATGCTGCGCTCGACGCTGGAATCGATGGCGCCTGGCGGCGCGGACTCGCCCCACGTCGTGGTGCTGACGCCCGGCATCTTCAACGCCGCGTACTTCGAGCACGCCTTCCTGGCCCGCTCCATGGGCGTGGAGCTGGTGGAGGGCCGCGACCTCGTCGTGGACGACGGCACGGTGTACGTCCGCACCATCGAGGGGCTGATCGCCGTGGACGTGATCTACCGGCGGGTCGACGACACGTTCTTGGACCCGGTGGTGTTCCGCCCGGACTCCATGCTCGGAGTCCCGGGGCTGCTCGGGGCGCTGCGGGCTGGAACGGTGACCGTCTGCAACGCCCTCGGCAACGGCGCCGCCGACGACAAGGCCGTGTATGCCTACGTTCCCGATCTGATCCGCTACTACCTCAGCGACGAGCCGATCATCGACAACGTCCCCACGTACCTCATGTGGGATCCCGACCAGCGTGCCGAGGCGCTGGGCCGCCTCGACGAACTCGTTGCGAAGCCGGTGGGTTCCTCCGGCGGCGACGGGGTGATGATCGGCCCTCACGCCGACGACGAGGAGCTTGCCGCCGCCCGGGCCGCCATCGAGGCCGACCCCCGCAACTGGATCACCCAAGAGGTGGTGCAGCTCTCGAGCCTGCCGTCGTTCACCCAGGAACGGCTCGAGCCCCGCCATGTGGACCTTCGCCCGTTCGTGCTGACCGGCGAGCGCACGCAGGTCTTCCCCGGCGGGCTGACCCGCGTGGCGATGCGGCGAGGGTCGCTCATCGTCAACTCCTCCGCGGGCGGCGGCTCGAAGGACACCTGGGTTCTGGCGCCGGAGCACCAGTGACGCGGGCCACGCGGCGGCGACCATGATTCTGGCCCGTCACGCCGACGCGCTCCTCTGGGTGGGCCGCTACCTGGAGCGGACCGAGGCGACCGTTCGCTGCCTCGACTACGCCGCCAACTCGATCATCCACCTGCGCGGCGACGAGGCCCGCGTCGAGATCGAACAGCTCGTCAAGACGCTCGGCCTCGAGTCGGTGGCGGCGCTGGTGGGGAGCCTCGAAGGGCGCAGGCAGCTGTTCGCGTTCCTGCTGTCAGACACCGGCAACCCCGGCTCGGTCCTCTCTGCGGTCAGCGCCGTGCGCGAGAAGCTTCGCTCGACCCGTGAGCGGATACCGATCGAGCTCTGGGAGGAGGCCAACGGCCTGTACCTGCGGTTCCGGGAGTTCAGCGACGCGGCGCCGCCGCCGGAGCGGCTGCAGGAGGTTCTGCTCATGGTCCGCCGCGCCTGCCTGGCCATCAGCGGCGTACTGAACGAGGGCATGCGGCGCGACGAAGGGTACGCCTTCATCGTGATCGGACGGATGATCGAACGGTCGATCTTCACCGTGGGGCTCATCGTCGCCGGCTACACCGACCCGCGCGGCACCATCGACGCCACCAGGATGCTGCGGCTGACCAGTTCGCTGCAGGCCTATCACCGCCGGCACGGGCACGCGCCGGACCCCGAAGGGGCGGTGCGCTACCTGTTGTTCGCGACCGACCTGCCGCGTTCGCTGCAGTCGTGTCTGCTGCGCGCCGAGGATCGCCTCAAGGACATCGGCGCGACCGCGGGCGCGCTCGACGGCTCGCGCCGCAAGGTGGGTCTGCTGCGGGCGCGCCTCGAGCTCGGAGAGATCGAGGAGGCGATGGCGCAGGCGCCGGTGCCGGCGCTGTCGGCGCTGCACTGGGACCTAGCCGAGGTGGCCAGCGAGATCGCCGTCGAGGTCGTGCCGCCGCTGGACTTCCCGACGGTCCGCTCCCAGTACCTGCGACCCGGCGAGGCGGGCGGCCTCGGGGGAACGTGAGGCGGCGCCCGTGAAGCTGGATATCCGCTATCGGATGCACTTCCGCTACTCCGAGCCTGTCCGGGAGTCCCAGAACGAGGTTCGAGTGCGTCCCCGCGACGATGAGACGCAGCGTGTGGTGTCGTTCCGCCTGACCAACGAGCCGCCCACGAAGGTGCTCAGCGCGTTCGACTACTGGGGCACCGCGGTGGAGCAGGTGGGCGTGAGGATCGCGCACACAGCGCTGGAACTGACCGCCGAGACGTCCGTGGACACCTTGCCCCGTCCAGCGCCGCCGCCCGACACCCCCGTCGAGGCGCTGGCGGATCCCGACTTTCGGGCGCGGCACTTCGAGTTCCTGGATCCGTCGCCCCACGTGGACTGGCAGACCGGCGACAGCGTCGCGGCGCGGGCCGCAGCGGCTACCCACAGCGCCCGGTCGGTGCCGGACCTCCTGGCGGCGGTGGTCGCGGAGGTGCGGGGCGCGCTGCGCTATGAGTCCGGCGCCACCGACATCGGCGTGTCGCTGGAAGAATTGCTCGCCGGCGGCGCCGGCGTCTGTCAGGACTTCGCCCACCTGGCGATCGGGATGCTGCGCAGCGTCGGCGTGCCGGCCCGCTACGTGTCGGGTTACCTCTTCGCGGCCGACGAGACCGCCGCGGGCGACGAGACCGCCGAGATGGTGAGCGTGCAGACCCACGCCTGGATCGAGGCGGCGGTGCCCGGGGCGGGCTGGTGCGCCTTCGATCCCACCAACGGCGGAACCGTGGGCGAGCGCCACGTCGTCATCGGGTGCGCCCGGGACTACGGCGACGTGCCGCCGGTGCGCGGCGTTTTCATGGGCGGTGCCACAGCGGAAGTGGAAGCCGAGGTTGTCATCGGCAAGCGTCCCGCCGTGGAACCCGCGCCGTCGCCTGGCGCCCGCAGCTGGCCCCGCGCCGTGACCCAAGGGCCTCCGCTGGGGTCCCGGCCCCAACAGCACCAGCAACAGCAGCAGTAGCGGACATCCCCGCGGCTCGCCGCCAGCGGGCCGTCGGCGCACGCTGGCGCCGGTAGCCTGCGCGCATGGTCTACCGCGCGGATCTCAAAGCCCAGATCAGCCAGCTGTGGGCCGGGCGCGTCGGGCTCTCCGCAGGCAACCCCGACGCCCTACGGACTGTCGGTGCGGCCATCGATCTGCTGGACGCAGGCGAAGTGCGGGTGGCCGAGACAGCCCCCAACGGCGACGTCGTCGTCCATGAGTGGTTGAAGCACGCCATCCTGCTGCTCTTCAAGCTGTCCGAGATGGAGACGACCGAGCTGGGGCCGTTCGAGTTCGCCGACAAGATCCCGCTGAAGACCCGCTACCAGGAACGTGGCGTGCGGGTGGTGCCGGGCGCATCGGCGCGCTGGGGCAGCTACCAGGCCCCTGGTGTTGTAATGATGCCCAGCTACGTGAACATCGGGGCCTACGTGGGAGCCAACACGATGGTGGACACCTGGGCGACCGTGGGGTCCTGCGCCCAGATCGGCGCCAACGTTCACCTCTCCGGCGGCGTCGGCATCGGCGGCGTGCTGGAGCCGCCGCAGGCCACGCCGGTCCTCGTGGGCGACGATTGCCTGATCGGCAGCCGCTGCATCGTGGCCGACGGGGCGCGGGTCGGCGAGGGCACCGTGCTGGGCGCCGGCTGCATCCTCACCGGGTCCATTCCGGTGATCGACGCCGCCACGGGGGAGGAACTGGGCCGCGGCGCCGTGCCGTCTTGGTGCGTGGCCGTCTCCGGCACCCGGCCGCGCACCTTCACCGGCGGTGAGTTCGGCCTGCCGTGCGTGCTGGTGGTTAAGCGACTCACCCCGGGCGAGCGCCACGACAAGTCGGTCCTCAACGACGTGCTGCGCGACCACGGGGCGGCCACCTGAGCGGACTCAGGACGTGAATCTCCCAGCGCCGCCGGCCGACTTGGTGGAATTGACCGCAGAGTTGATCGGCATCCCGTCGGTCAGCCGGGCCGAGGGGCCGTTGGCGGACCGGGTAGAGGCGTGGTGCGCCCGCTGCGAATGGCTCGAATTGAGCCGCATCGGCCACAACGTGGTGGCGCGCACCACCGGCGACCGTCCGCTGCGCCTGCTCGTGGCGGGGCATCTGGACACCGTGCCGTCGAACGACAACAGCGAGCCGATCCTCGGTGGCGATCGGGTCGCCGGGCTGGGCGCGGCGGACATGAAGGGCGGCCTGGCGGTGATGATGGCGCTCGCTGCCGCCCATGCGGACCCGGCCGTGGACGTGACCTACGTGTGGTACGCCGCCGAGGAGATCGCCAGGGAGCACAGCGGGCTGCTCGAAGTGGAGGCGGCGCGTCCGGACTTGCTCCGAGCCGACGCCGCGGTGCTCGGCGAGCCCACGGGAGCGGTCGTCGAGGCGGGCTGTCAGGGCACGATGCGCCTGCGCATCACGCTGGCCGGCGAGCGGGCGCACACGGCGCGGCCCTGGATGGGGACCAACGCCGTCCATCGTCTCGGCGGCTTGCTGGAGGTCCTGTCGGGCTACGAGCCGCGCTGTCCGGTGGTCGACGGCTGCCGATTCCGGGAGGCGTTGCAGGCCACGTCGGTCTCTGGCGGGGTGGCGGGCAACGTGGTGCCCGACGAGGCGGCGCTGGTGCTGAACCATCGCTTCGCCCCCGACCGGAGTGCCGCGCAAGCTGAGCAGCACGTCCGGGGGTTGTTCGCCGCGCACCTCGCGGCCGGTGACGCCGTCGAATTGCTGGATATGGCGCCGGCCGCGGCCCCGCGGCTCGAGCATCCGCTGCTGGCTGCGGTGGTGGCGGCCGGGGGCGGACCCGAGAGAGTGCGCGCCAAACTGGGCTGGACCGACGTGGCCTTCTTTGCCGAACTCGGCATCCCGGCGCTGAACTTCGGCCCCGGCGACGCCGAACTGGCTCACACCGCAGGTGAGTACGTGACCCGCGACTCCCTGGAGTCGACCTACGCGGCGCTGTCGGCGGTCATAGCTGGCGCAGCACGCTGACGACCCGACCGTAGATTCGCAGGTCCTTGGCCGGGTAGCGCCGGGGCGGGTAGTCGGGGTTCGAGGACACGAGCACCACCTCGTCGCCGTCGCGCTGGAAGCGCTTCACGGCGGCCTCGTCGCCCGGCAGGCCGGCCACGACGATCTCGCCCTCGCCTGCGAGGTGCTGCATGCGCACCACGAGCAGGTCGCCGTCCAGGATGCCGTCGCCGGTCATGGAGTCGCCGCGCACCCGCAGCACGAACGCGTCCTCATGGCCCACGAACTCCGCGGGCAGCGGCAACGTCTCTTGGATGTTCTCCTGGGCCAGCACGCCCGAACCCGCCGCCACGTCGCCCACAAGCGGGATGTAGCTGACCGGATGGCGGTCCACCGCGTGGCCCGAGATCGGGTCGTAGTTCACCTCCAGCGCCCGGGGCTTGGTGGGGTCGCGCCGCAGGAACCCCTGCTTTTCCAGGATCACCAGATGGCGCTGGACCGACGCCGGTGAGATGAGCCCCACGGCCGTGCAGATCTCGCGCACCGACGGCGGGTAGCCGCGCTCGCGGGTGTACTCGGCCACGAAGCGGATGATGGCCTGGCGGCGCTCGGACAGCTTTGCCACGGCCCCGGGCCGCGGCCCGGAACCTTCGGTGGTGCGGGTCGTCGTCTCGTTGCTCACGTTTCCCTCCGTGTGTTTGCGGATCTGGGCGGTTGCGGATCTGGACTTGATATGTACAAGTGTTTCGAGTTACAATGCTGTCATGCACCCCGAGCCACTCGTCAGGATCGCAGATGGAGCACTTGCTCGGTCCGCTTTCTGTTCTTCTGCTGCATGTACTTGTCGCATCGGTACGCATGTTGTCAGCTCGGCGAACGCCTGTCAAGGAATTAGGGCGAATAGGGGCTCGGCGGCCGCCCGGCACGCTGGCCTGTCACACCCCCCGGTCAGGCTGGCGGGTATGGAATGCACAGCAGTCATCGCTGCGCCGCCCGAGGCGCACGGCGCAGCAACCGGTCCGACCGCCGCGGTGCGCCAGCAGCCGCGGCGGGTCTACCTGTGGCGGCGCGCCGTCGTGCTCGCCGCCCTGACGTGCCTTCTGTGGGGGGCGCTGTGGGGGGTCTTCCAACTCGGCAGCGTCGTCGGTGCGCGCCTCGTGGCGCCGGCGCTGGGAACTGCGCCCGTCCCCGCCGCCGACGGGGCTCAGGCCGACTCGTGAGGCTCGCGCCGCCGCAGGTAGCGGGCGAAGGTCATGCCGTCAGCGGTGAGAAGACGGTCCAGGTGCAGCGAGAGCCCGGCGCCCGGCTCGGCGCCTTCGATCATTCCCGGCCCGCCGGGCGCCAGCAGCGGAGACCGGGTGATGCAGAACTCGTCGATCAGGTCGGCGTCGGCGAAGCAGGCGTTCAGCCGCGGTCCGCCCTCCAGCAGGATGAGCGAACGGCCCTCCGCGGCGAGGTCGGCGGTGATCGCCGCCGGGTCGGCCTCCCGGTCGCCGACCGTGCGCACCTCGGCCACCGCCGCGAGCGCCTGCCGGCGGCTCTTCGGCGCCGCCCCGGCCAGGTACAGTCGCACCCGCTCGGTGCCGCCGAACAGCCGCGCCGCCGGATCCAGTTCGCCCGCGGCGCTCACGACCGCCAGCAGCGGCGCGGCCTGTTGGCCCCGCGCCAGCCTGCGCTCGCAAACTTCGGGCGCCACCGACGGCGGCCCGTAGTCCTCGCTGCGGGCGGTGCCGGCGCCCACCACGATGGCATCGGCGCGGCCCCGCAGGGCGGTGAGCACCGCCCAGTCCGTCGGGCCGCCCAGAGGAGCCGAGCGACCTTGCACGCTGACCGCGCCGTCAACGCTGGTGACCATGCAGAGCATCACCCACGGCCGGTCGGTGCCGTGGGGGCGCGGCACGTGCTCGTACGCCTCGAGGTGATCCACCGCCGGGATGAACCGGGGCCAGACCTGTTGCATCGCGACCATCGGGACTCCTGCGCCTCTGCCCGCCAGCGACTCGTCCACAAGGTAGCCACGGAACCGAGGCGGACGGTTCTGGGGGAAATCTCTGCCCCGCCGGTGGAAACCTCGCCGCCGCGGTGGGGGAATCGTCTCAGCCGCGGGGATATCGCCCAAATTGCCGGCATCGCCGCTCTCGGCGCGCCGGTCGGCGGATCGGCGCTGACTAGCGTCGGTCCGATGTCCGGCCTCGAACCCGTGAACCCCGGCGTTGATCCTCCGATGTCCGGCCTCGCAAGCCGCGCCCCGAAGGTGGGCGCGCCGAGGCCTCCTGAGCGCGCCCGGCCGAGGTGCCGGAAGGCAAGGTGAGCCAGTGACCGTCCTGTCTGAGCGCGCCAGTATCGGCATCGAGCGCCGGTTCACCGTCGAGGGTCACCATCCCTACGACGCACTGGAGTGGGGTCGCCGCCGCGCTCTCATCACCGCTGCGACCGGCGGTGTCGTCTTCGAGCAGCCCGACGTGGAGTTCCCGACGTCCTGGTCGCAGAACGCCGTCAACATCGTCGCCCAGAAGTACTTCCGCGGCCGGCCCGGCGGCGAGGACCGCGAGCGGTCCCTGCGGCAGCTCATCGACCGAGTCGCCGGCACTATCGGCCGCTGGGGCGCCGAGGACAGCTACTTCGCCGACGCCGCCGAGCTGGCAGCCTTCGAGGACGAGCTGACCCACCTGCTCGTTGCGCAGAAGGCCTCGTTCAACTCGCCGGTGTGGTTCAACATCGGCGTTCCGGGTGCCCTGCCGCAGTCCTCGGCCTGCTTCATCCTGTCGGTGGAGGACTCCATGGAGTCGATCCTCAACTGGTACACCGAGGAGGGGCTGATCTTCAAGCGCGGCTCGGGGGCGGGCGTGAACCTGAGCCGGCTCCGCTCGGCCTCGGAGCACCTCGCCGGCGGCGGACGCCCCAGCGGGCCGGTCAGCTTCATGCGCGGCGCCGACGCCTCCGCCGGGGCCATCCGCTCGGGCGGCACCACCCGACGGGCCGCCAAAATGGTGGTCCTCGACGCCGACCACCCGGACATAGCCGAGTTCGTGTGGTGCAAAGCCCGCGAGGAGCGCAAGGCGCAGGTGCTGAGCGAATCCGGATTCGATCTGAGCTTCGACGGGGTCGACAGCACCTCGCTGCTCTACCAGAACGCCAACAACTCGGTGCGGGTGAGCGACGAGTTCATGGAGGCCGCGCTGGAGGGCCGCAAGTGGGCGCTGACGGCGCGCACCACCGGCGAGGTGACCGCGACCGTCGACGCGGCCGACCTGCTGGGTCAGATCGCCGAGGCGGCGTGGCAGTGCGCCGATCCGGGTCTGCAGTTCGACACCACTATCAACCGCTGGCACACCACCCCCGAAGCGGGACGCATCAACGCCTCCAATCCCTGCTCGGAATACCTCCACCTAGACGACTCGGCCTGCAATCTGGCCAGCCTTAACCTGTTGGCCTTCCTCGGGGCCGACGGGCGATTCGACGTGGCCGGCTTCCGGTCCGCGGTGCGCGTGGTGTTCTGCGCGCAGGAGATCCTCGTGGGCCGCTCGCACTACCCCACGCCAGCGATCGGCCGCAACGCCGTCGCCTTCCGCCAGCTCGGCTTGGGCTACGCCAACCTCGGCGCCCTGCTGATGACCATGGGCCTGCCGTACGACTCCGAAGCCGGCCGGGCGACGGCGGCGGCGGTGACGGCGCTCATGTGCGGCGAGGCCTACCGCACCTCGGCACACATCGCGGCGCGCATGGGACCTTTCGAGGCGTACGCCGCCAACCGCGCCGATGTGCTGCGAGTCCTGCACATGCACCGCGGTGCCGTCGCGGGCATCGAGCGCCGTCATGTGGCCGACGAGTTGGCTTCTGCCGCGGCCCAAGTCTGGGACGAGGCCTGCGAGCAGGCGGCGGTCACCGGCGTGCGCAACGCCCAGGCGACCGTTCTCGCGCCTACCGGCACCATAAGTTTCATGATGGATTGTGACACCACCGGGATCGAGCCAGACCTGGCGCTGCGCAAAGCCAAGTCGCTCGTCGGCGGGGGCTCGCTCACGATCGTGAACCGCTCGCTGGCGCCGGCGCTGGAGCGGCTGGGCTACAGGCACGCGGAGATCGCCGGGATCGAGGCGCACGTGGAGAGCACCGGCTCGGTGCTGGGCGCCCCCGGCCTCGCCCGCGAGCACTACCCCGTGTTCGCCTGCTCGATTGGCGACAACACTGTCACCCCCGAGGGGCACGTCCAGATGATGGCGGTGGTGCAGCCGTTCCTCAGCGGCGGAATCTCCAAGACGGTCAACCTGCCCAGCGACGCCACCGTCGATGACGTGCGCGATCTGTTCGTGTCGGCTTGGCGCAGCGGAGTCAAGGCCATCGCCGTCTACCGAGACAACTCCAAGTGGCAACAGCCCCTCTCGGTGGCCGGCGCCGGGGCGGAGGGCGGTGCCGGGGCCGGTCCTTCAGCGGACTCCGCGGCGGGCACCGGCGAGCCGTCGGCCGCCGAGCCAGTGCGCCGCCGGCTGCCGAACCACCGCACCTCGCGCACCATGGAGTTCCGCGTGGCCGACTGCAAGGGGTTCGTGACCGTCGGCGAGTACGACGACGGCCAGCCCGGCGAGATCTTCGTGCGCGTCTCCAAACAGGGTTCGACGCTGGCGGGGATCATGGACGCCTTCGCAATCGCGGTCTCCTACGGGCTCCAATACGGCGTCCCGCTGCGCGCCTATGTGGATGCCTTCTGCGGGATGCGCTTCGAGCCTGCCGGTGTGACCGACGATCCCGACGTGCGGATCGCCACCAGCCTCATGGACTACCTGTTCCGGCGGCTGGCGCTGACCTACCTGTCGCCGGAGGAGCGGGCCGAGATGAGCATCTTCAGCGCCACCGAGCGGCTCGAGCCCACGCTGCCCGGCGTCGCCGAGGCGGCAGCCGAGTCGGTGCAGTGGATCGACGTCGCTCCGGACCCGCCGTCGGCGCTGCACCGGTCCGATCCGGCGACGGAGGGCGGCTCCGCCGTTGGCGGACCAACCGGCGCGCTGGCGGACTCCGGCTCCCCGCTGTGCATGTCCTGTGGAACCCGCATGGTGCGGGCCGGCTCGTGCTACGCCTGCGCCACCTGCGGCGCCACTAGCGGTTGCAGCTGAACGCGTCGCCGACGCCGCCACGGCGAGCCGCTGCTGCACCGCTGTCTGGGATCGCAGCGCGGAGCTAGCCGCTCGGGCGGCCGCTCAGGCTGCTGAGGCTGGGACGCTCCTGCAGCGACACCTCCTGAGTCTCCGCTCCAGGAATCTGCAGGCCGGCTCGCCAACGGCCGCTGGCTGTCGGCGGACTGACGCCGGCGCGCTGGAGCACGGTCTGCAGGATGGCCAAGGCCTGCGGGCTCAGTTCCTCCAGCGGCCGGTTGCGGTGGCGGCGCACGCCGAGGTCGGCCTCGGCGATGGAGTCTGCCCCGAAGCGGCGCGAGAGGTCGATCAGCAGTCCCACCTCCACGCCCCAGCCCTGCACGAACGGCACCTGCTCGACAGCCCGCCGACGCACCGCGTACTCGCCGCCGAGGGGCTGGCGCAGGTGCGCCAACTCGGGGAAGAACTGCGCCAGCAGCGGGCGCGCCATCAGCTCGGTGGTGCGGCCGCCCCCCGGGCGACCGTCGAGCAGCCGCTCGTAGTAGCCCTTCACGAGCACGATCCGCTCCTCAGCCAGCAACGGTTCCACCAGGGCGGTCACGAAGCGGGCCTCGAAGTTCCTCAGGTCGGCGTCGCACCACACGATCAGGTCGGCGGAGGTGGCGGCCAGGCTCTTCCAGAGCGCGTCGCCCTTGCCGAGACCCGGACCGGCCTCCGGCAGCACCTCCCCGGCGCGCACCACCCGGGCGCCGGCGGCCGCGGCGACTTCGCGGGTGCGGTCGGTCGAGTCGCCGTCCACGACTAGCAGGTCGTCCACGAGTCCGTCGGCGGGCCCCATGAGCGTGCGGCGAACCGAGGCGCAGATCGCACCGACGGTGCGTTCCTCGTTCAGGGCCGGCAGGCAGACAGCGATCCTGCGGCGTCCCTTGCGCTCGGCGAGCAGGCCGGCGGTCGATCCTGGGGACACCGCGGCACGATAACCGTGCCCGGTGGCCCGGTGGCACCCGGCTAAGCTTGCTGGCGGCGGTGCGCAGTGCGGGCGGGAACCGCCCCCGGTCGGCGATTCCCGCATCGGAGAGTCCACTTGATCGCTTCCATTCCCAGCTTTGACGTGGGCACGCTCTCCCTCGGGCCCCTGAACCTCCGCCTCTACGGACTCATGGTGGCGATCGGCGTGATCGCGGGCGCGTACGCTGCGGCGCGCCTGCTGCAACGCCGCGGCCTCAACCCGGAATGGGCGGTGCAGGTGTCGGTGGTCGGCGTCCCGGCGGGTCTGATCGGTGCCCGTGGCTACCACGTTCTGACCGACTGGAAGAACTACGACGGCCGCTGGCTGGACGTGATCAAGATCTGGGAGGGCGGCCTCGGCATTCCAGGGGGGATCCTGGGCGCGACGATCGGCGGCCTCATCGTCGCCCGGTTGCGCAGCATGCCGATGCGTGCGCTGCTCGACGCCGCCGCCGTGGGATTCCCCGTGGGCCAGGTCGTCGGCCGGCTCGGCAACTGGTTCAACCAGGAACTCTTCGGGAGGCCGACCGATCTTCCGTGGGGCTTGGAGATCGACCGCGAGCACCGTCCGCCGGAGTACCTCGAGGACGAGACGTTCCATCCCACCTTCGCCTACGAGATGGTCTGGAACATGCTGGTGTTCGGGCTGCTGTGGCGGGTGGCGCTGCGCGGCAGGCTCCCGCGCGGCCACCTCATGGCGCTCTATCTGCTGTGCTACTCGGCCGGGCGGCTGTGGATCGAGGCGCTGCGGGTGGACGTTGCCAGCCTGCTGGCCGGGGTGCGGGTCAACATCTGGGTGATGGCCGCCGTGCTGTTGCTGTCGGGCCTGTTCCTGCTTCTCGTGACGCCGCGTCGGCGGCTCATCGAGGCGTCGCTCGAGGCGGCCTCGCCGAGCGACGATGAGGCGTCAGCGGAGTCTCCCGAAGACGACGCGGGGCCCGCTGACGAAGCCCCCGCCGGCGACGCTGAGCCGGCGGAGGTCAGCGACGAGCAGACGCCCCTCGGTGCCGACGAGTCGACTGCCGGCAGCGCCCCGGCCTGAGCCGGTGGACGATTCGGCGCTGGTCGCAGGTATCAGCCCGGCCCGCGTCGAGCGGGGGTTCGCTTTCGTGGACCTGTGCAACTTCACACGCTTCACCGACGACCACGGGGACCGCGAGGCGGTGGCTCTGCTGGCTGAGTTCCGCGGCGTAGTCCGCGCTGTGGTGGCGAGCCACGGCGTTCGGATCGCCAAATGGCTCGGCGACGGCGCCATGCTCGTCGGCGTCGAGAACGAGCCGCTCGTGGAGGCGGTCGTCCACCTCCAGAACGTGAACGCCACCGATGGGGTGCTGCCGCTGCGCGCCGGCATCGCCGCCGGGCCGGTCATTCTCTTCGAGGGGGACGACTACATCGGGAACGCGGTAAATCTGGCCGCGCACCTCTGCGACCTTGCAGAACCCGGCCAATTGCTCGCACCGGAGTCGATGCTCTCGGACCTGATGGTCAACACCGGCGCGGACTCAATCGGATCCCTGGCGATTCCGGGGTTTACTGAGCATGTGGACGTGGTGCTGCTGCGTGAAGCAGACCCGGAACCCTGGGCCGATGCCTGAAGCTCCCGGCGCAACGCGACCGTCGCGCCTGGCAGCCGGCCTGCCGTCCTCGGGCGCCTGGCAGGAGGGCGACCCGCCTGACGACCGGCGGTTCTTTACCTTGGAGGGCCGGCACCCCTTCGTCTTGGAGAGCGGCGACACCCTGGAGGGCGTCACCATCGCCTATGAGACGTGGGGGACCCTGGACGGAGACGGCGCTAACGCTGTGCTCGTGTGCCACGCGCTCACCGGCGACGCTCACGCCTACGACCCGCACCTGTCCAAGCGCGGCTGGTGGCAGGGCGTCGTCGGCGCTGGCGAGGCCATCGACGTGGACCGCTACTTCGTGGTGTGCGCCAACGTGCTGGGCGGCTGCCAGGGGACGACCGGCCCGGCCTCGCTGAACCCGGCGACCGGGCGGCGCTGGGCGGCGTCGTTCCCGCCGGTCACGATCCGGGACATGGTGCGCGGCCAGGCGCGTCTGGCCGACCATCTCGGCGTGGAACGGTGGCTCTGCGTGGTCGGCGGCTCCATGGGGGGCATGCAAGCCCTCGAATGGGGTGCCATGTATCCGGGGCGCGTGCGATCCATCGCCCCGCTGGCCGTCGGCTGCGCGGCCAGCCCGTGGCAGATCGGCTGGAGCGCCGTCGGGCGGGCCGCCATCGCGCTTGATCCCCGCTGGCGCAGCGGCGAGTACTACGACGCCGAGCCCGGCGACGGACCGCACGAGGGCTTAGCGCTGGCCCGCGCGGTGGCGCAGATCACCTACCGCAGCGACGAGTTGTTCGCCGAGCGGTTCGGCCGGTCGCTCGTGCGCCCCAACGAGCAGTTCGGGCTGTGGGACCGCTTCGGGGTCGAGGGCTATCTCGACTACCACGGCGAGAAACTGGTGCGGCGCTTCGACGCCAACTCGTATCTGCTGCTGAACAAGGCGATGGACACCCACGACATCGGTCGCGGCCGGGGCGGGCTGCAACGGGCGGTGGCGCGCATCGGTGTGCCCGTGCTGACCGTCTCGATCAGTTCCGACACGCTCTACCCGCCTCGGCAGCAGACCGAGCTGAGGGACCTGATCGTGGCGGCCGACGGCGACTGCCACTACACGCTCGTGGAGAGCCCCCACGGCCACGACGGCTTCCTCGTGGAGACCAAGGCCGTCTCGGCGGCGCTCGCGGAGTTCCTCGAGTCGGTGGAGAAGGACCGCCCGGCGGAGGGCCAGGCCTGATCGAGCCGGCCGCCGGTTAGGATGGCGCGCCAGTGCGGGCGTAGCTCAGTTGGTAGAGCGCCACCTTGCCAAGGTGAAGGTCGCCGGTTCGAGCCCGGTCGCCCGCTCGCAGCCTCGCCGGGGGCGAGTCCCCGCGGGCCGCACAGACCCGCGCACACAAACCTGCGCGCGGGTCCGCACACACAAATCTGCATCGGTGCCCGAGCGGACGAAGGGAGCGGCCTGCAAAGCCGTCTATCGCGGGTTCGAATCCCGCCCGGTGCTCTGGAGTCCTCCGCCGGAGCCTGCGGGGCAGGCTCCGGCGCGATAGCCTGACGGTGGGGCCGTTAGCTCAGCTGGCAAGAGCACTTGCATGACGCGCAAGGGGTCGGGGGTTCAAGTCCCTCACGGCCCACCCCAACACCGCAGGGCGCTGCTGCAACGTGCCGCAGAGGCGTTCCGCAGAGACGTGCCGCAGCGACGTGCCCCTGCGATTTGTGGGCAACCCGCTGGGGTAATATCCTGGCGACAACCGCGGGCACGCTCCAACAAGCTCCGAATGGATTTCGACTAGCGACCATGCCACGAGTGTCAAAAAGAATCAGCGGCTCCGTCGGCCGGGGCATCGCCGTGGATCTGGGAACCGCCACGACCATGGTGTACGTCCGCGGCGAGGGCATCGTGCTGGAGGAACCCAGCGTGGCGGCTCTGGAGGCCCGCACCGATCGCCTGCTGGCGGTGGGCCGCAACGCCAAGGAGATGATCGGTCGCACGCCGGCCAACATCCGCACGGTGCGCCCCCTGAAGGAAGGCGTGATCGCCGACTTCAGCGTCTGCGAGAAGATGCTGCGCTACTTCATCCAGCAGGTTCACAGCAACCGCTTCGCCAAGCCGCGCGTGGTCATCTGCGTGCCCTCGGGCATCACTCCGGTAGAGCAGCGAGCGGTCCAGGAGGTGGCCGAGTACGCCGGCGCCCGCCGGCCCGTGTTCATCATCGAGGAGCCGATGGCGGCCGCAATCGGTGCAGGCATCGCCGTCCAGCAACCCGCGGGCAGCATGATCGTGGACGTCGGCGGCGGGACCACCGAGATCGCCGTCATCTCGCTCGGCGGGATCGTGGTGAGCCGTTCGGTGCGGGTGGCCGGCGACGACTTCGATCAGACAATCAGCGACTACATCCGCAAGGAGTACAGCCTCAGTCTGGGCGAGCAGACCACTGAGCAGGTGAAGGTCAAGTACACCTCGGCTTGGCCCCTGAACGAGGAGATCAACGTGACCGTTCCCGGACGCGACCTGGTCTCCGGCCTGCCCCGGAGTGTCGGCCTCGGCACCGCCGAGCTGCGCGCGGCGATTCAAGAGCCGCTCAATGAGATCATCGGCGGGGTGCAGGCGACGCTCGACGCGGCGCCGCCCGAACTCACCGCAGACATCATGGAGGCCGGGATTCACCTCGCGGGCGGGGGTTCGCGGCTCCTTGGCCTCGCCGAGCTGCTTGCCTCGGAGACGGGGATCAAGGTCAACCGCGTGAAGAACCCCCAATACGTCGTGGCTTACGGGTCGGGACACTCGCTCGAGGAGTTCGAGTCACTGAGAGGCGTGCTGCATTCGCCGGTCGCTGACTAGCTGGGCGACCGAATAGGGGAGCGGTCCCCGCAGTCGTGGCCATCGTCGGGGGCCGATCCCGTCTCACGCTCGTACTCCTGGTTCTCATCACCGTCACGCTCGTCACCCTCGACGTGCGCAACGTCGAGCCATTCGAGCGCGCCAAGGGTGCCGTCGAGGGCGTCCTAGACCCGGTGATCTCGGGCGCGCAGCGAGCCGGGCGCCCGCTGGTGGACGCCTGGGAGGCCGTCACGGAATATGACGACCTCCGGGCGGATAACGAGCGTCTCCGTGCCGAACTCGACGTCGAGCGGGGCCGCGACCTGGCCAACGCCAGCGCCGCTGAGGTCCTCCGGGCCCTTCTGGCTGAGACGGGGATCGGGTACGTGGCTGACATACCCTCGACCACGGGGCGAGTCGTGCGGCACATCGGCAACTTCCCCGACTTCACCGTGGATGTGGACAAGGGTTCAGGGGCGGGTGTGCGGGTCGGGATGCCGGCGGTGACCAGCGCCGGGCTGGTGGGGCGGGTGGTCGACGTGTCTCCCGGCCGCTCGCGGGTGCGGCTCATCAGCGACCCCGAATTCGAATTGGGGGTTCGACTCGTGGGTACCGACGCGGTGGCCGTGGCGCGGGGCACCGGGCTCGGCCAGCCGCTGGTCGTGAGTGAGGGTGTCGGGCTGGCCACCTCGGTGCATGTGGGAATGCTCGTCACGACCAGCGGGATCGACCGCAGCGTCTACCCGCCGGATGTCCCGGTGGGTCTGGTGGCCGAGGTGGCGGTTGACCCGGGACTCAACCAGGTGCTGTTCGTGCAGCCCGCGGCCTCCCTGGACTCGCTGCACTTCCTGACCATCCTGCTCTACGACAGCGCCCTGTGATGGGACCCATTGCCCTGAACGGCGAGTCGATCAGAGTTCAGAGCAGATCGGCCCTCGCGCTGTTCTCGGTGTTCGTGCTGCAAGCAGGGCTCCTCGACGGCCTGCGCATAGCCGGTCGAGCGCCCGAGCCGCTATTGGTCCTGGCTGTCGCGGGGGGCCTCGTGGGAGGCCAGCGGCGCGGTCTGCGGTTCGGCTTCGTCGCTGGTCTGCTGTACGACCTGGTCGCCGGCACACCGTTGGGGCTGGCCGCCTTCGCGTACGCCGCCGGAGCTGCCGCGGCGGGCCTGCTGACGGGCTATACGGTGCGGGCGTGGTGGCTGGTGCCGCCCTTCGTGGCTCTGGGCTTGTCGCTGTACGTGTTCGCCGGTGAAGTGGTCGGCCAAGATCACCTGTTCGATGACCGGTACGTCCTGACCCTGGGCGTCGTGGCGTTGTGGTCGGCGCTGCTGGCGGCGCCGGCGCTGCTGTTGGTGAGGTGGGCTCTGACCGGCGCGGCGCGCCCGCGCCGGGCGCTGTCGCAGGGGCGCGCACTGGACCGCCGCCCCGGACGATGAGCCTGGGAACGCCCGCCGGTGCGGGTTGGTCCTCCGAGGCGCCCGGCGGCAGGGGTCGACTCAGCCGATCCGACTCGCGCCGGCTACGGCTCAGCATCCTGGGGGTGATCGGGCTGGCGCTGCTGGCGACCCTGGTGGTGCGGCTCTGGTACCTGCAGGTGGTGACCTCGGAGCAGTTCGTGGCCCAAGCCACCGGCAACATTATCCGCACGGTGCCCGAGCCCGCCCCCCGCGGCCGCATCTTCGACGTGCAGGGACGCGAGCTGGTCGGCAACCGCATCGTCAACGTCGTCACGATGGACGCCTTCATCCTGCGCGACCAGATCGGCACCGCACAGCGCCAGCGCCTGGCCCTGGAACTGGCGCGCCAGCTCTCGCGTTCGGGGCTGCTCACCAAGTCCACGGAGCTGACCGAGGCGATGGCCGATCCCGCCTACGGGCCGTTCGACCGGATCCCCCTTGCGGTCGGCGTGTCGGACTCGATCAAGGTGTTCCTGGCCGAGCGCAACGAGGAGTTCCCCGGCGTCGAAGTGGTCCGGCGCGCCCGGCGCGTCTACCCCTACGGCGAACTGGCGGCGCACGTGCTCGGCTACGTAGACACCATCACCGCCGAGGAGCTCGAGGCGCGCCGCAACCACCCGAAGCGTTACGGCAGCGTGGACGAGATCGGCAAGTCAGGAGTGGAACTCGCCTTCGAGGACGTCCTGCGGGGCACCCCCGGATGGCGGGAGATCGAGGTCGACAACGTCGGCAACGTGGTCCGCGAGCGCGGTTTCCGGGCGCCGCAGCCGGGAACCGACGTCGTCTTGACGATCGACGCCGACTTGCAGCGACTCGTGGAGGAGGAGCTGCGGCGCGGCCTGCTGGAGGCCCGCGAACGCCAGGACGAGTCGGTGGAGGAGGCGTTCGTGACCTTCGCCGCCCCGGCGGGCGCCGCGGTCGTGCTGGATCCCCGCAACGGCAACGTGCTGGCCATGGCCAGCCACCCCGGTTACGACCCGCGGCTGTTCATCGGCGGCATCAGCGCAGAGGAGTTCGAGACCTTCGTGCATCCGGCGAGTCACGCCCCCCTCAACAACCGCGCCATCCAGGGCGTGTACGCGCCCGCCTCGACGATGAAGCCGATCACCTCCTACGCGGCGCTGTCGACGGGTCTGCTCGGACCCGACGGCTTCCTCGGCATCACCCAGACCACCGAGGACCCCGGTTATCACGTGCTGGATGACTGCATCGGCGAGTGCGAGTTCGAGAACCCCGACCGGGCGCCCAACGGTCCCGTCGACTTGCGGATGGCCATCACCGTCTCCAGCGACGTGTACTTCTACAAGCTGGCCGAGCAGTTCTCGCGGCGCGCCGGCTACGACGAGGATCAGATCCAACAGACCGCCCGCGACTTCGGGTTCGGCAAGACGACCGGGATCGCGCTCCCCTTCGAGCACGCCGGCGTCGTGCCCGACGCCGAGATCAAGCGCGCCCGCCACGACGCCAACCCCGACGCCTTCCCCGACCCCGATTGGCGCACCGGCGACACCATCAACATCTCCATCGGCCAAGGCGATCTGGGCGTGACCCCGCTGCAGCTGGCCAATTCCTTCGCGGTCTTCGCCAGCGGCGGCCGGATCTATCTGCCCAACGTGGCGGTCGGCACGGTGGATCCGCTCAGCGGCGAATGGGTGAACCAGATCCGCCCGCGCCTGGCCTCCCGCGTCTACCTGCCGGCGGACCTCTACGCGCCGATCCTCGACGGCATGCGCGGCGCCACCACGCTGCGCACCGACGAGCGCATCGGCACCGCCCAGGGTGCCTTCAGCGGCTTCCCCCACGCGCAGTGGCCCGTGGCGGGCAAGACCGGCACCGCGGAGGTCTTGGGCAAGGCCGACTCGGCGGTCTTCGTGGGGTTCGGCCCGCTGCCCCAGCCGCGCTACCTCGTGACGGTGCTGTTGGAAGAGTCCGGCTTCGGCGGCGAGGCGGCGGCACCGGTGGTGCGGCGCATCCTCGAGGCGGTGGCCCTGGACCGGATCCCCGAGGCCTCGGCGGAGACGCCCCGCGAGGACCTGGCCGCCGCAGCGCCGTCGGAGGGGTCATGAGCACCGCCGGTGAGGCACGCGCGAGGCGCCGCCTGTTGCCGCGGGTCCCCCCGCTGGCCCCTTGGCTGCATGCCGACCTGGTCCTGGTCCTGAGCGCGACCGCGCTGACGCTCTTCGGTATCGCCATGATCTACAGCGCCACCCGCGGCATCGACCCCGACGCCTACAGCGACTTCTATCTCCGCAGGCAGTCGCTCTTCGCCAGCGTGGGCGGAATGCTGGGCGCCGTCGTCGCCAGCGTCGACTATCGGCGGTTCCGCTCGCTGGTCTGGCCCCTGTACGGCGTGACCGTCTTGGTGCTCGTCTTGGTGGTGACGCCGCTCGGGTCGGTGCGCCAGGGCGCACGCGCCTGGTTCGTGGTCGGCGGCTACCAGGTGCAGCCCGCGGAGTTCGGCAAGCTGGCGATGATCGTGGTGCTGGCCCACTACGCCTCGCGCTTCGGCGGGCGGCTGACGCTCGGTCAACTCGTCGGTGCGCTCGGACTGGTGGCCTTGCCGGTCATGCTGGTGCTGCTGGAGCCCGACGCCGGCACCGCGGTCGTGTTCGCGGTGATCGCCATGGGCGTGCTGCTCGTGGCAGGGGCGCAGGCACGCCACATCGCCGTGGCGACAGCCCTCGGCCTGGTGGGTCTGGCGCTGGTGTTGAACTCGGGCCTCGTCGAGGACTACCAGCGACAACGCATCGACTCGATCGTGAACCCGGCCGGTGACGCCGGGGACACCTTCAACATCGAGCAGGCTCAGATCGCCATCGGCAACGGAGGGCTGGCCGGGCAAGGCTACGGGCAGGGCACCCAGACCCGCAGCGGCCTGGTGCCCGCCCAGGAGACCGACTTCATCTTCACCGTCGTGGGCGAGGAGCTGGGCTTCCTGGGCAGCGCGGCCGCGCTAGCGCTGCTGGCGGTGCTGCTATGGCGGATCTGGCGGGCGGCGCGGGTCGCCGGCGACCTGTTCGGCTCTCTGCTGTCGACAGGCGTGTTGTGCATGGTGCTCTTCCAGGTGTTCCAGACGGTGGGAATGGCCGCCGGCATCATGCCGGTGATCGGCATCCCGCTGCCGCTGCTGTCCTACGGCGGCTCCTCGATCTTGACCACGACGATGGCGCTGGGCTTGGTGCTGAACGTCTCGATGCGCCGCCATGCAGTGCGCGCCGGCTGACCGGTGACCATCGCCGGAAGGCGAGGCCGGTAGCCTGAGAGGCGTGCGTTCGATCTGGCCCGACTTGGAGCCCCTGTTAGATCAGGTCCAGCGTCCGGCGCGCTACATCGGCGGCGAGGAGGGCGCGCGGCCGGCGGCGCACGGCCCCGAGAAGGTGGCTTGGCTCCTCTGCTACCCCGACAGCTACGAGGTGGGTCTGCCCAACCAGGGCCTGCAGATCCTTTATGAGATCCTCAACGAGCGCAGCGACGCCACTGCCGAGCGGGCCTATGCCCCCTGGGGGGATCTGGAGGCTCTGATGCGCCAGCGGGGCCTGCCGCTGTTCTCGGTGGACACCCACCTGGCGGCTGGCGAGTTCGACATCCTGGCCTTCAACCTGTCCTCTGAGCTGGTCTACACCAACGTGCTGAACCTCATCGACTTGGCCGGGGCGGCCGTGCGCGCCGCGGACCGCTACGACGGGGACCTGCTGGTCGGCGCGGGTGGTCACTGCGCCTTCAACCCCGAGCCCTTGGCGGATTTCGTGGACTTCTTCGTGCTCGGCGACGGCGAGGAGGCAGTGGGGGAGATCACCGAGACCGTCGCCGCCCGGCGCGCCGGGGGCAGGCGCGCCGTGCTGGAGGGCTTGACGCGCCTCGAAGGGGTCTACGTGCCCGAAGCTTTCGAGGTGACCGTCGGAGGGACGGCGACGCCGCGCTGGCCGGGCGTGGCGGAGACCGTGGAGAAGCGCACGATCGCCGCGCTCGGCGACTGGCCCTACCCGAAACGGCAGCTGGTCCCCCTCACCGAGGTCGTCCACGACCGCCTCAACGTGGAGGTCTTCCGGGGGTGCACGAGGGGCTGCCGATTCTGCCAGGCCGGCATGATCACTCGGCCCGTGCGCGAGCGACCGGCTGATCAGGTGCGCACCATGGTCAGCGAGGGCTTGCGGCGGACCGGCTACGACGAGGTGGCGCTCACCTCGCTGTCTACCGCGGACTTCAGTGGCATCGAGGACCTCGTGGCGGAGGTCGTCGGGCCCGCAGACGACGGTGCCGGTTGCCCGGCCGTGTCGGTGTCGTTGCCCAGCCTGCGCGTCGACGCCTTCACCGTGGGTCTGGCCGCTGAGCTGCAGCGGGCGCGGCGCACCGGCCTGACCTTCGCCCCCGAGGCCGGGTCGTGGCGGCTGCGCCAGGTGATCAACAAGCTCATCAGCAGCGAGGACCTTGAGGCGGCCGTCGAGAGTGCCTTCTCCCAGGGATGGCGCCGGGTGAAGCTGTACTTCCTGGTGGGGCTGCCGACGGAGACCGACGAGGACGTCCTGGGCATCGCCGCTCTGGCGCGCCGCTGCGTGGAGGTGGGGCGACGCCACGTGCGCGGCGCCTCGGTGACGGTGTCGGTGGGGGGCTTCGTGCCGAAACCGCAGACGCCGTTCCAGTGGTTCGGCCAGAACACCGTCGAGGAGCTGCGCCGCAAGATCGCCCTGCTGACCGACGACCTGCGCGCCGACCGGAGCGTGAAGGTGCGTTGGCACGACCCCGAGGCCACGCTCGTCGAGGGGCTGGCCAGCCGGGGAGACCGCCGTCTCGGGGCGGTCATCGAGGAGGTCTGGCGTCGCGGCGGCACCTTCCAGGAGTGGTCGGAGCACCTCGACTACCCGCTCTGGCTGGAGGCCATGGAGCGCTGCGGCCTGTCGGTGGAGGACTACGCCTACCGGCATCGCCGCAGCGACGAGGCGCTCCCTTGGGACCACCTCTCGGCCGGTCTGCACAAGGATTTCTTGTGGCAGGACTTCCAGGACGCCCTCGCCGGCGCCGGCCTGGAGGACTGCCGCTGGACGCCCTGCTACGACTGCGGGGCCTGCACGGGCTACGGCATTGAGCACGTCGTGGCCTCGGCGCTGCCTCCCGCGGGCGGCAGCCAGGGCACCGGCCAGAGTCTGCTGCCTTCGTCGGCGCCTGTGCCGGTGCGGCTGCGGGGGACCGGTCCGCTGGCGGGTGCGGCGTGAGGGTCCGTCTGCGCTGGTCCAAGCAGGGCAAGATCCGCTTCTGCGGCCATCGCGACGCCGCTCGGATCTGGGAACGCGCCCTGCGACGGGCGGAGCTGCCCTTGGCGTACTCGCAGGGGTTCAGCCCTCGGCCGAGAATCTCCTTCGGGCTGGCTCTCGCCACCGGGCAGGAATCGACCGCGGAGTACCTCGACGTGGACCTGCGGGTCTCGCCCGAGGAGGTGTTCTCCTGGGCCGCCTGCATGCCCGAGCGGCTCAGCGCGGTGCTGCCCGACGGAATGGCCGCCAGCGACGCCTGCCCGCTGCGCCCCGGGGCCGTGTCGCTGCAAGAGGCGGTCACGAGCTGCACCTGGGAGTTCGCGCTGGCCGAGACGGACCTTTCGGCCGCCGCCGCTTGGGTCGAAGCGGTGCGCTCCGCGGAGAGCCTTCCCCTGCAACGCGAGCGCAAAGGGCGAACGACCGTCTCCGACGTGCGCACGGCCGTCGGAGAGTTGCACATTCTGGACGCCTTCTCGGGAAGCGTCCTCGTTGCCGAACTCGGCACGAAACCCCGGGCGGTGCGGCCCGCAGAGTTCCTGCGCCTCATCGCCCCCCCGCTGGCCGCTCAGCGCGTCCGGCGGTTGCATCAATGGATGACGCGGGACGGCGAACGGTACGAGCCGCTTGCTCCCGAAGCTGGCGCACTGGCGCCGGCCGGCGACCTACTCGCCACGGCCTCCGACAGCGCCGTTCCCGCCGCGCAGCAAAAGGTCTGCGCGCTATGAGAAGGGAACTACGCAATGTCATCGTCCTCTCAGACGGACGCTGGATCCGCCAAGAGCCGCTCTGATTCCACGAGCCGCCGCCACTCCGGCGGCGACGACAACGGTCGCCTGAGCGGCCCCGAGGGCCGCCGCGACCCGGAGAGCGCCGGCGGTGCCCCCGCGCAACGAAAGCCCCGCATCGGCGACAGTCGGCCCGCCCCGGCGCCTTCGGCTGAGGCGTCGGGGGTCGGGGCGTCGGGGGGGGGCGG